>PARF01000003.1 GCA_002709915.1 Roseibacillus sp. | reverse complement strand
ACGGTAGTGAAAATGCAGCAGGTCAGGATAAGGACAGATGCGCCCAAGGAACAAAGTTTCAACATGCGGTAAAAGCGGGTAACGCCTCAGGGCCATCAGCCGATTGTTGGGTGCGAACCCCTAAATTCGAGGCCTAGCATTGTGGGAGGCCGGCAGGCAGGGGATCCTGCTATAGTTAAGGAGAAAGCGTGAATCGACTTCTTACATAAAGTGTGGGGTTGTCTGACATGGGTGACGTCCCCCGGAATACCAATGTCTCGCTACCATCTCCGTTGTTCGAGACACTCATCAGAGTAATGTTCTCCTCACCACCCGACCACGAGAGTAAATCTTCGCTGTATTCGGGTTCAATCACGAGATCTTCAGCACCGATCCGACGGCGCACCTCTATTGTAAGGAAAGGCTGCGTCACTCCATCAACCTCCAGCTCCCGGATTGACGGTTGTGGAGCCGCTCGATCCGAGTGGTTCAACGGGTTACTCCCGAGCACATATTCCATTAGATTAGTAAGGCCATCACCATCGGGGTCCGCCGAGTCATCCGAAATGCCTGCTGCCACTCTCCACTGAGTGTAACTTGTCGCATCACTCCCACCCGGATTCCCGTTGTTTTCAGCACTTGATCTCCACACGGTAGGGGAATTGGCATTGCTGACGTTTCGAGGGGCCATGAGGACAAGTGAATATCCTTCACCATCAGCACTGGCTGGCCATGGGTCTGCATCGTTATATGTGACTTCCAGCACAACTTCTCCGTCCGAATCGGTAATTACGAGCTGCTCTCCATCGTTGTCGAGGTCTCCAGAGTATTCTCCCGCAACCTGCAACCGGTTTCCATAGCGGAATTGAAAGGCGGCGAGATTATTGACAAGTATCATTCGCTCTCCTGCAAGGAGGGTGGTGCCGGCCGTAGCCTCATCGAAGTCAAAATTGATTCCCGTGGTAAAGGCGAGTCCCCCCAGATCGATAGGGCGAATCCCTCTATTAAGCAGCTCTATGAATTCAAAGTCGCTTCTCTCGTTGAAACCTGCATTTGACTCGGCAACCCCGGGCGCGGAAGGGCGATAGTGAATCTCGGAAATCGTCAAGCTGCTGCCATCAGCGAGGTCAGTATCGACGAGGAATGTCGCAGCCGTCAGAGGACTCCACTCGTTTCCATTGCGGACTCGAGCGCGTATGACAGCCGAGCCAGGCGTGGAGAGAATGAGTGGATTTTCGGTGGAACTTTTCGTGCCGTCCAAGCGCAGGTCAAAGCTGATGTCGCTCGACGATCCACTGAATTGGTGGATCTCGACGGCGAGGGTGTTTACTCCTTCGACCAGCGCGTCAGCCGAAACTTCGAGATTGAAAAAGGTGGTTTCGTCCGCACCGCCGGCAACGGAATTGGCATTAGTAAGATAGTTGATCACTCCTGCAGGCATTCCTGAGCGAGCAACCTCGACACCATTGAGATAAATCACCGCTCCATCATCTCGGCGGAGACCAATATTCAGACGGGAGAAGTCAGCCACTCCGGTCGCGTTGAAGGTCCGTCGAAAATAAGTAGTCGGATATTTGGCATTCGAATTCGGACCGAACGACAACGTCGTGACCTCATTGCCGTCACCATATCCCAGCTCTGCGGGACCGGACTCCCAAGCACCATCATCGAAATCGGGCTGTCGCCAGGCCGTTCCCTGATTACTTCCATCGTCAAGATACTTCCAGACCGATCCGGCACTTACGAGGTTCTCCGTTGTAGTGCTTCCCTCATAAACACTTGCTCCGGGGCTAAGCCCTCCACCGGGTCGCCTTGGGTCGTCTCCATTAATAGTATAATAAATTGTTCCCGGGCCGCCCTCGATCAGCAGAGGCCGTCCACTCGATATCTCTCCGCCATGCTGTCCAAGGATTGGAGGATTGACATCCGGATACCAGTCAACTGCTCGGAGCTGGCTTATGAGGGTGGGAACTCGACCCGTGATAAAATTTCTGACCCCTTGGACCGCGCCGAGCCACGCAGCATGGCTCCGGTTNGTATCTCCCCANCGGGCGGAATGAGCATAGATAGCCTGATTGATGGANTCGGCTCTGCGATCGACCCTCGCGATCCCCGCAGCATCGGTTAAGAGGCCATCGTTNTAACAATACATCGCTACTCTNTCTGCAAATCTGGTGCGATATTCCANGTTTTGAGTCGCAAGGCGCTCATGGAGTGTATGTGGGTTGAACTGGTTCAGCGAGGTGCTTCTTGTGAAAGGCGTAACCATGTTATTTTCCCCGGTGCCGAGNGAGTGTTCGCTGTCATGTTCAAAGAACTTGTAGCCGTCCGGCGACACCCGGTTATAGACGCCAAAATAGTTATTTGGATTGGGCTGGGTATAACGTGATCCAGGTCCATCCCGATCACCCGTGTAGTAGGTGATGATCATGTAATCGATCAAGTTATCTACATCGACCAGCTTCTCGATGGCTGGATTAAGACTNCCATCGGAATTTCTGCCTTGAATATTGTAGTATGCTGANTTGCTTGAGAANCCAGCCTGCCATTGCTGCCAGAGGCGCTCATAGGATGAACGGTTGCCGTCGGTCACGCTGCCAAATGACTTAACCACGTCGTAGTCATCCTCATCTCCTCCAAAATAGATCTCTCCGTAGTTGGCCTCGGCTCGCTCGTCGGTCTCGCACATTCCCCAGTAAATCCCGTTCAAATACAGGTGATACCAACGACTCNTCTTGTAGGGGTGTCCCATCTCACCCTGGAGGTCNCGGGACCACGTATCACGGATGAAGCTGTTTTNGCTNGTTCCTCCTTGTGCCCAGGAATAGTTCTGAGGGCCCCGGAGATCGATCTTGTCAAACTCCTCCGCTCCCTCGTCTCCAAAAAGCTTNTAGTTAAGCCGTCCTGCGCCGTATTCGCCNCGGAAAAACAGTCTGAAGGAGTGCTTGGGATTCTGCGTCCGACGAGAGAANCCTCCCCGAATCCGAAGCCCGCAACCAGTNTGAAATCCGGTTTCATTTCCATCAGGGTCCACCCATCCCGGAGGATGAATGAGCTCTAATGATGCTTCTCGCTCCCATGCATACCCGCTGCTTCCAGGGTTGGAGTAAATACCGGTTGCTGAGCTGGTCAGGCCTGCCTGGTCGAGGACGATCGAAAGGGTTGGGATCGAGACCAGAGCCTCTTTCACCTGATTGACTCCACCAATGGCAGGATTCCCGCTATTCACNACTGCAGTATTCATTCCATAACGATAGACCTGCCCGTTGACCGAGCCTCCTGGCCAGCCTGACGGGGTGGAGGTGGTCTGTCGGATAATATCATCGGTAAAGAGATAGGTTTGGGTATCCACGTTGGTCGAATCGAGACCTAGTTTGAAGGCTGCGGCCCGGAGAGTCGTTGTTCTTGTGATACGGATCGGGCCCGAGTAGACCGTGCCTGTNGTAGCGGTGGGGGTCGCCCCATTGGTTGTGTAGCGAATAGTCGCACCNGGAGTATCGGTGGTGATTTCCACCGTGATAGGAGAATCATAAAANCCCCGGTCGGGGTTAAACTTTGTATCTGCTACCTTGCCCTGACTTGTTGGTGTCGCGTTGATGCCGCCCGGGGTCGGGTCGTCAAAATAAAACGGNTCGNCTTGTCCNAGACCACCCCCGGAGAGAGTNGGCAGGATTAAAAATGAATCATCNGAAATAGTGTTATTCAATCCGTGGATCGCCAGCACATTTGAGCTCCCCTCNTTGAGGACTCCGACACTTTCCGACACATTAAAAATCTCTGGCTCGAAGGCAGCTTGGTCAGATCGGGTGGACAGGGCTCCCGCGTTCCAGGAAGGTGTCCCCGCACTTGCGTTAGAGCTCGCCACGCGCTCNCCGTTAATATAGGCGACGAAACCATCGTTGTAGCGCATCGAAAGAGACAGGGCCTCGAGATCCTCCACATTTTCAACGGTGAANGGGATCCGAAGATAGACACTTCGATTCACCCCCAACATCCTCTGCGAAATATCGGTTGCAATCAATCCGCCACCACTGGAACCATCTGGTGTGGTGAAGACAGGAAGTCCGCCGTTTTCGGTGTCGCCAACCAGACGGAAATTACTATTGAAGGAGTTAAAAGAGCCCCGGGCGGCAAATAACTCCATTGCGGACCCGCCTCCTCTCTCCCAGAACATTGCCTCAATGGTGTGAGGGCCTGCACTCAAATTGATTGTGCCNAAATTGTTGGTAGTTGCATGAAAGGTGGGATCAACCATCACGTCGGTTCCATTGACGCGAATCCGTCCNCCATCATCCGAGTTGAGCCCAAAGGTCCAAGTTCCCGAAGTTGGCACGATGATGGTGCCAGTTACCTCAACAACAAAGTCATCACCNCCTCCGCCGGGAAANGGCTGGTTGTTGCCAAAATTACCGTCACCCCCGGTATCAAGAAAATTACAAACCGGCGCCACAACGATAGTCTCACTGGCTACATTACTTCCATTGAGAGCCGCATCGGCAAGCTGNAGGCTCCAGAGTTGAACAGTTGAATGAACATCCCGAACCGTGAGNCCGGGAATCTGCAACCCNTAACCGATGCCAGTCTCTGCACTCGACCANCCAAAAAANCCACCGAACTCTGCCTCCGTCCAGCTCGATCCAAGACCACCATTTCGCGGAATGTAGATCAGGGCATTGGCGCCTTCCTCGACCAGAGGCGCACCAACGAAGGGCAATCCATAGGTCCGGTCCTCATCCTGCTCNGGATACTCGGGACCAAAGTCGTTAGCCACTGTCACTCCGTCGGGTTCCAGAAGCGCCAGATATTCACCCCCAGCGTTGAGTTGNAAATTGGTATGGAGCTCGGACCCGGGATTNCTGCGNTCTTTACCNGACGCGAAAACGACGAGAAAGGCTCCAGCNTCNAGNGTNACCGATGGNAAAGCCCATTTCGAAAGCTCCGCTGCGTNGTCAGTGAGAAACCANCCCTCGAGGTTCACCGGGGAGTCATCGGGGTTGTGGATCTCGATCCAGTCAGAGAAGTCGCCATCCTCATCNGTGAGACTGGAATCATTATCGGCCATGAACTCCGTAATCAGAGGCCTTCCGTGCAGGAGCGGTGTAAGTCCAAGTGTNAGGAGCAGGATNCCGNATCGAAGGTTGANTTTCATAGGTTTAGAGGGTGGCGATGTTGAGGGTGTTAGTTACCTGAGAAAGCGGTATCCANAATGGNGTNCCGAGGGATTANCGTTGCGGACCTGAACCTGGAAGACGGCTCCCATCANTGGNGGAATNTAGCAGCCGATGAACNTCCATTGTNATCCTCCCAGTTTAGTAAAATGAGTGTTCCTCTGCTATACCAAAATGGGTTTCAGTAACCCGTATAGATTAAAGGNNTCCTTNCATTCATAACTNAATGGAATCCCGNTTGCCAGCTCGCCAATAAATCCCACGGTCGGTTAATTNAAGCTGCTGATGCAGCTTTTGACACTCTGCGAACTCCCCAAGGAGAGCCAAGGANCCGCANACGAAGNGCTGGCCANGGTTTTNCTGGTANACGTCTCGGAGANGACTAACGGTTCNCCTCTAAGCGTTTTACNGTGGAGATTAACTCTTTGGAGTGCTNGGAAAGNTCACCTTCCTTGAAATCTGGATTCTCCATGGGATACCAGAGGGTGGCGTAGTAGTCCCTCAGGGATTGATCCTTGAAGACGTAGCCATGCGCCGCATACGGGAAATTGCGGAGTTTTCTTAGCTCCGAGCGCGTCATTTCAGCCGGAGACTTTCTCTCGACCTCGTCCATGATGAAAAGTTCGCGGTCCCGAAGGACGACCTGCAGATCGTGGGTAGGCGCGAAGTTCTTGAGGTCCCATTCAATAACGACCTGCTCTCCCTTGCTGCTTACCTGGTATCCGCTAGGGGCGATGGTCCCAGCCATTGTGGCGTCAAGGGGCTTGTCACTGACTGGAAGAATGTAGCGTTCATCATCGAGAATCACGGTAAGCTGCGACCTCCCGATTTTTCCATCATGCCACAGACCGCCGGTTTTCAGAATATAGTCGAGAAAATTGTCCCCGGCGCTACTCGTGTAGGCCAGTTTATAGGTATTACGGACTTTTCGAGTTGCTCCTCCAGGGAAGTGCATAGGCCACGTGTAGGCGACCTTGTAATCCGAGCCGAGCAGATCCGGATTGACGGTTGGCTTCCCTTCCGTCACTCGAACAGCTTTTCCGTCGACCGCCGCGGTAAATTTCCACACGAGTGGCTTCCCTGCAGCTATTGCTTGTTCGTCTGTCGGCAAAACAGCATTAAACTCGCCATTCTCCTCGTCACCCATGGTAAAGAAAGGCATGCCCATCATGATGGTGACCGGATCATTCGACATGTTCTCAAAGACAAAGTCGCAGACGTAGAGCCATGAGCTGCTTGAGGCCTCGCTACGGATCGTGATGTGCTCTGAGACCATGCGAACCTCCTTGGTGTGCACTGGATAGGGACTTGCCGCCGTTCCCCCAAAGGCGGTGTCATTCCCGACGGACGGGAGCATGAGGAAACCCGACAGGGGTATGACGGTGAGGAAAATCCGGGGTATAAGCATATTACTAGTTTTAGTGGTGGATGCCGCCTACAATCTTCAGGCTATGTTCCTTGGTGTCTTTGTGAAAAGCCGCGATCGGGGCCGAAATGCAAGAAGTCCTCGATTTGCTTACCAGAATGTCTCACAAAAAGGAAGCGCAGGAGGCAGGGGACAGCCCCTTCACAGCGCGTCGCACTTAGACTCTCAAAGCCGGCCAAGAACCTTTATCCTGCGCATCCAAGCGAGGACCCCTTTCTGCCACGCCTCCCACATCGGCCCCTTGTAACCATTTAAGCCGTGTCCTCCACTCGGCAGCTCAAGATACTCAGATTCGACGCCGTTAGACCTGAGCGCCTCATGAAAGAGACGACTGTTAATCGGTGGCACCGGTCCGTCATCCTTGGCATGGGCAAGATAGCAAGGCGGGGTGTCTTGATTTACCTGCTTCTCGTTAGAATAGAACTCAACTGCATCCGCAGACGGGCTAGCTCCTAGGAGGTTACGGCGAGATCCGCCGTGAGTTCCCGTCCCCATGGTGATCACGGGATAGATAAGAATGCCGAAGTCCGGTCGAGAACTTACACGTTCGACCAGTGAAGCCGCCTCTGGGGTTCCTCCGTCAAAATGAGTGACTGCAGTTGAGGCCAGATGCCCCCCGGCGGAAAAGCCCATCACCCCAACCCGGCTTGGGTCACAGTCCCATTCTCTAGCACCGCGGGATCGAACCACTCTCAAGGCCCGTTGGACATCCAGAAGAGGAACAGACGAACGCCCACGTGGAAGGCGATAGCGCAACACGACTCCAGTAATACCGAAGCCTTTCAGCCAGCGTGCAATTCTGTGACCCTCTGGCTCCATCATGAGTGCTCCGTAGCCACCTCCCGGACAGATAACAATAGCGACGCCGTTGGATTCCGATGGCCTATGGACTGTAATCGTCGCGTTCTTGCTGTCGAAGGAGTGGTCCCCATTCGGGGCCTTGCCGTCCGGCCAAAGAGGCACAGTAATCGGATCTCGATCAGAGCCCTGTGGCGCGGCCGAAAGGAGCGAATTCCCCGCAAGTACGGCCATCCCGACAACTATGAAAACCGCCTTCATGGTTCATGGGGGTAGCATGACCACCCTCCCAGAAGCAAGGAGACACGCCAGCAGTCGTTCAGGCTTGGAGCACCATTGCTAATTCCTGTATATCTTTCCCGTGAAAATCATAATGCGCAGAGCCGGGGGATTATGCGTGCTCCTTAGTGTTTTTACGGGATCCGTAGGCCTACATGCCGAAGAAGACAGCTGGTGGCAATTCCGAGGCCCTTCCGGAAACGGCCATAGCGACTCAAAAAATCTGCCAGTGGAATGGAAGGAAAGCGACATCACATGGAAAACCCAGATTCATGACCGAGGGTGGTCCTCCCCAGTGGTCTGGGGTAACCAAGTCTGGATTACAACCGCCACCAAGGACGGGGGAAAGCTCTTCGCCGTCTGCGTCGATAAGGATACCGGCAAGATCATCCATGACATCCATGTCTTTGATGTGACTTCTGCGATGTTAATCACGTCCGCCAACACTTATGCGACCCCGACCTGCGCCATTGAGGAAGGCAGGGTTTACGTCCACTATGGCACCTATGGAACGGCATGCATTGATACGCGCACTGGAGCCGTTCTCTGGAAGAGACGAGACCTGAAGTGTGATCACGAGAGAGGCGCTGGGCCGGCAAGCTCTCTGACCATGGTGGGCGACTACCTTGTCTTTCACGTCGATGGAAGAGATGTGCAATACGTGATTGCGCTCCATAAACTAACTGGTGAGACCGCATGGAAAACCGATCGCTCTATTGACTACAGCGCGATCCCGGTTCATCACCGAAAAGCCTATGGAATGCCTGTCCTGATTCCACGTGGCAAGAAGACCCAACTCGTCGGGGTCGGGGGCAGGGGGCTCTTTTCCTATGATCCGGCCACTGGAACGGAATTATGGAAAATGAGACATCGCGGTTGGTCAATTGCACCCCGGCCGGTCTACGGCGATGGTCTTCTGTTTGCCCTGATTGATCGGGACGACCCGGAACTCTGGGCAATCCGACCTGATGGGGTCGGTGATGTTACCGATTCCCATATCGTGTGGCGTGAGACCAAGCGCATGCCGGAAAGGGCTTCACCGCTATTCGTTAACGGCCTTCTTTTTGTCGTCACTAGGAATGGAATCGCGACCTGCCTTGAAGGCCAAACCGGAAAAGTGTTCTGGCAAAATCGGCTGAAGGGCGCCTATTCCGCATCGCTCATTTATGCCAACGGACTGATTTATCTCTTCAGCGAAGATTCTCAATGCACCGTGATCTCTGCGAGCAAAACCTTCAATATCGTCAGCACGAATGTGCTAGCTGAAGAGCAACTGATGGCCACGCCAGCCGTAGACGGCAGCGCATTTATCGTTCGAACGGCAAAACATCTCTACCGTCTGTCGGGTCCGAACAATTCTGGCGCTAAGAAGCGGGCGATAGACTGAGTCGGGAGCTGCTTGTTCTAAGATCCGGCCGGCATTAACCCCGCGCTCCTTAATGAGTGCTATAAACGAGAGTTCCTGTTGATACCTTCCGGACCGCAGGAGATGGCTCGAGTGGAAATTCGGAACCGAGGGCCAACAGCGGCCAATTTCCTTCTGGAAAAGATTATTAGATTCAGAATCTATCGCCTGTTCCTTGTATTGCGGGTTTTTGCCTGTTCGTTTCTGTATCTTCTGGCGTGTTTTAATTAACAGGGCTTTTGGCGAATACTCGAACTTCTGCCATCTTCCAGAGAAGCCGATTTATCAGCACTACACACTGATCATGAGTAATTTATGATTTCTCTCTAGCAGTCGTATGGGTGCGCTTTCAAGAGAGGGTAATTCGCCACTCTGCAAGCGATCAGATGAGTTCGGTTTGCGATTGCCTCCAGGGAATAGAAAGGCTAGGACTTCAGGCCTTATGAAGCGTATTGCTAAAGTCCTTGTCCTTGTCGGAGCTGTCTCAATGGCCGCATTTTCCTTCAGCTCCTGTGCGAGCACTGCTGCCTCCTGCTGCGGCTCCGATGGATCTTGCTGTGCCGCTGAGAGCGCCAAGTAAGGATAACTAGAGGGAACCTCCGCCGGCTCAAGCCCCGGAGTGCACGCCCGCTCTTTTTACCAAGCGGATTGCCGGCTCCGGAGATGGAGTGGGCAATCCGCTTTTTGTGCCGTCGAGGGGCCCGTTAATCTCCGACACCTTTGAGGATGTCAGCTGCCGCGATTCTCCCAGCCTTGACTTCCTCCATGTCGAGGGGCTGTCCAGTCGGCACAAAGATAAGGGCATTCAGAAATTCGATAATTCCCTTCGCCTCGGCCCATGAAAGCTCGGCCGCTTCGAGGGCAGTAGTATTGTCGTTACTGCGGAGCGAAGCATCAGCCCCTGCCTCCACGAGAAGCTTGACGACTTCCACCTCACCCAAGAAGGCGGCCGTCATCAGAGGGGTGGAGCCGTCCTTGTTCTTGCAATCAAGGTCAGCTTCGGCCGCAATCAGGATCTTGGCAATCTCGGAGCGACCAAAGGTCGCCGTCACTTGAAGGAGGCTGTTTCCATCTTTATCCTCGCCGTTTACATCCCCCCCTTTATCCAGGTAGGCCTGCAAAGAGGTGGCGTCCCCACCCAAGATGAAAGCAATCGCGATATCCGCAGCATTGAGGCCCGGTTGCTCCAAACTGAAATCTTTATCTTTCTTATCGATTGAATCAGAAGATTCCACTTGGACGATTCCTGCTTCCTCAATTTTGATGATGGTGACAATTTCCTGATCTCCTGTTTCCTTGGTGATCGTGAGTTTGTCATTCGCGACTGGCTCCGAAGAAGAGAAATCCAAGAGATCCTCTCCTCCATCCTCTGACATCAGAGTCACGGTCAACTCGTCGACCTCATACCTGCCCTTTTCATCACCGCCTCCCGAGGTGGTAGCTACCCCGTCAATAATGGAACCTACCTGCCATGTTCCGTCGCCGTAAAACTGTCCGAAACCAGTCTCCGAACCCGTATCGATATATACCCGCTTGTTTTTGATAAACTCAGCNAGGGTCTTCTGCTCGACAATAACCTTGGNANTCTCTGGAGCTGATTCGGATCTGGCTNNACCANCATTTCCACTNTCCGCAGCCTTCTCTTTCTCGCCACACCCGTTCAGAGCGACTAGAAGAATAACAAACAAAGCTCTTCTCATNGAAAAGGTCTAACGGATTNNGNGNCCTCGTTCCAAGANTCAAATACTGNTTAACNANNCGNCNATACACNTNANTGGGGCANTANTTCTNTCTCCTGCNTTAATTCTTGCCTTGGCACGTCGGTCTNGCNGCCTTANANCAGNNNNGNAAGNACCNATTTNNTTATGGGAGANTTTAAATCACCAGAAACCGTNGANGCGGAAACNATGCTNNCCAAAGCCGTNGCCATNATGANGGCCGACGGCAATNTNGATGAGANNGAGCTTTCCCTNCTGCGGGATATCGCCTCCCGACTCGGAATCGGGGAGGGGGACATAAACAGTATCCTCGATACTCCTGAGGCCGCGGAAACCTCTCTGCCCACTGACCCTTTCAAACGTGCTCTATTNCTCGTGTTTATGGCCTCTGCAGTCTGGGCTGACGGCAAAGCCGATGACGCCGAGACACAACTTCTTTCAGAGATCGGCCGCTCGTTGGGATATAGCGTGGAGCAGATTGAAGCTGCCTCGACCGCGGTTTCCGCTGCACAGCAGACAGGGGAAGGCGAGCTCGATCCAGCACTCCTTGCAGTGCAGATAGCGTCGCATTTCGGCTAGGTTCCAACTATCATGTTGACGAATCCTCAGGGGAGATTCCGCCGGATGCTCCGCTCCTCTTGGTTCTTCGCTTAAAGGTCTAAGTGGTGAGCGCAGTGTGTTCTTNATGGCGGATGCTTGTCGTTCGGTAAGACNCCAGAATTGCAACTGGCGACAGCGTAGCGATTGTCACCAGCTTAACCACGCCTGACTGGCTCCTTAGTCGAGATTACGCAAAGCGATCGTAATCAAAGCCATGTAGACACCCATTGATCCGGCAATTAGGAAGGCTTTGCGCCACGGGACATAACAGAAGCGAAAGAGCAGGGGCGCGAGAGGCAGAACGAGAATCAANAAAGCGAGGACGGGCGGAATAAAATCGCCTCCAACAAGAACCCTGCAGGCTACACATTGCGGCCAAAAAATGATCGCAACTTTGGGATTCANTAACGTNAAGAACATCGCAGATCGCGAGCCCCCTGGCTCCCATTCAGCCTCATGCCTCGCGAAGATGAACATCAAAACCGTTAAAACCACGAGGTCGAGAAGAGGGGATGTAAGGAGATATTCCATCGAGACCGAAAATCAGGAGTGCCCTTAAGGATTTTTACCCAGGCCAGCCCAGATCGCCTTGATTGTCTCCTCCTGCCTCTTGCCTTTGGGAGGATTCATGCTAGCCGTGTAGTGCTCAAACCGGCGCAACGGCATCTGAAANAATCCATTGGGATCATTTTCACGGACCCAGCGGTATGCATAACGTAGCCACNCATTGCGNTAANTTTCGGNCTGCNTNATGAACCAATTGATTTCATCCCATCCCCAGACATGGATTGGTTCACCAGATCGGTATTCTCCAGGATGGTCAGAAGGCCCGAAGTTGTCGATTTCCACAATATAAGGAAGGGAGGTGCACACCCATCCACTNGGCGTTACACCACCCTTGCTTCGGCCATAAATCGCATCGCTGTAGCCCTTTTCCAAGATGGCCTCATACGGCTTCCCCTCAACCGCCTTGGGGCGACAGGGAAACGAGTGAAAATCAAACATGAGATTCCCATCATGCACGATACCGCCACCGGGAACGTGAGCATCGATGAGGACCAAGTGACGACGAGCATTCAACCGGGCAAATGCTCGGATACGTGATAGCAGATCGCGCCAGTGACGGTGGTCACGGTCCCAATCATCCATAAGCGCCACCTGCCCGATATGGATTCCCTCCAAGCCCAGATCTATCCAGCGTGTCGCGACATAAAAGAACCACATCCTAGTCTCCAGACGGCTCATATCAGGGACTGAGGCGTTCTTATACCAATGGTTATGGCGATGCCGGAATCGGTAGAGCATTTTTTTGTATTGGAAGTTTCTTGCCTCTACCGGCAAACCAAACTCCTGGAACACCTCCTCCGGGATTGCGATCTTTTCGACATCAGGGGTAACCACTTCGAAGATTGCTCCCTGCANAACAAGATCAGGATCCATATCATGCAACTTCTTTACAAATGGCTGGGCCCGATCAATCAATTCATCGATCCTTGATTCGTTGCCCCACATCCAGATCACTCGGCCGGCAAACTTGACTCCNGTGTTTCGCATCATTCGCAGGTCATCCTCAGAGGTCANATGAAGCAGAGATGCAACGGTGGCACTCCGAGAGAGATAGTTCTCGAGCACATTCCGGCTGATTCGTCCATTGAAGCGGTAATCCGTATCTTCCGCCCCTTTCCCGACCTCTTCTTCCTGGGCGACAGCNGTAGCAACCAAGGTCAAACCCCATCCAANTGACGATAAGAGAGCAATCTTGAGACGCGATGCAGACAAGGTCATGAAAGNGATGCGTTCTCACCCTATATCCGTTTTACTGCAAGGCTAACCAACAAAATAAAGGAGGCAGCTTCATCGCAGGAGTGAGATCGCTAAAGCCTTGGGTCTAGAGTATTTTTGTTATGCAGAACCTTGGATCTCACTCCTACGACTAACTGCCTGTTACTGATCCAACCGAGCTGCCCTGAAGCAATTTTCAAAAAAGTGCAAATTGTTTTGCGAGTGATCAGACGAGACCTGATCCAGTGAAAAACCGTCAGGAATCNTCTACAATCCAATGTGTCGNTGATCGTGAAAAAANCAGTTGGATCGTTGGAATAAAACCGCTAACCACCGAATTACGTGATGGTTTAATACCGGGGGTTCAATCTCAGCCCCACAATTCACCGCCTTTTACTGAGATGAACGAGTCGCCTCTGTCGGCCTTTCCAATTCGTTACAATTGAATCCTTCAGCACACAAAGTAATCCTCGTTCTAATAGACTCCCTACTTCTTATCACTGTTCTGGGAGTGGCACCGTTCGCNTGGATTCTCCGCGATGGACTGGGGCCCGACTCGGTCACAAGCAACGGATTTGATGCATTGATTCGAGCCTCCATGACTTTCTATGCCGGNCCCACCGCCCTCTGTCTCGGNGGCCTGCGCTTTCTCGTTTGTCACAGCTTCAAGACACAAGAGGGAGAAGGGCGAAAGGAAAACTCTAGTGCTCCATTCGTTGCAGTCGGGTTTCTCTTTGGTGGTCTCACACTTATNCTGATGGGGTTAATNTTCGATTGAAGAGTCCGGATCATTTGTTGCTGGTCACAGCACCCTTCAGCCATCTCTCGGNGAGGCCACATCATCTGCACGCTCAATAAACATCGGAGCGCAATCCAGAAGAAAGTCGCGCTCTCAGGCTAAAGTCCGAAAATCTCCATCACGCCTTGTTTTCCCTTCACCGTCCATTCTTTCAAGGAGAGGCATGATCACCCGGCGACTGGTTTCCAGATGCTGCCGAAGTTCGCTGGCAGTCGCTCGATCATGTTGGCCCAAGAAAGCGAGAATCCGCTCAGATGCTTGTTTGTAAACCTCGGTAAAAATAACAACCTTATCGCTCAACTCGACGACCGAACCACTCCTGATAAGAAAAGAGAGTGCGCGCCTCGAATTCCCGCATTCACACAACTCCGCCCGCCCCGGAGGGTTCATCGGCTCACTTCTCAACGCCTCTTGGATATGGTCGGCAGCTAGACGCACCTCAGCGTCAAGAGTGGGCGTAAAGGAATCCTCGGCAAGATAGGTGCCATGNTGTGATACCGAACGTTTCTTGAGGCACCCGATCAACGCGTCAAATATTTCCGGATCAGGTAGGCGCTGAATGATGTCCATTCGAAGATCCTCGAGCGAGAGCCCCGGGAGATCGGTATTCCGTTTATGATAAGCGCCGATCAAGTTACATGCCCGATCAATAATTGATTCCCACCAGGAGACATCGCAGAGGTAAGAAGAAACCTCACCTATCCTTTCAGCAGCTAGCATTGCCTCAACCACGGCATCCACCTGCTGTTCTGAAAACTTCAAGCGTGACGTCTCGTGGGTGAGGTCAACCAGACGGTCTCGCTCGATCACGGACTCCAGTAGAATGGAAAGATCCCCAAGGCCAGAAACCCGCGTTCTTAAAAAGCGTATCTGTTCCTCGCTGCCAATTTTTTTCCGACTAGCGGCGGCTTCGAGAATCACCCCACCGCCAAGCGTCGCCTCACCGGACCAGTCGCGCAGGACAAGGCGATCGCCAACCATCATCGCCTGTGGCTCATCCAGCCGGAGCTGTGCGAGCGTTACCTCTCCGGGAGACAACGACTTTTGAGTGATGAGAAAGATGCGCGCGCCAATAATGCCTGATCCATGGTGCACCCTCACTCTTCTTCCTGTGGGAAGGTCACGCTTTGTGCCAAGCTGACCCGGAATAGGCCGCTCCAATCTTGTTACCTGAATGTTAATGCTGTCATGTGGTGGGGGAGCTTCCGTGCCGGTCAAAAGGGTTCCTCTCCGAACTCCCGGGCGTTCCCTTGATCCAACCGGTAGATCTGGGACGCTGAGGGCAGTCCGCATGCCGGGCTCAGCTCGCTCGACCGCCGCACTATGATTTTGAATGGCGCGAACATGGGTGGTGAAGCCGGACGGNTGAAGCGTTAGCTGATCTCCAACATCCAAGGAGCCCCCCGACAGAGAGCCGGTAACCACCGTTCCTATTCCCTTCACCGAGAAGGCCCTATCCACTGGAAGAACTGGCTTGCCNAAGTCGGGAGGAGAAGGAGCGGTAGCGAACTGAGCCCCCAAGGCCTCACGAAGAATATCAACCCCATCGCCGGTCGTTGACGAAACGGGCACGACAGGAGCATTTTCCAAGATAGTGCCACTGAGGCCATCTTTCACAAACTCCAATGAGAATTCGAGATCCTCTGCGAGATCAGATTTGGTGAGGGCGACGACTGCCCTTTCAACTCCGAGAAAAGTGAGAATATGAAGGTGCTCTTCCGATTGGGGCATCCACCCGTCATCAGCAGCAACCACAAAAAGAGCCACATCCATTCCGCCCACGCCAGCGACCATGTTGTTGACAAAATCGGCATGACCGGGAACGTCGACGATTCCGATCTCCAAGAGCTCNCCTTCTTCTGCGGGATTTGGCAGCGTGAGGTGGGCGAATCCAAGTTCAATTGTCACACCCCTGCGCTGCTCTTCCGGCAGACGATCAGGATTCGTGCCAGTAAGAGCCCTCACAAGGGAGGACTTCCCATGATCGATATGGCCCGCTGTCCCAAGAATAAAGTGCTGTTTTCTACTCATCGGGATGTCTAGCGATGCCAGAAATCCGGCCCTTTTCAAAGTCAAACGGAGTCATTTCCAAGCACACGTGAACTCCCGGAGCCAGCGAAGAGGCAAGATCCGCGAGGCGACCCGGTAGGTGTCCGACGATAAGCTTGCCGTTTATAAGTTCCACCACACTGACCCGCTCGGANCGTATTTCCCGAATAATACCTCTGGTTTCGATGGGGGATTCGGGCATGTGACCTGAAAAGAATGGAAGATTGAGATTGAGACTGCAATTGCTTTACGGCTACGGGCGATGANACTCCCACGTTGGGCATAATCGACACCATCTCCAACCGCGGGCGGTAAAAGCAACCCGTCGAATGGATCCTGGCGCAGGGAACGTCTCTGGNCAATGGTAGCGGGTTGTGAAACATCTATGTCGATTAGTTATATCTTTGAATTCTTCCCAAGGGAATGAGGTCCATTCCCGAGGACGGNGATGGGAACTCCCATCCTTTGAAACAAGCCCGACTTGACTCCTTGGATTGCGGAAGCATTATGTCCCCACAGCGAAGTGCGGTTTTTCCCGCCTTCAGCACTGTCCGTTACCATGAAGAATAAGCACACCCCTCTTCTGCTGGGCCTCATTGCCGCATTGATGAGTTCCTGCTACTATCCTTATCCGAACCCCAATGGAGCCCGGGGAGGATACCCTGATCCAGCTCCAGGGCAGGACATCACTTCTGGACAGCAGTCGGATCTCCAAGAGTCTCGCGACCGCATCTCGAGCGAACCGAGCGCGGGCGACCCGGCTCCTGATCCTCAAAATCCGGTCTCAGAGCCTCCCCCACGGCAGGANTACAGGATTGCAGTNCCCATCCCCGGCAAGGAAGGCTTTGTTTTCAATCCCTTTACGAATGATCCGGTTGACGTCAGGGCTATTCCATCAGGCACTTTGGTGCGTGATCCAAANGACCCCGACCCAGACCATAAGTTTCGGGTGCCCTGAAAACTGCACCTTAGCCCTCAGATGAGCTGCAGAAGGCCTTGTCAGAGTCACCGGGCCCTGTTTTCTTGATGCTCGAGTGTCTGAATTTTGCCGCATCGCAGTCTTAGGTCCGGGCGTCCTGGGTGGATCTATCGCTTTGGCGTTACGCGAGAAACACCCAGACAAGTCTTTAGTTCTCTGGGGTAGAAATGCTGCTCGGGTGCACGAAATCCGGACTTCTGGATTGCAAGATGTCACAGACAATCTCGCCGAAGCTGTCGCAGAAGCTGATCTTGTTATCCTTGCCGTTCCGNTTGAAAGCCTAGAAGAGCTGGGTCGGAGCATCTTGAAGGCCGGCCTCAAAAAGGGCGTCTGTGTGACCGATGTCGGCAGCGTGAAAGTCTGGCCCCATCAAACGCTCGGGCGACTCATGGACTCTAAGGNTATTAGCTTTATCGGCAGCCATCCGATGGCTGGCTCTGAAAAGACAGGATTCCGGGCAGCAGATGCAAATCTCTTTGTCGGGGCATCCTGCATTCTTACAAACGAACATCGGCAGACCAAGGAACTGGTGATGCAACTCGAGAGATTCTGGAAGGGCCTGGGCGCATCCACCTCTGTAATGACCGCGCAGGAGCACGATCGACTGGTCGGACGTATCAGCCACCTGCCACACGTTCTTGCCACGGTATGTGCGATCACGGCTTTGAAGAATGTCGAGGATGGCAGCTTTTCCGGTCAAGGTCTGCGCGATACTAGCAGGGTAGCCGCCGGAGACCCCTCGATGTGGGCAGAGATTCTCCTTCAGAACCGCTCCCAGATTGTCGATCCCTTGCGGAACGCCGCCTTGACTCTCTCCAAAATGGCCGAAGATCTCACAAAGCAAGATCGGGCCGAAGTCTTGAGGGTCCTTAAGGATGGTAGAATCAGACGCGAAACCCTTGATCGAGCAGAGCAATGATTTCGTCCAATTCACTTACCGTCAGGGCTGTTGACGGATTTTCTTCGGAAATTACGGTGCCCGGCGACAAAAGTATTTCGCACCGTGCGGCTATCATCGCCGGTCTAGCAAATGGCCCCTGCCGGATTAGCAATTACCTTCCTAGCGAAGATTGCCTCAACACCCTCAGGGCGATGGAGAGTCTCGGGGTGGAATGCGACTATATCGAGGCTAATGATCATGGCCCAACCGAGATCATAATAGATGGCACTTCGATGAGCCTTTCCAGTCCGCCCACTGCAATCGACTGTGGCAATTCAGGGACGGGCATGCGTCTGCTCGCCGGCATTCTCGCAGGTCAGAATTTTGAAAGTACTCTCACCGGTGACAGCTCTCTTTGCTCTCGTCCGATGGGGAGAATCATCAAACCCCTTGAGGATATGGGTGGTCACGTAAGGTCGGCTGGAGAAAGAGAAGGGCATGCTCCACTAATCTTTCAGGGACGCTCGCTGGAACCTATCCGCTACGTCATGCCAGTGGCGAGTGCACAGGTAAAAAGTGCCGTCCTGCTTGCAGGACTATTTGCGAAGGGAACGACGACCGTAGAACAACCCGCGACCACGAGAGATCATACCGAACGGATGCTCACCGAATTCGGCATCGGAGTCAGGCGCGAAGGTAATGAAATCAGCATCGAAGGGGGCCAGACCCCTGAAGCGCGCGATTTGGATATCCCAGGCGATATTTCAAGCGCGGCGTTCTGGCTGGTCGCTGCGGCTGCCAAGAAAAACTCGCACCTCACAGTCAGGGGGGTGGGTTTAAACCCAACAAGAACCGCGGTTCTTCAAGTTCTTCTCAGAATGGGTGCGCGGATTAACCAGTCTGTTACTCACACGGGAGGAGGGGAACCGGCAGGCGATCTCGCGGTTTATGCAAGCGAACTTCAGGGGACCGAAATTTCTGGAGGAGAAATCCCGAACCTCATCGACGAAATTCCTATCATCGCGGTTGCAGGCGCCCTTGCACAAGGCACCACCTCTATCAGGGATGCGGCGGAATTGCGGGTTAAGGAAAGTGACCGAATTCGAACCGTCGTAGAAAATCTTCAGGCGATGGGTGCAAATGTAACTGAGCATGAAGACGGAATGACCATCAATGGGGGAGCAAACCTTCACGGTGCGAGCTTGGATTGCTTTGGAGATCACCGGATCGCAATGGCATTCAGTATTGCTGGCTTATTTGCTGAGGGAGACACCTTCATCCGGAACACGGAATGTATTGCGACTTCTTATCCTGGGTTCGAGCAGGACTTCAGCAGAGTCTGCGGTATCAAAGTGCAATAGCCTATGGCAAATCGACCTACACCATTCGACGCAATTGCCATCGATGGCCCAGCAGCATCAGGTAAAAGCACCGTCGCCAAGGTTCTTGCGCAAACCCTTGGGCTCACAATGGTGAACTCGGGGGAGATGTATCGGGCTGTCACTCTATCCGTTCTTCAACATGGAGCGAACCCATCAAGTGCCGATGAGGTCTTGGGCATTCTCAGAGGTTTGGAACTATCCTGCACCGTGGAAGGCGGAGTCTCCCGAATTCTGGTGAGCGGAGAGCATCCGGGGGAAGCCCTCCGGTCCGAGACGGTCAACGCCTCGGTTTCTGGAGTAGCGGCGATTCCGGAGGTCAGGCTGCAACTGGTGGACCTTCAACGCAGCCTACTCAAGCAAAGTGATCTCGTCATGGAAGGGCGGGACATTGGATCGGTCGTCTTTCCCGAAACCCCCTACAAGATTTACATCGAAGCCTCGGAGTCAGTCCGTAGCGAGCGTAGGGCTGCTGAGGGACTCACTGATTCCGTTAGTGAACGCGACCGGCTTGACCGATCCAGAAAAACAGCACCATTGGTCGTGCCAGATGGGGCCGTGGTCATTGACAGTTCCCAGCTGACCATCGACGAAGTCGTCGAGCACTCACTGAGCAACTTGCGGGAGCTCGGTTGGTTTACCAGGAATTCCCAAGACGTAGAGGGATGAAAACACTCTACTGGATAGCAAGAGCGTTTGCGCGTTCAACTTTTTCAGCGACTGGGGGGGCAGTTGAAGTCATTGGGGCCGATAAACGTATTCACCAGGGAGGAGCTATTATTGCCGCTAATCACACCAGCTATCTCGATCCTCCGGTCGTCGCGACCGCCTATGAGACTTCGGTTGCTTTTCTCGCACGAAAGACCCTGTTCCGGAAGTTTGGCGGATGGCTTTACCCTAGATTAAATGCCTTCCCGATCGACCGAGATCATGCGGATCTCCAAAGCATGAAATCGATTCTTAAAAAGCTGCGGCATGGCGAACGCGTCCTGATGTTCCCGGAAGGCACACGGAGCGAAAACGGCGAACTCACCAGAGCCAAGGCGGGAATCGGAATGTTGGTGGCTAAAAGCGGGGTTCCCGTTCAACCGATACGAATTTTTGGCGCCTACGAGTCGTGGCCCAAGGGAGGCCGCTTCCGCCCACACAGGATTCAGGTGATTATCGGAGATCCGGTGGTATTCGATCCGGACGACCTAAAGGAAAAATCGCGAGAGAGCTATCAGCGGATTGCAGACCAGCTAATGTCTGCCATTGCAGCGCTTGAGGTTGCCGGTGAAGAACGGGATCGAGGCCCCGAATTATAGTCTAACTGGAATCCCTTATCTTCTCCCACGCTCTGCCGGCTCGCAGTATCTGCGGCTCTGCGAGATGAGGCCCAAGAATCTGCAGTCCGACCGGGAGTACGCTTCCTTCAAAATCCACCGTCCCACACGGGACACTTAATCCGCAAACGCCTGCAAGGTTAGCACTGATCGTATATACATCGGCGAGATAGTCCTCCAGGGGAGAGTCGGAATGTTCCCCGATCTTCCTCGCGGGGGTGGGGCTTACAGGTCCCATAATCACATCGACATCCTTGAACGCCTCCTGGTATTCCTTTTGGATCAGGGTGCGCGCCTTCTGGGCTTTAAGGTAATACTTCCCGCTGTAACCTGAACTGAGGACATAGGTGCCAAGGATAATGCGACGCTTCACTTCTGGACCAAATCCCTCCGCCCGGGTCTCACGATACATTGGAACAATACCATCTCCATTATCGATACGCTTACCGTATCTAACACCATCATAGCGGCTGAGATTCGACGACGCCTCGGCGGGTGCGAGAATATAATAAACAGCGACCGCGTATTCGGTAGAAGGGAGAGAGATTTCCACCAATTCTGCACCCTGATTCTCGAGCAGGCCGATGGCCTTCTCTACTTTTGAACGCACACCCGGATCCAGGGCTTGATCCGCAAAAAATTCGCGTGGAAGTCCAATACGCATCCCTGCAATTCCCTTATCGAGACTGCGAGCGTAGTCAGGCACCTCAGCAGGGAGGCAGGTCGAATCCCTGGGATCGTCACCCGCAATGGCTTGAAGCACGAGAGCTGCATCTTCCACCGTCTTGGTAACGGGACCAATCTGATCCAATGACGAGGCGAAAGCTACGAGTCCATAGCGCGAAACGCGCCCATATGAGGGCTTCAGTCCAACAACGCCACAATGACTGGCAGGCTGTCGAATTGAACCTCCGGTATCAGAGCCGAGGGCGGCAACCGCCATATCCGCGGCAACTACTGCTGCGGAGCCACCTGACGAGCCTCCCGGAATTCGACTTGTATCATGAGGGTTCCGGGTTTGCTTCAATGCAGAATTCTCAGTCGAAGAGCCCATGGCAAACTCATCGAGATTTGTGCGACCATAGAGCACAGCTCCAGCCTGCTTCAGCATGGCGGACACGGTAGCATCGTAAGGCGCGGTATAGCCGCTTTCGAGAAAACGAGACCCACAACTACAGGGGTGGTCCAAAGCGTTGATATTATCCTTCAGCGCGATGGGTATACCCCCGAGTGGAAGGGAAAGATCTGCTGCTTCTGCTTCTATGACAGCCCGCTCAAAATCCGCACTGAGGTATCCTCCAATGATATCGTCTTGAGCAGAGATTGCTGTTGCTACCGATTCAACAATTTCCCGTGAGGTCGTCTCGCCATCGAGAAGCATTCTGCGCAATTCTGCGACACTGTAGCTGGCAAGATTCACAAGGCGATTTCAGGCATCAACGACCTTGGGAACTCTGATCTGGTTTAACGCGCTATCAGGTGCATTTTCAAGGACACGATCTTTCGTGAGGTTCGCTTCCGCCTCATCTTCCCTCATAACATCTAGCACGGGAGCAGGGTGGGCTGTCGGCTCTACACCCTCAACATTCAACTCCGTCAGAGTATCAACCAATCTCATGATATCTCCAAACTGCTGCTGGAAACGAGTAACCTCCTGATCCGTAAGCCTTAACCTCGCAAGGTTCGCCGTATATCTGACGTCGATCTCAGAGGACCCGGATTGAATTTCGCTCACAGACGAGATCTTCGGGAGTTACTCTCCAGATTAAAGGTAAATTTTCCAGAGAACACCTCGCACGCCGTTCTGAGGCTCCGCAATCAGGTGCCTAGACGGCCTGAAGCACTGAATAGATCCACACCGTGAGGGCAAGTATTCCGATAACGAGTAGGAGGAAGACGAACGCGCTCCTAGTTTGATAGCGGTGCTCGTTGCGAATCTCACCACGACTCAATCTGGAATAGAACTTATGTTCGCGCCGCCGGTCGTCGAGGTCATCGGGAGGTGGCATCGTTGAAATCTCCTTCTCCATCTTGATTCTTATCCGCTCCGGAGCACCCTCAATAAACTCCTCCAACTCACTGATCCGGGCCAAAAGCTTTTCCTCTCTTGCGCCCAGCGAGGCCCCAGTCTTCGGTTTTTTGCGAAAGAAGCCCATTTACTTGTAGAGCATGATGATAAGGGCGAGAACACCCAGAAGCAGGAGTGGAAGATTGTAAGCAAAACCTGCCTTCAAACTCGTACCAAAGCTTTCACCCAGTCTCGACTTGTGGCCTGAAGAGAGAGAACCAAAGACACCTCCAGCCCTTCCTCCAGAAAAGTGAGCTACAGCACTATCAAACTCCTCCTCCGCCTGGTCGAGCATGGACAGTGCACGGGTAAGCTCTCCATTAAAGGCATCCCGCTGCCAACCTTCAGGCTCCACCTTTTCTATTCGAGTAAGGTGGGCTGCAAAGGATTGCCGAGTCTGCTCGAGATCCTCCAACTCCTGCCGCAACTCAAAAAGCTCTCTATCGATTGAGGTAAGAGAGGTTGAAAGCCGCTCTGTGATTTCAATCTGACCGCTGAGGAACTCTTCCTTTCGGCGGTTCAACTCATCCATTTCGCACTTTTGCTGCTCAAGTTGCTCTCTCTGCTGCTGCAGCACTTCCAACTGCTGCTGTGCTTCCCGTAGCTGCCCCTCGAAATCTTCGCCCGCAGGAGGCGTTGGAAGCTCGTCTCTCAAGCTCATCTGAGTTTCTCTCAGACGGAGGTGTTGGGTATGTTCAGTTCCAGCGGCCATGGCATATTTTCGGGTGAAGGTAAAAAAGGGCAGGGGACCTAGGGTTAGGATACCCAATTAGATTATTATTGGCTAGTAGATAGTTTAGTTTTCTTAAACATATCGTTTGAACCTCCTCCGAAGGTCTCGTCGGGATCTCACCCGTGACCACGCTTAATCCCTGCCGCAAGCACGGCCCAACAATTTGTGGGCCCTGAATTTAAAGACCTCTCATCCCTTAGAACCCTGTAGATGCAGCGGGGACCATATCACCAGATTACAGCCGTTCCAAGATGGCGCTACCCATATCACTGGTGTTTACAAGCTTCTCGTTCTCCGACCCGCTGTAGATATCCCCGGTCCGGTAGCCCGCAGCGATAGCTTCTTCCACCGCCTTATCCACGGAATCGGCTGCAGCGTGCTCTCCCAAGGAATAACGAAGAAGCATCGCCAAGGAGAGTATTTGAGCGATTGGATTGGCTATGCCCTGACCTGCAATATCAGGCGCCGATCCACCACTCGGCTCGTAGAGCCCAAAATTCAATCCTTCAGCATCTGGAGACCCAAGGCTCGCGCTGGGCAACATGCCAAGCGAACCCGAAATCATTGCCATTTCATCGGACAAGATATCACCAAAGAGATTTCCCGTCACTATGACATCGTAGTCGGGAGCGTAGCGAATCAACTGCATCGCGGCATTGTCTACATAGAGATGAGAGAGTTGAACCTCCGGGTAATCCTTCGCCACTCGAACCATCGTCTCTCGCCACAACATCGAATTCTGAAGCACGTTGGCCTTATCTACTGAACAGACCCGCTTATCTCTAACCATCGCAGCTTGGAAAGCCACCCGTGCGATACGCTCAACTTCACCGGTACGATAAACCATGGTATCCACCGCTATCTCCTCACCGTCTTCTTCACGCCGCTCCTTTGGGCTCCCAAAATAGATCCCTCCCGTGAGCTCACGCACACAAAGAACATCGAACCCATCTGGGATCAGGTTGTTCTTNACNGGNGANGCGTCGATCAAGGCCGGATGACACACCCCNGGCCTCAGATTCGCAAAGAGCCCAAAGTGCTTTCTGAGNGGCAGAAGGGCGCCNCTTTCGGGTTGAATGTCAGGCGGAAGAGCTCTCCCACTTNGGNCCACCCACCGANCCAAACANGATAGCTGATGCATTCTCACANCCTTNGAGNGTTTCNTNNGGCANGGGNGTGGNATTCGCTGTAGCATCAAGAGCNGCACCTCCNACTGCAAACTCCNGACAAACGATCTNCAGACTGTATTTTTCTNCNATNCCCCNAAGGANNTTGAGTGCCTCGTCCATGACTTCAGGGCCAATCCCGTCACCGGGAAGAACTGCAATACGGTGCTCTGTCATGCCGGGGAGNTANCGTTTCCAGCATTCAAGGGAAATGGAATTCGCATAGGATTTTTGAGTAGAGTTTCGAGAACGTTCCTACAGGGTATCTCCCAGTGGACCTTCTCGTAGACTGTCTCTGGCTCATCATTGGTCTAACCCTTCTCTATTTTGGCGGAGAATGGCTGGTCAAGGGAGCCCGGGAAATCTCGCTCATGATGGGGATTTCTCCACTCGTAGTGGGCCTTACCGTCGTCGCGTTTGGCACGAGTGCCCCGGAGCTCCTCGTCAGCCTGCAGGCAAATCTCCTCGAACCTCCCAAGGGAGATATGGCTCTCGGAAATGTTGTCGGATCCAATATTTGCAATATNGCGCTCATCCTCGGTGTTGGAGCGGCGATCCGTCCCATGCCCGTAGATCGACAGGTCATCAACAGAGAGATGCCCTTTCTTCTCGTTATCTCCGTCGTATTTATTCTCCTCCTTCGTGACGGTGTCATTCAGCAGGTCGAGGGTCTCTGCCTGTTCGCCGCCGTAATCGCATACACTGGATTCAGTTTGCGGGAGGCAAGAAGAACCGGCCTTGGCGACCGGTCCGTAACGCCCAAAGACGACGAGATTGCCAAGCGATCCCGCAAGAAAACTTTCGCAAACATCGGGCTTCTGCTGGCAGGCGTTACGGCCTTGGTCATCGGGGCGGATCGATTAGTGGCAGGAGGAAGCAACATTGCCCGTCACTTCAGTGTTCCGGAGGCAACCATTGCTTTGACCATCGTTGCCTTTGGGACCTCGCTACCTGAGCTTGCCACATCCATTGTTGCGGCCATGAGAAGGCAGGGAGATATCATTCTCGGTAATGCGGTGGGATCTTGTATCTTCAACCTCCTGTGCGTGGTCGGCCTCACCTCAAGCGTCTCACCTCTGAGCCGAACCTCAGAGCTTCGAAACTGGGATCTGGGGGTAATGCTGGCCTTTACCTTGATTGTTTTCCCCTTCGTNTGGCGAGACCGGCTCCTNGGTAGAAGGCAGGGAGCGATTCTGCTTGCCGGTTATGCCGGCTACGTCTGCTATCTGGCCGTTCGTTGATTCAGTAGCAGCAGGCTCTCCAGTCGATGACGCTGCGCTTCCGGCACCAACCGCCAGGAATTGTTCGCTATCATCGATTCTTCTGGGAGCTCGAACCGACGAGACCATCTTCCGCGTCGTTGCGAGGAACCAGGATGCATCTTTCCCTGAGAACTGATCGCTCGTGTGAACAGCGCGATTCCGGGCTATTCGCAGCTCGTGAAAAATCCCTACAACCTCCTCGGGTATAATGCCAGCTTTGGCNGCAGCTGGAATCAACTGATTCGGACGGGTA
Source organism: Roseibacillus sp. (assembly GCA_002709915.1). Taxonomy (GTDB): domain Bacteria; phylum Verrucomicrobiota; class Verrucomicrobiia; order Verrucomicrobiales; family Akkermansiaceae; genus Roseibacillus_B. The sequence goes on along the minus strand of PARF01000003.1, from coordinate 28,741 downwards.
ACCGGGACGTGCACATTNTCGTTGAGCAGTGATCGCTGCAAAACACTCTCTAGACAACGATATCCTTCAAGCGCAACAAGGTCATAATGCCCAGCATCCATCAATTCTTCCGCCCGTTGAAGATGAGCCTTCGATTCAAATGCGAGTCGGTCGACTGTATGCTGCTGGTCTCTCAAATTCAGGGCAGCAGACACGATCTTGGCGATCAAAAGACCAGCTCCGCACGCAATGATGGCGATTGCCAATTTGGAAATTTCTCCTGCGAGTGGGGAGCTTGAAACCCACACTATTCCCTCAGCCACCTTAATGGACAGGACCACAATCGCAAAAATCGGAGGGAAGAGGAGGGTGATCGCGTAAAAAAGATTCCCAATACGATGGGCTACCCCCAAGGGATTATCCGTGATGAAATCTACAGCGTAGAAATAGATTACGCAGCCCAGCAGACCGAGCATCATGAAATAAATAAGCCGGAACTGCACGACCAGGCCGAAAAAGGAAATTCCTGCCTGACTGAAATCTCGAACTACCGAGTGAATGGCAAAAAGCACTGCCACAAGGGCGAGCGCAAAAAGGATTTTCGCTTTAGCGAAGTCGTTCACGGCGGAGGAACACCNTACAATAAGGTTAACACAGACATTACGACAGAGATGATAGCCTTGAAAGCCGAAAGGAATCCCTTCTTTCTGGATCTTACCGATGGATGCTTCCTCTCAGGGGAGATTTACCGGGGGATTGAAACGCTCAGGTCAGCAATTTACTAAGTTCCTGCGCCTCAGAATACATGAACTCCTTCCCCTCATAGTTGCGCAAGAGGGTGCTGTCTTCATCGCTGTTGAGGACGTAATCAGGGTTCAGTGGAATTTTTCCGCCGCCCCCCGGCGCATCGACGACAAACTGCGGTATTGCATATCCGGTGGTGTGTCCCCGGAGCCCCTCGATTATCTCCAGACCTTTCCTGATCGGAGTGCGCAGGTGAGCAGAGCCCTTGATAAGATCACACTGGTAAAGATAGTAGGGTTTCACACGGCAGAGAAGGAGCTTGTGCACAAGAGCCCGTTGCACGTCCACGCTATCATTGACTCCCTTAAGGAGAACAGACTGGTTGCCGAGAGGGATGCCGGCGTCCGCGAGGCGACCAAGCGCNTCCCTAACCTCACAAGTTAGCTCACGTGGATGATTGGTATGCACTGACACAAACAGGGGGTGGAACTCCCTCAGTATTTCACACAAGGCGGGCGTGATTCTCTGAGGGAGGAAGATTGGGATACGACTACCGATCCTCACAAACTGGATGTGCTCTATGCTCCGGAGGCGGGAAAGAATTCTCTTCAGTCGGTTATCCGACAGCAGAAGAGGATCTCCACCAGACAGAAGAACGTCCCGTACCTGAGGAGTATTCTCAAGATACTCAAAGGCAGCCTCCAGCTTGGTCTCAAGGTGCTGCTCCCCAACCCCTGAAACAACCCTCGAACGAGTGCAATAGCGGCAATAAGAAGCACAGCGGTCAATCACGAGAAGAAGAACTCTGTCGGGGTAGCGGTGCACCAGGCCCGGGACCGGCATGTGACTGTCTTCGCCACATGGGTCAGCCATCTCGGTCGAGTCCTCAAAGGTTTCCGCGACTTGTGGAATGATCTGCCTGCGAATCGGACAGTCTGGATTGTCCGGCTCCACCAGGTTGAAAAAGTGTGGGGTTACCGCAGAAGCCAGTTTCGTTCCTGTCAGCAAAATACCTGCACGCTCATCTTCGGATAACCGGAGGTGTCTTTCCACTTCCTCGAGACTCTCAACCCGGTTTTTCATCTGCCACCGATAGTTAGACCATTCCTCGGGGGAGACATNCTCCGAGGACCAGTAGCCCGGCGCAACAGAGGCAAAGGAAACCTCAGAGTCGTAATCAAAGTCTGACATCGGAAACCCCTAAACTAAAGGACCGGTTGCGGTTGTCAAAAGCCGGTTGACAAAAAAACGGTAATCTTTACGGTTAATGCATCTTAACTATAGGAAGAAAGAGTCTTACACATGTTTTCACAAGCACTGCGTGATATTGCACGCCCCACATACGCCGAGATCCTAGAAGCGCTGAAGAGATCTGACGGGATGGCCGTGTCCGAATTAGCAAAGCAGCTCCAGATGAGCTATATGGGAGTCAAACAGCACTGCGTCAATCTGGAGAAAAAGGGGTATCTGAAGACATGGCGAGTGCCACGCACCCAGGTNGGACGCCCCGAGAAGCTTTACCGGCTCACGGAAGCCTGTGACGAGTTGTTTCCTCAGGCGGGTGTTTCGCTGACTCTCAACCTTTTGCAGGGAGTCAGACAGCTTTACGGAGAATCCGCGCCGGAGAAAATGCTCTTTCATCACTTTGAAGACCAGCGCCAGCGGTGGTCCGAAAGAATGAAAGGGAGAAATTCTCTCGCGGAGAAAGCCACTAAGCTTGCCGAACTTCGGGATTCCGAGGGCTGTTTCAGCAAGTGCACTTACGAAGCTCAGGACGGACTCCGGATCGAGGAATACCACCATCCGATGGCAGCTATTTTTGAGGTCTACCCCAATGCCATCCGTATGGAGCTCCAGATGATGGAACAGCTTCTCGGTTCTCGACTGGCACGAAAAACTGCTAACACAGGTAAGGGCCGCGAGGTCATTGTCTATGAGATTTCTTCTTTAGGTTCCCCGGCAGAGCGGGGTGTCTTTAACGGTGTGCAACAGCAACCCACCCACCGGACCACCATGACTGCAAAAACGGTGCCTACGGTTCTCGATATGTAAGTCCGCAAAAGCAGTTGCGGAAAGAAACCCCGGCGCGGCTACCGCTCCCGGGGTTTTTTGACGCTACTCTCACTATCGAGTAAGTTCATCGAGAATCATCTTACTCCTCCCAGAGCGGGCTCCGGTAACTTCCCTGCGTCACGAGGCTACCGATTGCCTTAATGACCTTGGGCTTGTCTTCCCGATGTGTTACTCCGAACCAGTTTCCATCAGTAGTAATGACTTGGCACGAGGCTTCTCCAGTTTTCAGCAGCAGATCCACAATGGCAGGAATGTGCCATTCGGCAGTGGTAAGATTGTCACATGATGACAAAAATTGAGGAAATTGACTCTCTAGCTGAGCAAAAATCAGCGGGGAGAATCCCCAGAAATTCATTGATACGGAAGCGTCCTCACGAAGGACTCTTTCGGTTCCGTCCAAGGCAAACCCTTTAATTTCGCCCACCTCGTTCCTGACAATACCGGTAACCTCCTCCACGACCTCAAGATGTTGATCCACAGTCTGCGACGTGATGCCGCGGTTTACTCCACCGTGATCTGACAGGGTGTTGATCAAACTGTAGGCCACAAGGCAGCATGATGATGGATCTCGAAACCCCGCTGAATCCGGGAACAGGAAATCATAAGACTGTTTGTAGGCGTCACGACCGTAAAAATCGTCTGCATTGATTACCGCGAAGGGCGACGAAATTACTTTTCTTGCTGAATATACTGCGTGGGCGGTTCCCCAAGGCTTCTCCCGCGCGGGTGGCACATCGAACCCGGCCGGCAGATCGTCAATACTCTGAAACGCATAGTCCACCTCAATGCAGCCGGAGATTCGACTACCAACCGCCTCACGGAAATCCCTTTCGAATTCTTCACGGATGACGAAGACGACTTTACGGAATCCCGCCTCGATCGCGTCCCAGATCGAATAGTCGAGAATCGTCTCCCCGGAGGGACCCATGGGATCGATCTGCTTCAAGCCTCCATAACGACTTCCCATACCAGCGGCAAGAACAAGCAAAGTAGGTGTTTCCATCACAAATCCGGCAGGTTTTAGGGCTGGGCCAAGGCTGCATGCAACGAGAAATTCCACGAGGTCGACCTCCACTGGTAAAACACGTTGCGAAACGTCCTGAAGCTCCCTTAAATGGCGCCCGTGCCTGAGCTCGAACGGGATTCCATAGCGGCCAATGGGGCAGAGACTTGGGAAAACCACCTCCGCCGGACATTCCGGGCGATGGTGGTGGCCAGAACTCTGGAGTCCAAACTTGCAAGCCTTTATAAGGCTGGGAAAATTGTTGGCGGTGTATACATTGGACCGGGACAGGAGGCGATCAGTGCTTCTATTGGATCCTGCCTTCAGTGGGGTCACGATATCTTTAGCGCGCTCATCCGGGACCAAGCTGGCAGAACTGCCTTTGGGGAGCCCATCCTTGATGCGACACGTTCCTATCTCGGATCGGTGGAGGGTCCCTCCCGGGGTCGCGATGGCAACATTCATCGCGGTCGTCCGACCAGTGGACTCCCGGCAATGATCAGCCATCTGGGCGCGATGGTCTCAGTAGTTGCCGGGATGCTCCTCGCAAGAAGAATTAAAGGCGATCTGGATGGTGTTGTTGGAGCCGCCAGCGTGGGAGATGGAGCGAGTTCCACAGGCTCCTTCCATGAGGCCATGAACACCGCTGCCGTAGAGCGACTTCCTCTCGTAGTCGTCCTTACGAATAATCAGTTTGCATACTCGACTCCAAACGACCGCCAGTTCGCATGTAAATCTCTTGTTGATCGAGCAGTAGGGTACGGAGTTCCCGGATATGAAGTCGACGGAACGGACCTCACTGCCACCCTGCAAGTCATCTCGGAAGCGGTGCGCAATGCCAGAGAGGGCAGGGGACCTCAACTGGTCGTCGCGAACGCGCTCCGCCTGAGCGGTCATGGAGAACATGACGATGCTTCCTACGTTCCAAATCAACTCAAAAATTCACCTCTTGGCAGGGACTGCATGGATGTCGCTGAGAAGCAACTGCTGTCCTCTAGAGTCGTTACAGAATCTGAATTGCTGGCTTGGAAAGAAGAAGCAGCGCGGGAGGTTCAGGCTGCAGTTGCACAGGCACAGCAGGAACCCACCCCGGATCCATTCATCGACGATTGGACGGTGTATGCATCCAAGGAAATCGCCACCATCTCATAATGGGAGAGATCACCTATATTGACGCTATCCGTGAGGCTCAACACGACCTGCTGGCGTCTGATGAGCGCGTCTTTATCTACGGTCAGGACGTTGGGCATTTCGGAGGAGCGTTCAAGGCCACCCAAGGCCTCAAGAAACTTTTTCCTGATCGGGTGCTCGATTCGCCAATCAGCGAGGATGCCATGATCGGGCTAGCCGTTGGGGCCGCCATGGAGGGTATGCGCCCGATCGTTGAGATGCAGTTTGCTGATTTCTCTTCGGTAGGCTTCAACCAGATTGTCAATCAAGCTGCAACCCAGTTCTATAGAACCGGAGCACCTGCGCCAATCACCGTGCGACTCCCCTCCGGAGGCACACCGGGATCCGGTCCTTTCCACAGCCAGATGATGGAAAGCGTTTATGCCTATTACCCCGGACTTGTTGTCCTTACGCCGGCGACAGTAGCTGACGCCTACTCCATGCTGATCGACTCCGTCGCACTTGACGACCCAGTTCTCTACTTTGAACACAAATTCCTCTATCGATGGCTGAAGGCCAATCAGTTAAAGGACGATCAGGACCCGCTGCCTATCGGGCAGGCAAGGGTAGTGCGCGCTGGGAAGCATGCTACCGTCGTAGCCTACAGCGCCATGGTTCATGAAGCTCTCAGGGCTGCTGACCTTCTTGCCTCCGAGGGATGGGAAATCGAAGTTGTCGATCTTCGAAGCGTCAAACCACTGGATACTGACACCGTTATCGCCTCGGTCGCGCGGACGGGCCGCCTGCTCGCAGTCGGTGAAGCCTTCCCGTGGGGAGGTGTAACCTCTGAAATAGTATCGAGGGTAACCAGCGAGGGATTTCATCTTCTCGACGCACCTCCTCAGAGACTAAACTCCCGTGATACCCCAGTACCCTACCATCCAAACCTCTGGGAAGCCCACCGCCCAACCCTTGAGTCAATTGCAGCCGCAATCCGCAATCTACTCCAACTTTAGCTCTAAGAGTCCATTCTCATGCCGGAAGTTCCCATTCTCATGCCTCAACTTGGCGAATCCATCGCCGAGGCCACAGTCATTCGCTTCAATGTTAAAGTCGGAGATCAAGTCATCGCCGATCAGGAAGTAATCGAGGTAGAGACTAACAAGGCTACAATGGGCGTCACAACCCTCTGTCAGGGCACTGTCCAGGAACTGCTTGTCGAGGAAGGGGTGAGCTATCCCGTAGGAACAGTGCTCGGACTTCTCGATGTAACCGAGGAGGAGGTCGAGAGGACCGGGGTCCAGGAAAACAACTCACAGAGCCCTCCCGATTCGTCGGAGGAGGAGTCCCCCGAGGAGCCTCGAGCACATTTCGCCACTCCTGAGGGGGGGGCTCACGAACCGCGGGCCGTTGAACCCAGCATCCGGGGACTCGCCGTGCCTGCCGGTATGAAGGGGGCACATTATCTCTCTCCTCGGATGAAAGCGAGGATGGATGAATTAGGTCTACGTGCAGCGGACATCTCTGCGATTGTAGGAAGCGGAGCAGGGGGAAGGGTAACAGTCGAGGATCTGGAGCAGTTTCTGGAGTATATCGACAGCTGGCCCCACAGTCAGGCTTCTCCGATGCGGCTTTCGGTGGCTGACTCTATGAGGAGAAGCTGGACGCGTCCCCTTGCTTCAGTTGGGCGCCCAGTTGCGCTTGACACCCTTCTCAGCTACCGCCGAAGCCTTGACCCCAAACCTCCCCTGACAATCTTTCTCCTCAGGGCATTCGGGAAGGCCCTCGCAGAGGAGCCCGCAACCGCCGGTTATCTTATTGGAGAAAAAATTGTTCATCCCAGAGCATTAGACATCGGAGTTGCCGTTCAGGTTGAAGATGGCGTTCTGGTTCCCGTTCTCCGTAATGTCGACGGCCGAACTATCGAAGAGCTAATGGACGAATATCAGGCGCTGATTAGAAGAGCCCGGGAGCGACGTGTTCCGGAAGAGAACACTGGTGGGGGAATCGCAACAGTTACCAACTTCGGAACCTTCGGTCTGATGTGGGGGACACCGATCCCACTGCCTAGTGAGACTTTGATCCTAGGCATGGGAGCCGGGAAAAAGAAACCTTCCTGGTCAGAGGATGAAGGCGCGTTTATCCCGGTCACTGAGGCTGACCTTGTTCTTACCTTTGATCATCGGGTCGTCGATGGAGGAGGGGCAGGGATGCTGCTGAATCGACTTAACGAGCTCCTTCAAGAGCCAGACAGCCTTTAACCGGCAACAGCTCCCGGGAAAGGTAAGGCGTTGTTACCGGCATCAACCAACAGATCATTTCTTGCTCCTCCTTGACAAATTGCAATCCGCGCATCCGGCGACTGTTGCAAATCTTTACCCTGCTCAGCGAGGAGAATGGCTTGCCACAGGGCCCTCCATTGCTTCCTATTGATTAGTGAACCGCCTGCTAAATACTCTCTGCTTTTCAGGGCTCGCATTTCTCTTCACAGGGACGTCACCACTGCTGGCGGAATTGCGAGAATTCACCGACGTCAAGGGACGTAAGATCACCGCTGAATTCCTGGGCCTGAATGGTGAATCCATGGTGAACCTGCGAATGGGGAGCGGAAAGATGGTCACAGTAGCGCTTCTCCGCCTGAGTGCTGATGATCAGAAATACATCACAGCGCATCCGGCAGCGAAACTATCCCCCGTAAGCCTTCCGGAAAAACCGCTAATCGCAGTTACTGACTGGAATGAAAAACTACAGCGTGATGAATCCTACTTTATCAACAAGAACGGCCAGCGGGCATTCCGAAGAGCCATCCGCAAGATCAACCAGGATGGCTTCGCAAGCGGGCTCTGGGATTTTGCAATCGTGGAAGGTCCATATCCAGGGCTACTTGATTCTGAAGGCATGGCTTTATTCGGAGTGTCCAGATCGGGATCCCCACAATTAACGGCAGGTTCAGACGCACCGATCGTAGTCGCACGCTACGGAACCGGAGAAGAGGCCTACGTTCAATACCTGCGGAAGGATGGCAAGCCCTTCATCAGAACTAAATTTGCTGCCGGGCGTCCCTTCAATAGCGAACGAGCGTGGGTAAATCTTGAACCCGGCGACCTTCCAGGATCGGGGGCACAGCGACAAGGCAACGGCACTTGGACCCTCATCGATTATCAAGGCAACCTCCTGCATGCTTTTGAAGACCTTGTGGTCAACGACTTCTCTGAGGGGCGCGCAGGGGTCGCTCTCGACATCAGATCATCGGAATGGTCAATTATTAATACAAACGCAGAAATCATTGCCGAAGGACCGTTTCGGAGGGTTGGAAAATTTATCAATGGCGCATCGGTGGTCGATGGGCGCCTGATGGACCGCGATGGTAAATGGCTGATGGAGGAAAAAGGTGAATGGCAGATTGAACGCAAATATGAAAATTCTGAGAGCGACGCAATCGTCGCAAGAAGAACAAGACGCGTCGCTGGAAAACCTCGATATGGAATTTTGCGACGTTCCACTGGAGAATTTATAGCAGACATTCCTGATGAATATTATGTGGATCGAGGCTTCTTTGATGGACTGGCAGTCGTCCGGGACATGAAGACTCAAACCTTTGGATACCTTTCGCGCACAGGTGAAATCATCATTTTGCCGAATTTTTCGAGGGCGGCACCATTCAAAGGTGGCCTCGCACACGTTTCCCTCGAACAACTGCACGAACGTGCGGTTATCAATCTCGCCGGCGAAGTGGTGTGGAAGGCCCGCTTGCAGGAAATTGCAATACCGGGTGAGGATAATGAAGACTCTCTGAAAAAGCCTGAGCTAGACGCGCCTGAGGGACTCGAGAAACCCGGGCTCTGAATTCAAAAGCCAGACAGACCATTTGTAGTAGGCGAGCAAACTGCGAGCCCGTCCGGAACCGATTGGTTGAACTACAATAAATCACCGTAGAACTCAGGATGTAAGCCGAAGACCCTGGTTGAATGGGGTGGCTGATACCACCGGGTGATCCCTGTGCGGATCGCCTTTTAGAAACTCCGCATTACATATATTGTGCGAAGTTATAGAGGTTCGGAGTAGCGCCGGCTGCATTTCGCGATTCCTCCCGAAGCAGCTGCATTTTCCTGTTCCCTTTCCTGATCCCTTTTGCCATCTCTATGCCCGGGGCTGCTGTTTGTAGCTCTTGGTTCATCAGAGCTTCACGGACAGAAATGAAGGTTGTCGCGATCGCTAACCAGAAAGGCGGAGTCGGTAAAACTACGACTGCGGTAAACCTGTCATCAGCACTCGCACGCCGTGGCCAGCGCACCCTCATAATAGACTTAGACCCACAAGCCAACGCCACCAGCGGACTTGGTGTAGATCCGGAAGATGCGTGCGATGCTAGCATTTACGAGGTTTTGTTGGGTAGTGCTACTCTGCAATCTAAAATTCAAGCAACACAGCACGAGAATCTCTCTATTATCCCTGCCGAAATGAACCTCGCGGGCGTCGAGATCGAGCTCGCTCGAATGGAAGACCACCTCCTAATTCTTCAAGACATCCTCCGTAAGGCCAAAAAAAAGGCAAAATACGATTTCTGCATCATCGACACCCCGCCCTCACTCGGGGTTCTAATGACCTCCGCGCTTTCAGCTGCAGATGAGGTCCTGGTGCCTTTACAATGCGAGTGGTTCGGACTCGAGGGCCTCTCCAAAATCCTGCAAGTCATAGAGCAAATCCGAGATTCCGGGGTTAATCCCCGCCTGAAAATCGAAGGGATTTTAATGACGATGTATGACGGAAGAACCAACCTTTCCCGCAAGGTAGTTCAGGAAGTAAAAAACTTCTTCCCAGAGTGGCTCTATCGGAGCGTCATTCCGCGAACCATCCGCCTCGGCGAGGCACCGAGCCACGGCAAAACAATCTTCGAGTGGGATCCCAATGGCACCGGGAGCGAATCTTATGACGCAGCCGCAAAGGAGTTTCTCCGGCGCCACAAAATCAAAGCTCTCCCCATAAAGAAGGCTCGATAAGTGACTACTTGTGAATGCGGAACGGGCGTTTTTACGTAGTTCGCGTGCTCGAATTGCCGCATTAGGCGGCGACCCAGCCCGCGCCAAAAGTCTCCTCCTTTCCCCAACGGATCAAAGCCGCTCTAATAGAGGCTCCCGCATGCGCGAGGAAAGCTGTAAAGTCCCCTGTGTTTTGAGGACTAACCTTTTTGTTCCGGTTTCTGCGTAATGCCTGACGGAAGGCTTGCACCCCTGCCCTCTGCGGTTAAAAACAGTTCATCTTTCCAAACTATTTAGCCTGATTGCATGTTTGCCAAACTCTTCGGAATGCTGTCCCAGGATATGGGTATCGACCTTGGGACCGCCAACACACTGGTCAACATTAAGGATCAGGGAATCGTCCTGCGGGAGCCTTCCGTCGTGGCCGTCAAAGCCGGTAGTAACGAAGTTGTTGCCGTTGGTGACGACGCAAAGCGCATGTTGGGCCGAACACCGGGCAACATCGTTGCGATCCGTCCGCTGAAAGACGGTGTGATTGCCGACTTTGAGGTAACCGAGGCAATGCTCAGGCATTTTATTCGAAAAGTAAGCCATAAACGGCGCTCACACCCAAGGGTAGTGGTCGCTATCCCCTCAGGAATCACCGCTGTTGAGCGTCGCGCTGTTAAGGAATCAGTCGAACAGGCGGGCGCACGCGAAGTCTTCTTAATCGAAGAGCCCATGGCAGCTGCCATTGGAGTTGATCTTCCGGTTCAGGAGGCTGCCGGGAACATGATAGTCGACATTGGCGGAGGCACCACAGAAGTCGCAATCATTTCGCTCTCCGGTATCGTTTACTCACGAAGCGTGAGAACAGCCGGAAACAAACTGGATGGAGCTATTATAAATTATATGAAGCGCTCCTACAGTTTGATGGTAGGTGAAAGAACAGCGGAAGATATTAAGATTCGAATTGGGTCAGCGGCAGCATTGGCCAAAGAAGGCAGTATGGAGGTTAAGGGGCGTGACCTTGTTTCCGGCCTGCCGAAAACAATTACCGTCACATCTCAGGAAATCCGTGAAGCCATGCGGGACCCCTTGGACGACATTGTTGATGCGGTTCGAACGACTCTCGAACGGTGCCCACCAGAGTTGGCTGCCGACCTTGTCGACCGGGGCCTTGTCCTCGCAGGGGGAGGCGCTTTGCTACGCGGCCTGAACAGGCTTTTGCACGAAGAAACTGGACTGCCAGTTCATGTCGCCGAAGACCCTCTCAGCGCAGTGGCAGAAGGCACGGGCAAGGTCCTGAATGAGCTTGCTTTTCTTCGTAAATTGACGAGCTCCGAACTTTGAAAGTGAATTTAAGGTCACTTCCATCCTGACTGCAGAAACGATATGAAACCGGTAAATTTCATAGCGCTTGTGCTTTTTATCTGTGGCGTAATTTGGGTTCTCACCCTCAGTGAGAGGTCGGTGCGGCGTATCCAACAGACCTACTACGCTACCATGACCCCCTTTTTGAAGGGCGGCTCATCGATCAAAAGCCAAGCCCGCAATTTCCTCGAGGAAATCGAACACTCCAAGGATCTGGAGAATCAGCTTCGCGCCATCGAGGAGGAATACATCAAACTCCGCTCTATTGAGGGACGCCTGCGTGAACTTGAGACCGAAAATGCGGAGTTGCGACGCGCTCTTGATTTCAAGGCTAAGTCGCGGCTAAATGTTATTGCTGCTCGAGTAATAAAACGGCAACCAGCAACCTGGTGGGAGACTGCGATCATCGACAAGGGACAGAGCGATTCTATCGGGGCAGGAGTTCCCGTCATTGCCCCGGGAGGACTTGCCGGCAAAGTCGACATCGCCTCTGAAGATACCTGCAGTATGATCCTTCTCACTGACGAACGCTGTCAGGTGTCCGTTCAAGTCGCCGGCACTCCCGAGGTAGGCATCCTCCATGGAACCCGGGGTCGTTACGGGGAAGAGCCTAGACTCATTCTTCGGCACCTGTCACGAGAGGCGGCAATTCTGCCCGGAATGAAAGTGATTACTACCGGCAAGGGAGGGTTGTTCCCCTCGAACCTATTGATCGGAACCGTCAAGGAATACACCCCTGGCCCCGTTGAAGGTGTCGCATTAGTCCAACCTTCGGTCAACTTTGATGAACTTGGAGTCGTGTTCATTATCGCGCAAAAGAATGAACCCGAGGGGTAGTCATGGGCTGGTATCATTTAAGTCTCCTGTTTCTCGTTATCACTGCCTGCATCTTTCAGCAGTTCACGCCCACCTTCCAATCTCTCTGCGATGCAGGAATCCTTCTTGTGCCGCTTGTCTTTCTCTGCTCTTCCGTGACTGTTGGAACCGGTCCCATGCTCCTGCTTGCCTTTACCGCAGGATTCTTCTGGGACGCCCAGCACGTTATTACTCCCCTTCCCGCTGCACTTTTGGGAAACCCTGAAGTCTATGAGTATACGGAGGGCGATGTCAAATTCGGCTATTCAATCATTCTCTACGCCCTGATGGGTTTTTTCATGCAGGGACTGCAACCGTTGTTTCGCGAAGGCAAATGGCACGTGTCCGCCCTTCTTGCCGGAATTGCAGTTTTTCTTTATCTATCCGTCGAATATCTGTGTGTCACTTTTGTCCGCGGCGACCTCATTATCACCCACTCACTCTTCCTGAAAATCAGCTTTACGGCGCTTCTAACAATGCTCCTGTGCCCGGTAGTTTTCTGGGCCCTTTACCGACTAGCCGCCTTATTTCACCATACCATCAGCTACGAGGGCCTCGCCCGGGAACGGGGCACTACCTATTAGAGCCGAATCCCCATTATGGAATCACGTTATCGCTTCCGACTATACCTTTTAACCGCAATCGTGCTCTTTGGCGGCGGGACCTTGTTGAGTCGTCTTTACGACCATCAGATCGTCAACACCGAATACTACCGTAAGCTCATTCCTGGTGAGACGAGTATCGCCATCCGGGACCCCGGAGTGCGAGGTAATATTGTTGACCGCAACGGCCAGATGCTTGCGAAAAATCTTCGTAATTATGAGCTCGTTCTTAATCTCGACGAGATTCACCAGGAATGGGAAAGGCAACATTCTGAAAATCAGAAACCCGGTCGTCGGCAAATTGGAATGGCTGTCCCGACATCCGAGCGTAGCCGAGAGATCGTTCGAATCATAAAGGATGGGATAGTCCCGCGCCTCGAACATCACGGGATAGCAGTCGAATACAGCTCATCCGCTCTCCAAAAGCACTATGTTACTCATGGTGGCCTGATCCCTTTCACCTTTCCAGTGGATCTCACTTACGAGCAGTTCGCACGCCTCGCTGAGCATAATCTCGAAATGGCAGGTGTTTACGTGACTGTCAGGCCTCGGCGCCAGTATCCTTTTGGAAGCCTAGGCTGCCATATTTTGGGCTATCTGAAGCAATGGGAAAAGGGCGACATTCCAGAGAAAGCGAAGGAAGAATACGACCACTATCTTGGCGATGCAGTGGGTTCTACCGGAGTAGAGGCGACAATGGACACTTTCCTGCGGGGTTCACCGGGACGCCGGGTTCTCCGAAAGAACGAGAAAGGCAGGATTCTTGGAGAGGTTCTTAACGAGAGAGTCGCCCCGGATCAGGGGAGCCAAGTGATGTTGACGATTGATGCCAGGATCCAGTTTCTGGTCGAAAACGTTCTGAGGAAAACCGGAAGGGCTGCCGCAGTCGTAATGGACGTCAATACAGGGGAGATTCTCGCGATGGCCTCCGTCCCCAACTATAATCCCAACGAATTCATCCCAAGTATCTCGAGCTCGAAATGGGAGGACTACAAGCGCAACAAAGCCTATCCCTTGATCAACAGGGCCCTCTCGAGCTTTACACCGGGATCCACTTTCAAGCTTCCAACGGCAATCGCGGCATGCATGCACAGCAAGGGAGACTTTGGTCACACCTGTGTGGGACACCTCCGGTTTGGCAGGACTGGAAAACTAAAAATTCGTTGCTGGAAAACGGTCGGACACGGCCCTCTTTCTCTCACCAGCGCCATACAACGTTCATGCAATCCCTACTTCATGCAACTATCCACTGAACTGGGTAATGAGCGGATGGCAAACGCCTTTGACATGTTGAATCTAGGCAGAGCAACGGGTGTCAAGCTGCCAGCGGAAGATCGAGGAATTATTCCAGGCAGCGAATGGTGGCGCCGTGAGCTCCACCCGGGAGAATCAATGACCTCGGCGCGAATGGCGATGCTTGCAATCGGACAAGACGAAAGCGAGGCCACTCCGCTGCAGCTGGCTGCCCTTACCGCGTGCATAGCTAATGGAGGAAAGTATTACCGTCCACGAATCATCAAGATGGCTGTGGATCCGAAGGAAGGGATATTAATCAGCGACATCCCGGAACTAAGAGTTGATCTCGTTACTGAGGGGATGAATAGCGAACAGTTCGCAGATCTCCGGCATGGAATGTGGAAGGCCGCGAACGAGCTTGGGGGTACGGCAAGAAGAGCTTCTCCCGAGGATGTTGAAATCGGTGCCAAAACCGGCACAGCTCAGACAACAGATTTCGGAGAGAAGTCTCACAACGCTTGGACCGTAGCGTTCGGCCCGTTCGAGGAGCCGAGATACGCGGTTGCAGTTATGGTCCAAAACGGCAAATCCGGGGGTAAGGTGTGCGGACCGCTTGTAAATCTCATCTTCAGAGGGCTATTTGCTGCAGAAAAAGGCCTGAAACTCCCCCTGCGGCGAATGGGGGAAGTGGCAGGTAATTTCGATCCTATTGAAGAAATTGCTCTTCCAGAGGGCGATCTTCTTGCCCTAGCTATTGACGAGGAGGGCGAAACAGGCGAGGAAGCTGAGGAGGCGCAGCTTCCTGGGACAGCCGTCAGAGTACGGCCCCGGGCAATACCCCTGCCCTCAATCACTCCCGACGCAGACTCGGGGAACTCTCAAAACCGGGAAGCCCGGCGCCAAACGGACTAGATCCGAAGAGTGCACTTGCCGATTCAAAAATCCACAAACCTACTTTTCAACCCATGTTTAAAAAAATCAGACGGGCTCTCCGCATCGGCAATGTCGATGCCAGAGAGGGTAACACCATTGTCATCAATGCCGAAAAACTCGAACGACGAGTTGCCTTGCTTGAAGATGGCGTGCTCGAGGAGTACGAGATCGAGAGAGAAGGCGATATGAATATCGTTGGGAGTATCTTCAAAGGCCGCGTGAAGAACATCGAGCCCGGCCTGAAAGCGATGTTTGTCGATATCGGAATGGAGAAGAATGCTTTTCTCCACTTCTGGGATGCCATTCCGGCTGCGCTCGATAATAGTATGGAGGAAATCCATCGGCAGGGACGCTCAAAAAAAAGAGCACGTCCAAAAAAAATCACCTCAAAGGACATTCCGAGTCTTTACCCGGTTGGATCCGAGCTGGTGATTCAGGTTTCAAAGGGGCCAATCGGAAATAAAGGGCCCCGGGTTACCACGAACGTTTCCCTCCCCGGGCGATACCTTGTGCTTACACCTTTTGCAGACCAGTTTGGTATTTCACGCAAGATTGAAGACCCAGAGGAGCGGACGAGGCTTCGCCGGATCATGCAGCGCCTTGCCGTCCCGGAAGGCATGGGCATCATCATGCGGACGGTTGCTACCGGAAAGCGACATCGGCATTTCGTGCGCGACTTGGCCATGCTCCTGGAACAGTTTGAAGGTGTAGAAACGCTCCGGGATGATAATCCGGCTCCCGTATGTGTATTTGAAGAGCCCAAACTGATTGAGCGGACAGCCCGTGATTTCCTGACCGAGGAGATCGACCAGGTCGTCTGCGACGATGCGGAGACCACCGAGCGAATTAAACTAATCGCGGAGAAGATCTCGGGCAGGGCAAAAAGACGTGTTCATTATCTGCAGACTCAGCAACCTCTATTTGATGAGATAGGAGTTCAAAAGCAGATCGATGAGGCGTTTCTTCGTCAGGTCTGGCTTCCCTGTGGGGGCTACATCGTTATTGATGAGACCGAAGCTCTAATTTCCATTGACGTTAACACAGGACGAAACCGAGGGTCGAAAAACGTCGATAAGATGATTCTCGAAACCAATATTGAAGCTGCCCATGAAACCGCACGACAACTACGCCTAAGGAACGTTGGGGGACTCGTAGTAGTTGACTTCATCGATATGCGGCACCGGAGGGATCAGCAAGCCGTTTACCGCGCAATGAAGGAGCGGTTGCGGAGGGACCGCGCGAAAACTCAGGTCCTTCAGATCTCAGCTGTTGGCCTCATGGAAATGACAAGGCAACGTCTCAATGAAAGTCTGCGGGACACGCTTCTTGAGTCATGCCCCTATTGCGCTGGGTCCGGCAAGGTAAAGACGACCATGACGATGAGCGTGGAAATCCAGCGCGAGCTGAATACCATCCTATCTACAAGGCGGGATGAAATTGGTGATGTGATTGTGGTCGTGAGCCCCGATGTTCTTAATCGCTTTAAATCCGAGGATGCGAACATTCTCATGGAACTGGAACGCAGTCACACCGGGCGACTTATATTTCGCAGCGATCCAAACCTTCACCGTGAACGCTACTCGGTTCTCGACGCAGAAACTGAAAAGCATCTTGTGGACAAATAATCGCAGTTCTCCTCGGTGAGAGCGCAGCTCTCTGCTCTAGCTCTTCTACTGACCGGATTAGCCAGCTATTTCCTGCAGCAAGCGTAGCTTCTCAAACGCCGCACCAGATTGGATCAGTTCTCGCGCTTTTCCAATTCCTGTAGCGAGATCTTTCGCTAGCCCCGCACAAGCGAGACCCGCTCCTGCATTGAGAAGGACGATGTCGAGACGGGGGCCTGTGTCTCGACCCGCAAGAATCTCGGTGAGAAGTTGCGCATTTTCCCGCGCGCCTCCCCCTTTCAGGTCCTCAGGAGTAACCATCCTCATCCCGTAATCTTGAGGATGAATCACTTCCTTCACGCTTTTTCCCTCAAGCATCCTGCAAATTGTAGTAGGACCCATAGTACTTATCTCGTCTACCGGGCGGCCATCCTTGGTCTCTCCATGAACTGCCCACGCGGAGCTGCGTCCCAGCCGCCGAAGAATATCAGCATACACGGTGGGTAGTTCCGGGCTAAAAACACCAACGAGCTGGCATGTCGGTCGAGCTGGATTAAGAAGCGGCCCTATCAGGTTGAAGATGGTTCGAACCCCTCTCTCCGCCAGTAATTTGCGTACTGGCATAATCGCCTTGAATGCAGGGTGATACATCGGAGCAAACAGAAACCCTAGTCCTGCTCCCGCAACGCAAGCCCTGAAACCTTCTGGTGAAAGATCTATACGCACCCCCAGCTCCTCAAGCACATCTGCTCCACCACTCCTCGAGGTAATACCTCTGTTACCATGCTTCAAGACCACCGCCCCACCTGCTGCTATCACGAACATCGATGTCGTGGAGACATTAAAGAGATTGAGCTTGTCTCCACCGGTTCCACAAACATCGATAGTTGGTTGCTGCAAAGAATCAGCCGCAACTGCAGGATCGACAGCTCGCTCAAGTAACTCAGAAACGAACAAAGCGATCTCAGCTGCAGTCTCTCCCTTCCTCGCAAATAACTCCAGAAATCTAGTTTTCTCAACAGGGTCAACCTCCTCATCTACAAGAGCATGAACCAGCTCACGGACATCAGCTGGACCCAAGTCGCTACCACAGTTAACAAGATCAATATACTTCTCCATCTTTCAAAAGGCGTCTCTCGTGAATCAACTGGAAAACCCGGACGGATCTACCCAAAATAGGAAGGTTCATTGCCATGCTTCCATTTAATATTACATCCACTGCTTGGGAAGGGATCTTCCGGAGGTTCATTCCCTGCGATCAGAAGATCAATCGCATTGCGCATGTCAGCTCCGGTAACCTCACCGCCGATTTTGGGACGCGTTTCGTCAAACTGTCCGGCATAAAAGAGTTTGCCGGCGGCATCCAGCAGAAAAAAGTCCGGGGTACAGGCCGCCGACCATGCTTTCGCGACCTCCTGATTTTCATCGTAAAGATAAGGGAACGACCACCCATATCTAGCTGCAAAGGCCCCCATCAACTCCGGGTGATCATCCGGGTAATTTTCAACATCATTCGACATGATGGCGACCGTCTTGATGCCTTTGGAGGCAACCTGCTCTGCCATCAGTCCGACCGCTCCTGCCAGGTGGATGACATAGGGGCAGTGGTTACAGGCAAAAATTACTAACGTCCCTTTCTCGCCCTTGAGCTGAGCGAGTGTATGAATTGTCCCATCGGGCTCTGGAAGCTGGAATTCAGGCGCGATATCACCTGGCCGAAGACGGAATGTGGAATGAACCTCTGACATTGCTCCACTGGGATAAATTACCTGACGCTTGCCGTGAAGTGAAAAGGGAGTAACAATCTGACCGTGTTTACAGATGCTTAATGATCGCGAGAAAGAGCGCTACAAACGCCATCTTAGCCTCTCAGGTTTTGGTAACGAAGGACAGGTCGCTCTTCGCGATGCCTCTGCTCTTTGTGTCGGAGCAGGAGGCCTTGGGTCGCCGGCTTCTCTGTATCTCGCTGCAGCAGGTATCGGCCGCTTGGGTTTAGTGGACGACGATACCGTTGATCTATCCAATCTTCAGCGTCAGATTCTTCACGATGAAGGATCTATCGGCAAACCAAAGGTGCACAGCGCCTCGAACCGACTCACAAGTCTGAACTCTGATGTTAGGCTTGAAGTTCATCCGGGACGGCTCGACAGGAACAACGTCATGGCCCTTTTCAGACAATATGACCTGATCGTTGACGGCTCTGACAACTTTCCTACCCGCTTTCTGGTGGCGGATGCGGCGTGGCTCCTCGGCAAACCCTTGGTCGCCGGTGCAATCCATCAGTTTGAAGGCCAGCTTACCGTCTTTGACCCGGCTCTTCGCTCTCCTTGCTACCGGTGCCTGCTCCCTGAACCTCCTCCCCCCGGCACCGTCCCCACATGAGAGGAGGCAGGCGTCCTTGGCGCCCTTCCCGGCGTGATCGGGGCCCTTCAGGCGATGGAAGCTATCAAGATCCTCACAGGGCATGGAGAGACCCTTGCAGGACGGATGCTTCATTACGACGCCACTAATGCACGCATCAGGGAAATTTCGCTCAAACCCGACCCTTCGTGTCAACTTTGTGGGAATGCTCCCTCGATTACCAGTCCAGGTAGCTCCGTGGACAGGCCAGTGGAGAAGACCGCAAGCTTGAAGGAAATTAGCGCGAATGAAGCATTAGCTCTGATCCGCGACGGTTATAAGGGCATCCTTCTTGATGTTCGTGAAGCACCTGAGCATGCCTCAGCCCACTTGGAGGGCTGCAGACTCGCCCCGCTCAGCCAGATATCCAAACATCTCGAGGTTCTACCGCGTGATGTCCCGTATCTCGTCTACTGCAAGGTGGGACAGCGTAGCGCACACGCTGGAACTCTAATGGTTGATGCAGGGTTCGAGGATGTCACAAACCTGAGCGGAGGAATCATGGATTGGATACGAGTTGGCGGTCCGTTGATACAGCCATAGCCCCATCCCATGTACTACGACCCTCCATCTTCTCTTCCACTATTACGGTGGACCCAGATACTTTGCACTAACCCGAGAAGGAACATACAGATCAACACAAAGGTCCCGGAATAACTAATAAGCGGCAGTGGAATCCCCGTGATCGGCATGATAGAAACGCACATCCCTATATTCTCGAAAATATGGGCAAATAGCAGTCCAACGACTCCAGCTGCGATGATCTGACCCGCAAAATCTCTGCTGTAATAGGCGACAAAAAGACACTGGATAAGAAGAAGTGCAAATCCGGTAAGGAGAAGAAGACTTCCTCGAAAGCCCTGCTCTTCGGCGATCACCGCAAAGATATAGTCATTATGGGCGGTCTTCCACGGAATATCCTTCCGATGATGCAAGGAGTCCTTGGATTGGCTGGCGTATCCAGCACCTTTCCATCCGGCTTTCCCCACGGCCATCGTGACTCGATATTCTGCATAGTTCTTATCGGTATTTGTGATTTGGCCTCTCTGGACATTTTCGAGGTAATTGTTCACGCGTGCATATCCTCTTTCCGAGACGCTGGGCAATATGATGAAGTAAATAATGGGCAAAACCCCTGCGCCAACCAATCCCAGAAAGAGCAGGTAGCGGTATGGAATCCCACCAACCAGCATAGTAACAAAAGCCACAGGCAACCACACGATTGCCGAACCCATATCTCCATTTTTGACAACCAGCAAAAATGGAACTCCGCATAAAAAACCAATAATAGCCAACCGACAGGCCGGATGCCCGAACCACCTCTGAATTCTTGGGAGCACCTGAAAGCTTAGCCCTACCATTATAATTCCTGCCGCAATGACGAGCTGGGTTGGCTGGAAGCTCAGCCCCATCACGGTGAGCTGGTGCACCTCTGAATCCTGAGCCATCAGAACGAGGAGCATGCCTATCCCGACGAGATACATCGGAACCCCAAGCCACATGAGCCACCTGTAATCGGTAAGTGCTACCATGAAATAAACCAAGCTGCCGACGAGTATCCAAAGCTTCTGACGGTCAGCAAACCATGCACCCCAAAGCTCAGGTTTATCGCTTAGAGATGACACCGGAATGTGACGAGCAGCACTTTCAATACTGAACACCCCGAAGATCAGAAGGCCATACATGGCGAAAATCAGGACCCAGTTCATCCCGAGGAATTTCCGGAAAAGTGGAGTCATTTGATGCCTACCTCAGGAAAATACAGACAAACCCAGATGAGACAAGAATCGACCACCACCGGGCAGGTTCTTTAGCTGCCAAGAAACCCAGTAAGAGGGCTTGTGGCCTCCGCGTGCTCGCTCTGCATCGGCAATCCCGCATTGAAAGCACAGCGCCCCGCATCAACTGCTCCCTTGAAAGCCGATGCCATCGAAACCGGATCGCCCGCGACCGCAATTGCGGTATTTACCAGAACGGCGGAAGCTCCCATTTCGACAGCTTCTGCAGCATGACTGGGCGCGCCGATACCAGCATCAACGATAACAGGAACCGTTGCCTGCTCGATGATGATGCGAATCTGATCCCGTGTCACAAGGCCCATATTGGATCCGATTGGAGCACCTAGGGGCATCACTGCAGAAACACCTACATCTTCGAGGCGCTTAGCTAATACAGGATCTGCATTAATATATGGCAGCACTGTGAAACCCTCGGCTACCAGAACCTCAGCTGCCTTCAAAGTTTCGACCGGATCCGGAAGAAGATAAGTGGGGTCGGGGTGAATTTCCAATTTGATCCATTTTGGAAGACCCGCAGCCTCTGCAAGCCTCGCCAGCCTCACAGCTTCATCCGCATTCATGGCTCCGCTGGTGTTAGCCAGTAGCAGGTAGATCTCCGGATCGACAAAGTCGAGAATGTTGGCGAATGGATCATTGCCACCGGTTACATCCGCCCGCCTTAGAGCAACCGTCACAATTTCGGTTCCAGATGCGACGAGTGCGTCTTTCATCAATTCCGGAGAGCCGAACTTACCGGTTCCCAAGAGTAATCGGGAACGAAATTCCCTGCCTCCAATTTCTAAGAAGTCCTCGCTCACCTTCAGGACGGAATAAGATCGGACACTGCTTCGCGCTCCTCACGCAATTCTGACACGCTTTCCTCAATCTTGGATTTTGAAAAATCATCAATATCAACCCCTTCAACCACGGACCACACCCCATCACTTTCACACCTCACTGGCATCGATGCTATAAGCCCCTTGTCGATCCCATACTGACCTTCTGAACAGACAGCAACGCTGGTCCAGTCCCCTTCCGGGGTTGCATTACAAAGGCTGCGAACAGTATCAATTGCAGCGTTAGCTGCTGAAGCCGCTGAGGAGGCCCCCCGGGCATTGATAATCGCTGCGCCTCTCTGCTGCACTGTTGAGATGAATTCCCCTCTGAGCCATTCTTCATCATCAATCACATCGACAACCCGATTCTTATCAACCAGGGCGTTCGTGTAATCAGGATATTGCGTGGCCGAATGATTCCCCCATATACAGAGATTCGAGATCGCGCTTACGTGAACCCCTGCCTTTGCAGCCAGCTGACTTTTCGCACGATTTTCATCCAACCGTGTCATGGCGAAGAAGCGCTCTGAAGGAATACCTGGCGCATTGTTCATTGTTATCAGGCAGTTTGTATTGCAAGGATTTCCCACCACCAGCACTCGGACATCATCTGCCGCATTCGCTGCAAGTGCTTCACCCTGAAGTGTGAAAATCTTGCCATTAATCCCCAGCAGATCCTTTCTTTCCATGCCCGCCTTTCGCGGTACTGACCCAACTAAGAGGGCCCAGTTCGAATTCTGAAATCCTACATCAAGATCACTTGTCGCCGTGATTCCTGAAAGGAGAGGAAAAGCGCAATCATTGAGCTCCATGACCGTTCCCTCCAACGCCTTCATGGCAGGCTCAATCTCAACCAAATTCAAATGAACCGGCTGGTCTGGACCAAATAATCCACCGGAAGCTATTCGAAAAAGCAGCGCATAGCCGATCTGCCCCGCCGCACCAGTGATTGTAACGGTAATACTATCCTTCATGATGATACTCAGCCTTTAGCGGCGAGAGCATGCGCGGTCAATGGCGGTCCGTTTTCTTAGCAAAAAAAGTCTTCGCACTGGAAAAACGAAGAGCAAATTACCCATGAATTTTGTGGTTGCTAAACCCCTCCGCAGGCTCATGATCTTCACGCTTGGTCGAAACGGCGAATATCTTTCGTCTCTCAAGCAACCCGAAAAGCTCCGGGGTGCATTTTGTGTCCCCGGGCTCTTTCAAAGGCACTTTCCTAAGGGTAAAACTCCTTGTCATGGCGGGGAGCACCTTTCTCACTTAACATTCCTCATTGTGACGCTCCACGAGCCGCCATCAACGGCGTGGGACCAAGCATGATAAAGATTCATTATGAGCTCTGACCCTTCTTCAGATGCTCCTTCCGGAGACTCCTCGGAAGGACACAGGAGAGGCGGCGGTGATAGGCATCGCCGCAGACGCGGTGGCGCTGTTCGAGGCAGAGTCAGGGGTAGAGGTCGACGTCGTGGAAATGATCGTCGAAGGGACGGTAGCGGCCCGGAAATCGATGAAGGTGAACAACGTAAAGACGTTGTTCTTACTGGGGATCCGGTTGAGGTAAACGGTGTTCTGGAGCTGGCTCCAAAGGGCTTCGGGTTTCTCCGCCAACCAGACAAGGATTTTGAGCAATCCAGAGAAGATGTTTTCCTTTCTCCTGAGCTTGTTCGCCGGGAAGGCCTCAGGGTCGGAATGTGGGTTCATGGAAAGGCACGCAACGGCAGCCGGGGTCCCCAGCTCGTCGAGGTTACATCTGTCAACGGAAAGAAACCTGAGGAGGCGCGCAAATTTTCTTTTTTTGAGGAACTAAAAGCCACGAATCCTGTAAAAAGAATCCCTTTCGAGACAGAGCCTGAACGGTTCACCACCCGGGTCATCGATATGATCTCGCCGATAGGTCGAGGCCAGAGAGGGCTGATCGTCTCGCCTCCCAGATCTGGGAAGACCACGTTGTTACTCCACTTGGCTGAAGCCGTCAGGGAACGACACTCTGAAAATCTTCATCTCATTATACTACTGGTCGATGAACGCCCAGAAGAGGTTACCGAATTCAAGCGCCAGCTGCCTGACGCCGAGATCTTCGCAAGCTCGAATGACATGCCGGCCAAAAATCACTGCCGGGTTGCTGAACTATGTATCGAAAGAGCGAAGCGCCTGGTCGAGGCAGGCGAGGATGTTTTTGTTCTTCTCGACTCAATTACCCGGCTTGCACGGGCTTACAACAATAGCATGCGTGGGGGCAAGGGCCGTGGATACCAAAGCGGAGGCATTGTCGCTGGTGCTCTCGAAATGCCCAGACGTCTGTTCGCGGCTGCCCGCAACTTGAAGGAAGGCGGGTCCCTTACCATCATCGGAACTGCATTAGTGCAGACCAACGCCAAGGCTGACGAGGCTATATTTCAGGAGTTCAAAGGCACGGGCAATATGGAGTTGGTTCTTGATCGCCGAATTGCTGAGAGCTTCATCTATCCGGCGGTTGACATTTTCAAGTCTGGCACTCGGCGCGAAGAGCTCCTCCTTCCCGAACATCTCCTCCATAAGATCTATCTTATTCGCCGCGGCCTATCTGGACATCGACCACTCGAGGCCATGGAGCGACTTCTTTTCTTCCTCAGGAAATTTCCGAATAACGCGCAGATGCTTATGGAAATCAAAGGTTAGTGTCCTGCTACGTTCGCAGCTTAACCGGCCCACAACAGGTTTGACAGCAGCCTACCGCCAGAGGAACTCCATCAGGCACCACATCTTTGGATCAGAGAGAACCCGTGAAACACCAATTTGTTAAGATGGTGTAAAAAGTGTTTCGGCATTTCCTTCGCCTGTCCACGCTGGATACATCTCCCGGACGGTCATTGCGGACCTAATAGTGTTTTTCCGCATTAGTTCGATAGCGGGATGTCCGAATGAGTCATGAAGCGTTTCATTTATCCGCGAAAACTCGCCTAAGCGCCTTGAGATGTTCTTGATTTTGAGAAAAGAGCTCACCCTTAAACCCTCTGAACCGCTGCGATATATCGCACACCGTTTCTCTTCCTGATGTCCAATTTGCCCTCCAGCCAGAATCCAGAAGCTGATTTGGATGTCTCACTTATGGAAAAGGTTGCGAGGGGCGATCACGAGGCATTCGAAAAAATCGTTCAACGCCATCGTTATGCAGTTGTCGGTACAGTCGCAAAAATGCTTGGTAGTCACAGCGAGGCCGAGGATATCGCCCAGCAGGTTTTCCTTCGCTTGTGGAAGAGCGCAGGGCGCTACCAACCAACCGCGAAGTTTACTACATTCCTGTTCACTATTACACGCAACCTCGTCTTTAATGAAACACGAAGAAAATCACGGCGAAGCGAACAGTCATTGGAAGAGCAGGCAGATGAATGGCATCAACAATTTCGAGAAAAAGAGCATTCTCAACCGGACGCTCGATTACTTGAGTTGGAGCTGCGTGACGCAGTGAATCGCGCAATTGCCTCCTTACCAGAAAAACAGCGGATGGCCGTAGTTCTCAGAAGGCATGAGAAAATGTCCTACGAAGATATCGCCGCTATTCTTGGGATCTCGGTCTCTGCCGTGAAGAGCCAGCTCTTCAGAGCCCGGACCACACTCCGTGAAATGCTCGGTAAATTCCTTGGGGCTTCTTCCGCCCCAGCGGAAAATGACTAATCTACAGGCTTCCGATTCTGGGGGGGGTTCCCGGGCTCCGAGGATGACACCGTAAGAAGACCCCAATCCAGATCGCCGAAATCAATACGCTGGGTCTCGCACTCAAAGACAGCATCCTCGTTTCTGGGATCAATATGCGCTGCAACGTCAATAAAGTAGCGAGCCAGCAACTTCTCTTTTTTGGAGCCATCTCCCCCTTTCAGGAGAAGCTTGGCTCTGGCCATCAGAAGTCGGGAAAACGTTCGTGGGTTATAATCACCAACCTTCACCTTGGGTATCACGCCCTGTCTCAATTGAAAATTGACCACCATGGCCTGCTTATTTCGCCTCTCGAGGTGAAGAGAAAGAGCCAGAATCCGACGAGCGCTCATAAGCACCTCCTTGGCTGCTCCTTTTGATGAAACCAGATTTGCGGCATAAGTCGCGAGGTTGGTGGCGTAGCTTTTACGCTCTTCCGCAAGCATGACATCATCACCAAAGAGAGCTTGCCTGACCTCTGGAGCCTCATAGGGAGTCGCAAATGCACCGTCCTCGGTCTGACCGTAACCGACGACCAATGAGAGAAGTAGTATGCCGCTTGCTTGCTTCACCGTTTGGATGAGTTCATAATCCAGTCACACCGTCTTTTTCGCAAGTGGCAAATAAACGCAGCATCCCGGAGAAAGAGGAGCTCCGGATCAAAATACGAAGGTCGCTTGCCGAAACCGACAAAAAGGACCGTCGTGATTGGAGCAGTCTCCTATGCTCCAAGCTATCCACTTGGATATCCTTGAATAGGGGGATCGAGGTCATCGCGACCTATGCGTCTCTCGAAAACGAAGTAGACCTCTCGGCTCTTCATACCTCGCTCCCCGGCCAACATCGCTTTGCCTACCCATTGGTTTCAGGATCCACGCTTAGCTTTCATATGGTTCAGCATCCAAATGAACTGAAGCATGGGAAATTCAACATACCCGAGCCTGATCCCAAAATTCACCCCTCCGTCAGCCCAGAAGAAATCGACCTCTGTCTCTGCCCGGGACTAGCTTTTACCCTCGGAGGGGCTCGACTGGGACGCGGGAAGGCCTACTACGATTCAACACTACCCCTTCTCAACCGCAAAAGCTTCCGGATGGGAGTCGCATTTGACCTCCAGGTTCATGGCGATCTTCCGGCTGAAGCTCACGATATTTCCATGACTCATCTCGCGACCCCAAGGGGCATCAGGCCCACTCAGGAATACTGAGATTGAAGCGCGGAATCCGAACGAAGATAGATTTTCCGCTTTCAGTTGTTCCGAAGAATGATCCCTCCGCATACCCACTCGAGCGTGTCACATGGTAGCTATTGTAAGAAAACTCCTCTCCCGGTCCGAGGTCCGGATTCTGCCCTACCACTCCGCCCCCCTCGACCACGATGACATCCTCAGAGTCATTCTCTCTCACAACCCACTTGCGTCCCAAGATGCTAACGCGATCTTCTGAATGATTACAAATTTTGATGAAATAGACAAACGGATGAGGCCGATCCTCAGGGTGATCAAGGCTGGGCATGTAAATGACGTCGTCAATCTCTACCTTCAATCCCTCAAGTTCTTCAAAATTAGGGTGCACCACTGAGAACCCTAGGCCTACAAGCTCTCTTGCCAAGGACAAGCTTGCCTGCCCCCCAAATGAGGCGTTTATTGCCCTACGATGTCAGCGCCAGTCGTAACTCTTACAATCGCCGGTTCTGATTGCTGTGCCGGGGCAGGAATTCAAGCCGACTTGAAGACGTTTTCTCTGCTTGGCGTCCACGGTCTTACCGCAATCAGCACGATAGTCATTCAGACTCCCTTAAAAGTTCACAGTTATCAGGAAGCTTCGCCCGAGACCCTGACCGAGCAGATTAATGTTCTTCTCGGTAGCTACCGCGTCTCGGCAATTAAAACCGGACTACTTGGCAGCCCCTCTCATATTTCCGCTGTGGCTGATGCCCTTACTGGAACCGAGATCCCTTTAGTGGTAGATCCAGTACTCTCTGCTTCTTCAGGAATGGACTTTGGCTCTCCCGATACCATTGAAGCATACGTGACAGAACTTTTACCAACCGCTTTGGTTGCTACTCCAAACCTTCCAGAGGCTCTTCGCCTCCTCGGTCAGAGTCATTATCCCGGGTCAGAAGACCCGTGCCCAAGCGAGGTTGCCAAACAGCTGTCTGATCTTGTTGGCATTTCCGTCCTTCTCACTGGAGGACACAATATAAGCAAAGAAGTAGTCACTGACACCTTTCACAACAAGGGTGAGACCGTCGAATTCACTCATCCTTGGATCGATCTCCCCAGCTCCCATGGCTCAGGATGCACTTATTCCGCCGCCATAACCGGTTTACTGGCATTAGGTTTTGAGATGAAAGAGGCCATTCCGAAGGCTCAGTCCCTGATGGACCACGTCCTTCGCACCTCCTACCAGTGGCCCTCGGAAAATGGCATCCCAGAAATCCGTGCCCTGAACCAATTACCTCCAGATTTGGCCAATTTCTACGAAGACGCTCCACTGGAGCCGAGCAATCAATAGTCACTGACACTCCTTGGACTCCGAATCCCACTCCTATTTTAATTCATCGGAAACCGGAAAACCTTTTGAGGACTGCATTAGTTGCGGCCTTTCTCTCAAAGAGGACCCCGGCCTTCCTTACCTTGTCGCCAAGAGCTTCCGGGGTGATGAATGCATATTTGAATATGCTATATGCGAGCATTGCCGAGCGAACATGGCTCAGGAATTCTCAGACGAGTCACAACAGGCTCTTACGGGTTTCTTTACCCAGAGAATTGAACACGAGAAGCGATCTCAGCTTTTTTCGTCATGCCATCTGATAGATCCTTGGATACAGAAATGCGCGGCTTGTGACACTCCCCGCCGCGAAACCACAACCCACTCGCTGGGTGGAATCCTGCTTGGTGAGGCCATGGTTTATGACCCCTATCCATTATGCCTCTGCGGAACTTGCGAAGAGGAAATCCAATCGCTCCTATCGCACCAAACGCTGGGGATTTGGGATGACTTTGTTCAAACCAATTTTGACTGTCCCCCCGGGCAGCAACTGGATCTTCCAACCAGAGATCGCCCCGCCCTGTTCTAACAGGAATTTCCGCCTCCGGCTTCCGTCATGCCACCAGATAAAAACGAACGGACCGTTCCCTGCTAATCAACCAAGAGTGGCAGCCCCGCCTGGACTCGAACCAAGAAATACTGAACCAAAATCAGGTGTGTTACCAATTACACTACAGGGCTACGGCCTTGCGGCCGGAGCTAGATAGGGCCAACAGCCCCGATTTTCAACCAATAATCCCCCGAAAGCACCGCATGCCACTTGACTCGCTTCCCGACGGTCGAGAGGTTTGCGCTGACAGGATGCTATGGAATTCGCTGGCCTCATAGAACAACGCCGGGAACGGCTGTCCGAACTCGAGGACCGTATTTCCCAGCCCAACTTTTATAGCGACCAAACGGTCGCTGCAGAAGTCATGCGGGAACATCGGGGACTCCAGAAACTCATGATTCTCTGGGAGAGCTATCAATCGACAGCGAGGAATCTTGAAGAGAATCGGGAACTCGCAAAAGGCGAGGACGAGGAGATTG
>PARF01000002.1 GCA_002709915.1 Roseibacillus sp. | reverse complement strand
ATCCTTCGCCAGATTACGGGTCTCGTGGGGGTCCTTGGAAATATCGTAGAGCTCCTCGGGTGCCTTTCGTTCCCAGAACGCTGACTGGACTTTGTTGAGTTTTCCCTGCATGTGGAGGCGACGCCAGATACGGGTGCTCTGAGTTTCCATCTGGTAGTGAAGAACCTGTCCGTGCGGAAGGTGGGGCATGAAATTGCGGATGTAGACAAACCGGCCGTCCGTAACGGTCCGTGAGCAATCGGGGCGTTCGTCCATTCGGCCCCGAAATCCAAACGAGTGAGTTGGTTTTGCGGTGACATGTTTTCCGGCGAAAGGCCTTCCCTGCAAGAACGCCGGAGGTTGGATGCCAGCCAGAGAGAGCATCGTTGCTCCGAGGTCGACGAAGCCCACCAGTCTGTTTGAGGTGTGACCAGAGTTGTATTCCGGGGGCCGGAGGTGTTTCCACTTTTCCGGGATGTGCATGATCATGGGAACGTGAAGACCACTCCATCCGGCGTAGCGTTTGCCACGGGGCATGCCCGATCCATGGTCCGCCCAGAAAATGACGATGGTATTGTCGGCCAGACCTTTTTCCCTGAGAGCGCGGAGATGCGCTCCGAACCATTCGTCCATCTGACTCAGTCGGTCGTAATATTGAGCCCAGTTATCCCTGACCGCGGGCACATCCGGATGATAGGGAGGAACAGGTGCCTTGGATGGATCATGCTTCGTTTTGCTATTGCGAGATCTGATCTGGCTTTCGTGGGTGCAGGTCTGATTGAAAATTGCGAAGAAGGGTTGTCCCTTTTTGCGCTTGTCGTAGTGCGCTTTACGAGAGGACTCGTCCCAGATGTCCCTGATGTTGTGTTGAATGTTGTAGTCGGTCTTTGAGTTGTTGGTGCAGTAGTAGCCGGCCTCCCGGAGGTATTGTGGATAGAACTTCAACCATTCAGGCTTTGCTGCCTCTGAGCGCATGTGGTGGGCGCCAAGCGAGGGGGCATACATGCCACAAATAATCGTGGTGCGGGCAGGTGCGCAAACAGGTGCAGTAGAAATGGCGTTCTTGTAGAGAAGAGAAGACTTCGCAAATGCGTCCAGATTGGGAGTGTCTGCGTAGGTGTCTCCATAGCAGCCGAGATGCGGACCATGGTCCTCGGCAGAGAGCCAGAGAATATTAGGGCGGTCGAGAGCCAGAAGAGGGAGCAGCCCGCCAAAGGTGATCAGGATGGCTAGGAGGTGGGTTCTAATTCTATACATGATGAGGAAGGGCGAGGTAGGATCTGGCGTTTTCATAACAGATGTTACGAATGAGGGAATCAAGGAAGTCCTGATCGTCGGGGATCTCTCCGTTTTCGACGTCTTCAGCAATAAGATTACAGAGAAGCCGGCGGAAGTATTCGTGACGTGGATAGGAGAGAAACGATCGGGAGTCAGTCAGCATCCCGATGAAGCGGGAGAGAAGTCCTATTGAGGCAAGGGTTTGCAGGTGGTCCGTCATTCCCCTGAGGGTGTCATTATACCACCATGCGGAACCCCATTGGATTCGCGAAGGGGTTGGTCCCTCCTGGAACGAGCCACATGCAGAGGCGAAAAGCGCGTTATCTCTGGGATTCAGGTTGTAGAGGATGGTTTTGGGAAGAGAGTCTCTCTGATGGAGGCCGTCTAGGAATTGAAATAAGCGCTCTCCCTGTGGCCAGTCTCCAATGGTATCGAACCCGCTGTCAGGGCCGATCTTCTCGAAAAAACGAGTATTGGGGTTTCTGACCGGTGCGAGATGGAGCTGCATGGTCCAATCCCGCTCATTGTTCCATCTGCCCAATTGCTGCATGAGATAATAGCCAAATCCATCGGTCTCACTTGAGGTGGCAGCGCATCCCGTGAGTGCACGTTGGAAGATTTGCGAAGCTTCCTCCTCTTCGCACGGTTGAATGGGGCAGTAGGGCATCCCGTGGTCTGAGAGACGACAGCCGGCAGCGTGAAAGTCATCATGACGCCTCCGCAGGGCCTGGATAAGTTGATCAAGGCTCTTAATCTCAATATCGCACTGCTCGCCAAGAGCCTTGCAGAATGGATTTAAGATGTGGGGGCGATCGACCATGAAGGCCTTGTCCGGCCTGAAAGTAGGGTAAACTTTGGTGGTGATCCCAAGAGAGGCGCAGGCCTCATGGTGGGAGAGGCTGTCGGACGGGTCGTCAGTTGTGCCAACGGTATCGACATTGAATTTCTGAAGAAGTCCCTGAGCACAAAAGTTATCATCCTGGAGGCGTTCGTTGGCCTCATTCCAGATTTCCTCTGCAGTGTCCGGGTTCAGGAGGGTGCTGATTCCAAAGCAGCGTCGAAGTTCTAGATGGGTCCAGTGAAACAGAGGGTTGCCCACCGTGAAGGGGATCGTCCGGGCCCAGGCTTCGAATTTTTCACGGGGAGAGGCGTCGCCGGTAATGTGTGATTCCGGTATGCCATTCGCTCGCATGGCCCGCCATTTGTAATGATCCTCACCGAGCCAGAGGCTGCTGATATTATCCCAGCGTTTGTTTTCCGCGACCTCCTCAGGAGGAAGGTGGGTGTGATAATCTATGATCGGCTGGATTGCAGCTACTTCATGGAAAAGGCGCTCCGCAGTTTTGCTGCGAAGAAGGAAGTTGTCATCCAGGAAGGCTCTGGCCATGCCGTATCGTAGAGGCGCGCACCGGGTGAGTGAATCGGAATCTCACTCATCTTGATAATGCGCAGAATAGAGCACAGATACTGCGCAAAAGAGTCGAATGCTTCTCACTGAGACCCCGATCTCCGAACGCGGTCATATTCGGGATTTACACACTTATCCTTCCACTGATTGAGAACTTCACGAAGGCCCGCGTCTGATTCCGGGTATTGACCNTTNTCGTCNGTCCGCAGCTGCCACTCGGCGAGAATAGAGCGATGCTGCTCCAGAACCTTTGCGAAGGCNGGATCAGACGCGAGGTTTTTAATCTCATGAGGATCCTGCTCGATATCATAGAGTTCCTCTCGAGGGCGNGGGCCGAAAAAGATCTCGTCCGTCAAGGCTGGAAGAGTTCCGGCTGCATGACCTTGGCGGAGAAATACGACGTAGTCACGGTTGTCACGATATTGNGGCTGAAGGAATGGGCGGTCGGTAAGGAAATTGCGGATGTAGCGATATCGGTCGCTGCGGACGCTGCGGATGTAGTCAATCGTGTAATCACAGCGATCACGGGCGGAGATCACATATTCACGGGGGNTGAAAGAAGGAGAGAAGAGATCTACGCCATCGTAATGAGAGGGTATTTGGATGCCTGCAAGGGCGAGAGAAGTCGCTGAGATGTCGAGGGTCGATGTCAGTTCGTTGCGCACGCTCCCTGCGCGGATGCGTTTGTCAGCTCCAGAGATAATCAATGGCACGTGGGTTCCCGCTTCGGTGCAGAACTGCTTGGCTCTCAGGGAATGGTTATTTCCGTGGTCGGTGAACCAGAAGATGATGGTGTTTTCCAGGAGGCCATCCGCTTTGAGATTGGCGAGGATCTTTCGNGTGTCGTCATCGGTCTGGCGCACGGTGTCATAGTGGTGGGCGTGCCACTTACGAAAGAGGGCGGTGTTTGGCAGGTAAGGAGGAGGAGTGACGGAGTCAGGGTTGACCTTGTCGTTCCACTTTTTGGTATTGCTTTTGCCCCCTGCGAGCTGGATTTGACCAAACCAAGGTTTGCCTTTTGGGAGGTTGCGCCATGCACCAAAGTCTCTTCTGNGGCCCTTGATGGAATAGAGGTCAGAGTTTTCAAAGATGAAGTTGTAGTCCTCCTTCCCGCTATTGAAGGTGAGGTAGCCGTGCTTTCTGAAGAGCTGGGGGATTGTTGTGATGCCGGCAGGAAGGTTGATAGCTCCCGCCTTGGTTCTGGAGGAACGGTGGTTGTGCAGCCCAGTGGTTGTCTGATAGGTGCCGGTGATCATTGCGGACCTGCAAGGGGAGCATACTGGGGCAGGGACGTAGCACCGGGAAAATCGCACCCCACCCTTAGCGAGGGCGTCTATATTGGGTGTCTTGTCTGTGTTAACCGGATCGCCGTAGCAACCGATAAGCGGGGACATATCCTCGATAAAGATCCAGAGGATATTGGGCCGACCGGCGGAAGCGGGCAGGNCTGATAGGAGAAGGAGGCAAACCAGGAATCGCGTCATCTCTGGAAATAGACTTGAGTGAGCCCCCAGACAATTACGCGCCGGTCTACTCTTTGTTGTTGTCGATGATCGAATCAATCTCTTGCGCGAGGCTATCGGGAGCTTCTTCCTCATTAGCCATCACGTAGAGACCCTGCATCAGATTGAAGCAGTGGTTTCCTATCTTCTCGCAGTGGTTATTGAGTTCCATGTTGAGAATTTCGGCCTTAATATCGGGCTCAGGNCTTGCCATTCGAGCCAGGGCCAGCTTGTTGAGAGACTTGCCGCGGGACCCGATCTCTGTCTCGAGAATGCGCGCCGCATCAATCTCTTTCCGGCTGACGGGCTGGAACATCTTCTCATTATAGAGAGTAATAAACCGCGCAATGAGTTGCGCGTAATCGCGTAGTCCTTCGGTNGCTTCGGAGGTGAATTCCCGTTCCTTCTTATACTTGCGCTGCGTGAGTTTTACGAGGCGGTAGATTGTGTCTGAAATCTCTTCCAGTTCAGAGACGATCCGGATCATCTGAGCGACCCCGACGGCGTTGGATTGACCGATCTCGGCTGAGGCGCAGCGCACCAGATATTCGGTGATGTCAGCAGTGCGTTCGTCGGCCTCGTCCTCCATTTCGTGGAGGCTGTTCACCTTCTCAGAGAGATCTTGTTTGGGATTATTGAAGACTTCGACGAACCCATCAAACATGTCCTGAGTGAGCCTGCCCAACTCGACGGTGGCTTTCTCCGCCTCCGGAAGATTGAGCTCCCCGGTGTTGACCATGCCCTGAGTGATGAAGGTGAGGCGCTCGCGGCGGCCGGTTGAGGCAGGTTCCTTGACCCACTTTGTGACGATCTTCTCAATGAACGGAACGAACCCGATCAGAAGACAGATATTGGTGAAGTTGAAAAGGGTGTGGAAGATGGCGAGATTGAAGCCGACGTCGGTATTGTGCTTCTCCATTCGGAACGACTCNGGAAGGNCNCCCGATATCCACAACACNAGNTCCNTGAAGGGAACGAAGAGGATCAGCATCCAGATGACGCCGAGAACATTGAACATGAAGTGGGCTCGCGCCGCGCGCTTGGCATGNTGATTGGCNCCGAGCGATGCCAGCCAGGCTGTTACCGTAGTNCCAATGTTCTCGCCCAGCACAACAAAGGCTGATTCCTCGAAGNCAATCCATCCGTTCATCGCAAGGGTGACGGTGATAGCCATGGCAGCGGACGATGATTGCACCATCAGGGTAAGAACCACCCCGAGGACCAGAAAAATGAGGTAGGAGAGATAGCCCTTGCCACTGAGGCTCTTGATGAATTCGAGGACAGCCTCTGCCTGGGCCTTTACGTTGACGTCCTCGCTCGCAAGCATCCCCTTTACGTCCGGAACGNNNTCTTTAAGGAGGCCGAGGCCGAAGAAAAGAAGGCCGAATCCNATCAGCACTTCGCCCCAGCCCTTGGCACGGCCCTTGCCGATGAAAATGAAAGGAACGCCAATTCCGATGATCGGAATGGCGATCTTTGCGAGGCTGAATTTACCTACCGCCGCGATGATCCAGGCGGTAACGGTCGTTCCAAGGTTGGCACCCATGATGACACCGATTGACTCGATGAGCGTGAGGAGGCCCACGTTCACGAAAGAAACCACAATGACAGTGGTGGCAGANGAGGACTGCAGGAGACAGGTAACTCCGAAACCGGTAGCAACTCCGGACGCCCGATTCTTCGTCATGGTGGCCATGACGTGGCGCATGCGTTNACCGGCGACCTTCTGAGTGCCCTCACTCAGGACTTTCATGCCAAACAAGAAAACACCAAGGCTNCCGAGGATCTCNAAGAAGGTAACCATGGGCAGGTTGTTTAATGGTTGACGCGAATGTCACAAAGGGAGCTTGGTGACAAATCCGTCACAAATCCGGAACCTCGAGAATCCCGAGTCATGGGGCTAGCTTTTGACTAAGTCTAGCGGGCTGCCGTCGTGGCATTTTGGTGCCGGAATGGCCGGAATCAGCACGAAGCAACCGTCAAATCCGGCGAACTAGCTCACAAATACTGTAATCGCAAAGTTGAAAAGACTGATACCGATGCACGCACAGGGTGCAAATGAGCAGGAAGCAGGTTGTGGGGGGAGGGGGATAGGTCGGGGCGTGGTCACGGCTCAGAGCGGTTCATCAATAACCCGTCTGCAGTGGGGACNTCCTGTGGAGTCATCCTCTGGATGGTCAAGGAAACCCATAACCGTCTAGTGATCAGGTTGTTTCGAAATTCGATNTCTCTCTTACTCCAGCAGGGGATTTTGGATGAGGGGTCTGGACTGGGGAGGGTGTGCGCTGTGTAGTAGTAGNGATCAAAAGTTTACATAGTAGTGACANCGGCTCGCTTCCTGCTTTGGACCGTCAACGAGCATCAAGAAAGTAGAACAATGGCCAGAATTGACTCAGACAGTAGCTTGCAAGTGTACTTACGTGAGATCACCCAAACAGAGCTTCTAACCGCAGCAGAGGAGGTCGCATTGGCGGCCCGAATCAAAGCTGGAGATGAGCGAGCTCGTGCCACTATGATCAAGGCCAACCTTCGCTTGGTGGTGAAAATTGCGCAGGAGTATTCTGGATACGGGTTGCCCCTCGCAGACCTGATTTCGGAGGGAAACATAGGTTTGATGAAAGCGGTAGAGCGTTTCGACCCGGCGAAAGGAGGAAAGCTGAGCACCTATGGTTCGTGGTGGATCAAACAGTCTATCAAGCGAGCCCTCGCCAACCAGAGTAAGACCATCAGATTGCCCATCCACATGGTGGATAAAATAGCGAAGATGAGAAGGATCTCAGCGCTTCTGTCGGAGTGTCTTGGTCGGGAACCCTCCGAGGAAGAGCTCTCGGAAGAGCTAGGTCTCCCGCGGCGAAAGTTATCTCTGCTGAAACGGGCCTCGCAGAGGCCGGTCTCCCTGGACGCACCTGTTAATGAGGATGATACCGTCGGCCTTGGAGATGTGATTGGAGATGAGAAGGCACTGAATCCACTGGACACTCTGGTCGCCAAGAATATTCATCACCAGCTGGAGGATCTTCTTGCGGTGCTGGATCCGAGAGAGCGCCAAATCATTGAGGAGCGATTTGGCCTGGCCGGTATTGAATCGAGGACCTTGGAAGAGGTGGGAGGGGAGTTAGGTGTCACTCGAGAGCGCATACGACAGCTTCAAAACCTCGCGGTAAAAAAAATGAGGGCTGCGCTCCGGAAGAAAGAGAAGCCTTTGCCGAAGGCGGTATGAAGAGAGAGCAGCAGGCACCCACCGCGCCATGAGGTGGTAGCCTCGGGGGAGGGACCGATTTACCAGTTATTGCCCCCCCGGAGGGCCTCAAACTCTTCATTGTAGATGTTAAATTCCAACCTCGAGAAGGCGCTGAGTTTGAACTCTACGTTGCCAAATGTCTGACTATAACCTTTCAAGGTGTCCTTGGAAAAGGCGTCGAGGCGGAAGGTAATACGGCCTCCCTCTCTCAGCCAGCCTCTGACGTCTCCCTTCTTGCGGATGGGCTCTTCGTAATCACCTTCAGTGAGATCAATCGTGCGCATCCGGTCGACGGGGATGTTCATCTTGCAAAACGGCGTCTCCACCGCAAGCACGCCATCCTTAATCAGACCGACATTGCCTATCACGGTGTCACCGTTCTGGAGGCGAATTTTCTGTCCCTCAAGGTCTTGATCTTCTGTCTCGTCCTCGGGCTGAGCTGTGTCAGGCAAGTCTCCTTTCCAAGGGCTTGCTCTGATCCGGCTCACCTTGACGTTATAAAAGTCCTCCGAGATGAAATGGAGCCAGTTTCCGAAGGTCCCTGCCTTGGGGTCCTCGTCGGTCCAGACCTGCGCTTGTCGTCCATCGATATACAGCGCGATCGTTCCTTCCTTACGATCGATATAGAACTCAAATCTGACACTTTCCTTCTCCGCGAGTTCGGGGATGTTTGCTTGGCCAACGATCTTGGATCCTCCTGCGCCTCCTTCAACCCAACGTTTCCTCAGGTAGACGAAGCGACGTTGACAGACTAGATCATAACAGTTGTCAGGCTGAGTGGTCGAGCCTTTGTCAGAGAGGAGGAGAACGCGGAACCGGAGAGAATTCCTCCATGCCAGATCAAACTGAATACGGCAGCGATCAGGGGTCTTGATTTCTCTGGCGATGCCTGCCCCCTTGTTGGACGAGAGGCCTCCGCCATTGAGACTCCAGGCGTCCTTTTCTCCTTCAATAATCCACGAATCAAAGTCTTCTGGTCCTGAGTAGACAGTCTGATTCGCTCTTTGGATTTCAAGGTCAGAGGCCATGGTCCGCCGGATTTTGAGTGGACCGCCATACCATGTTCGCAAAGTTACATGCTCATCGTCGAGAGC
This sequence comes from Roseibacillus sp., assembly GCA_002709915.1. Lineage (GTDB taxonomy): Bacteria > Verrucomicrobiota > Verrucomicrobiia > Verrucomicrobiales > Akkermansiaceae > Roseibacillus_B. The sequence goes on along the minus strand of PARF01000002.1, from coordinate 48,481 downwards.
GTCGAGCTGGCCCCGCAGGGTATCTCCATTCGTAAGAAGTAGAAGGGCCTGATGATCTTTGGGGTCTTTGGCCGACGATCCTCCCTCAAGTCGCATTTCAAGGAGGGAGGAGGGTTTGACCGGAATAGGCTGGTGGAGGAAGTCAGCATTCCAACGGAGATTTCCGTTTTCATCGATTCCCTCGGGGCTTCCACTGATTTTGTCCTCGTTAGCAAAGGTGAGCAATCCCTCTATTCCATTCAGCGCTCCCGGGAGGTCTGGGTCGCCTGCCTCCTCGTTCCCGGGATTCTGTTGTCCGAGAGCGATTGCAGACAGGAAGGGGATTGCCAGGAAGATTTTCTTCATGATCCGTTATTCTCTGAGCCCTCGATCGCAAGACGTTTGAGGGTGCTTCGGTCGAGAGTTAATTTTCCAAGGAGTGGGTGCATCGCAATAATGGCGGAGTCATTCATTTCGAGGCTGGAACACTGGAGGGATCCTCCTCCCGTGAGTGATATTTCAACGGGGGCCTGTCCTCCGGGAGCTTGTGGGGATTGCCTGAAGTAGAGAGAGGAGACTCTTGAAGTTTGAACTTCAAGTGGTTCTTTATTGAAGCGACTTTCAAAAATAATTCGATCACCCTGAGCTCCTCCTTGGAGTTGAATCGCAGAACCGCTGAGGTGCTGTCCTTCCACGTCGACCAGTCCATCTGTTTCTGGATCATCGTGTCCTTCATCGCGTCGGAGCTCGGTGACCGCGTCCCACTCGTAGATCTCAAGCTCGCTGACAATGTTCTTCAAGTCGCCCCCTGCCTGACTCTGGAGCATGATCCCTGTTCCTGTGGGGAAGCTGTCGATAGGATCGGGAGTTCGCTGGATTTTCTCGCTGTTGAGGTAAAGGTAAATCTGGCGGCTATCCCGGTTCACACGTAACTCAACGTCTATCGCACGGCTGGGGTATTCGCGGGGCTTCTGATGTGATTGCGCCAGAGTATGCCATCGGCGCCCGCCCATGGTGGTCTGCCTTTTCAGCTGAGATCCCATTGAATTTACCTCGAAGTAATACCTGTCGGCGTTTCCCGTTCGCTTCAGGAAGTCATCACAGAAGTAGATTCGGAAATTGGGGTCGTTTTCCCATTCCAGTCGGAATCGTAAAATGAACTGTCTTGGTAAGACGTTTTGTGCAGCAATTGTTCCGCTGGTATTGCAGGTCAGGCTTCCATTTTCCCATTCCCAGTCGTCATTATCACTCCACTCCGCGAGAGGCTTCGGGCCAGAGTAAACAAGCTTTTGAGGAGTAACGCCGAAGTCGATAGAGCGCACATATTCGCGTGGGATGACCAGTTCATTGGAGTATCCGGTGAGAAAGCCAAGCTCCTCACCATCGAGCTTCTGAAGAGTTCCGGGTACTACATCTCCATTCACGAGATGGAGAAGCTGGGGAGTATTGTTTGGGAGTTTAGTATCCTTGCGGAAGGTTATTGAGGTGAGGGACTGTGCTCTGAGTTGTATGGGCTCGTTGGTAAGATTGGAATCAAGCACCACCTTGTCATTCCCCTGAATAGAGAGGACTCTGCCGCTGAGGATACTGCCATCGCTCAGTTCCAACTTGTCGTCCGCGCAGAGAGTTTGAACTCCGGCAACCAATGCGAAGGCTGCCCCGCCAGAGGTTTTGAAAAATGAGGTCATCAGTAGTCGTCGTCCCATGAGTCCAAAATGCTTGATCCAAACGAAAATTCCATCAGGCCCGCGTAGCGAAGTTTGAGATTGATTTCACCGAGGGCGGCGTGATGGCCCCTGAGGGTGTCAGCGTTTGCTTTGATGGGTGAGACCGTAACGCGTCCGTGGGGCTTGAGAAGCAGCCGTAGGCGCTGTCGACTTGCCCATTCCTCGTCCTCCTCGATCCTGTCCGAAGCTGCGAGGCGAATTTCCTGAATCTCTTCAGCGGGAACCTTCATTTCGGCATAGGTTCCCTTGATCAGAAACTGCCCGTTTTGAAGAGATTCCAGCTTGCCCGAGAAGCGGTCGGTCCCGTTGGTCAGAAGGATAACGTCCCGGTCCTCTGCCTCCATGCTTTGTGCGCTGTCCATCATGCCGTTCCAACCGGTCACAAGGACGTCGGATATTCGGAGACGAGCTGAGGAATTCTGAGAGGCGAAGGCAAGGTGGGATCCGCTACCTGCGTATCCCTGTCTATCGGCCCATTGGCTGACAAATCTTCCATTGGCAAAGAGAGCTATGGTGCCGGCAGTCCGGTCACAACGGATTTCAAAATCAGCCTCGCCCGCTTCGTCGAGGCGCAGGTTGGCGCTGGAGTTGGAGAGGCGATCAATGTCCGCATTTCCATCCTCGGTGAAATCACAGCGGTAGATCTGAGCGTAATTGGAGTAAATTGTCAGGACGTAGCTGTGGCCGTAAGTATAGGCAAAGCCCTCCTTGAATTTGGAGCCTGCATTCGGCGCCTGCTTGGCCTTGTCGTCCTGCTCTTGGTCTTCGCCCTTCTTGTCGTCCTGCTTCGGCCTTTCCATGGTGGCGTGGAATGCAATTGCTGCGTTGAGTCGATTACGCCAGGCAAGGGTAAAGCGTATTCGAGTACGATCTCCGGCATTTGTATCTACCGCGATGGGGAGTTGTCCGTTACTATAGTATGCCCCACCACTGAATACCCATGGGGCCTCCGGGGGATCCTGTTCTTCCACTTCCTCATTGTTTTCCTTGGGCTTCTCCTCAGGATTGTCCGTAGCTGGCGCGTCCGGCAGAGGAATTATCTTCCATTCACCATCGCTGAAAGGGCCAATATACTGCACGTGTCCCCCATGAGGGGCGGGTGCAATCTGGCTGACAAACTCTCTCGGAATCGACACTCTTCCTGCAAACTCCGTATCAACTTCTAATCTTTCGGGGCCAAGACTCACCAGAGTTCCAGGGATTCGATCGCCGTTTGACAACTGGACGAAAGAGGGGCTGCGAAGACTTTCCCGGGCCCGGCCACCATGGAATGAAAGCCTGCGGATCTTATCGGTTTTAAGAGTGATGGGCTCAGCTGCCTCCGAGTGGCGCCAACGTAGCTCTCCATCACCGAGGCCAAGGAAGGCCCCGTGTAAAGAGTCTCCATTGCGAAACCGCAGCAGGTCCTCAGGCTGTTCCAAATTCTGTCCACACAATGAGGATGAGAGACTGAAACCCGAAACCAGTGCAACAGAGGCCACACGAAGGAGGGAGCAATAATCCGCTAGGTGACTATTTCTCATAGATTGGCAAAAACCTGTAGTTCAGAGCCATTGAAAGAAGGGCGCCTGACGTGCTGAATGCAGCTCCTTTGTTGCCAGGCCAGCTTCCGTCACGGGCTTGCACGGTGGAGAGGTAGCGGATGTTTTTTGCATTCCACTCCTCCCATACCTGCTCATCTGCATGAAAGAGAGCCTGAGACATGTAATATTCGAAATAGTAAGGGTAGAAACGATCCCGATAGTTCAGACGCTTGCCAAGGTATCCAAGGCTCGCCTTGTATCCCTTGTTGTCTTTTTCTTTGGCGAGGGCGAGACAGAGAGATCCAATGGCGGTGAGTGTTGGCTTGGCACTGCCCGCCGAGGTGTAGCCGTAACCACCATCTGATGCGCGGCACCGTTTCATAAACGCATGCCCCTTTTTCAGCGCTTCCTCCGGCACGGGTATGCCAGCATTTCTCGCCGCATAAAGGGCAACCATCTGAGCTCCCGTTACGGTTGTATCCGCGTCCTGACTGTCTGGAGTATATCTCCATGCACCCCGACTATTTCGCTCCTGTGCACTGAGAATCAGGGCCACCGCTTCGCTGAGGGCGGGGGCAAGTTTGTCCTCCCTGAGAACTCCGTATGCTTCTGCCAAGGCGAGCGTAGCAAAGCCATGGTTATACATGCTTGAGCCAATGTAGCCGTTAATTTCATTCTGATTCTCCAGAATAAAGTCGATACCTCTGCGGATATTTTGCGCGTAGGGACCGTGATTTGGGTCCTCCCCGTGCGCGAGGAAGGCCATCACGCATAGTCCTACGACTCCCGGCTCACTACCGTTTCGGTCTGGCCAGTTCCCGTTTTCGGTCTGGCTACCCGCAAGATAGCGCAGACCTTTGACATACATCTGGTCCACCTGCGGTGGAATCGGGTCGTCTTGCCGACGGGGTAGGGCCTGAGTCAGTCCGGCCTGAGAGGTCACCAGAAAAACCGCCGAGACCAGCAAACAAAATAGTCTCATCGCGGTCAGCGCCCCTTATTATATGAGTCGAGAGCTTTCTGGAACTCAGGAGGGAGGTGCGAGCCTGCCTTGCCGGCCTTCTTGCCGATAGTGCGCTCCTCCTTTTTGCCTTTACCGGCGTCTGAGAACTCCTTGTTGGCGGAGTCGGACTCGCCTTCCTGACCTTGGCCCGCCTGATCGCCGGCCTGACCTTTTTGCTCACCCTGACCTTGTCCGGGAGTTTGGCCCATCATCCGCTGCATCATATCGAGCATGGCACCCATGCTCATTCCGCTGTCTGGTCATGTCCCACCACTTTGCTGCGAACGCTGCTTTGCTGCCTCAAAAATTTTTTCGATGATCTCAGTCTCTGCAGCAATCGTTGGCCCTCCGGTGTCGGTTTCGTCCAGAGAGTCAATGACTTCCGCCATAACCTCTTCGACTTCCTCCAGCAGGGCGATAAGTTTTTCATCCGTCTGTTCCTCGATCAGGTCCTGAACATCAGCAGCGAGTTCGTCCTGTTCTCCTGCAAGATTCTGTGAACCTTCGCGGTGTTTTTCGGCAGCCTGCTTTTGCGCCTCAGTTACAGGATCGGGATAAGTGATTTTCGGGAGCTCAACGGAGGTTTTGGGGTCCGGCGTGTCCTGCGAGACCGCAGCCCCGGTGAGAACGAGTAGTGCCCCGGTTGTGAGCAGGGAAAGATGTAATTTCATATGATATCAGGGGTATTAGCTGTGTAAATCTAGGTGGTTGTGATCCGGATCCTAAGAGGCCTACTCGGGCAGATCCTGTAAGTGTAGAGTTCGGCGGAGTTGTTCCAATGCCCGAGTTCGGGCGCGAATGTCCTGTTCGGTTTGGATCATCTTCATGACTTTCAGCATGAACTCAAAATCGTTGTCGTCGAGGGAAGGGGCCTGACCTTCTCCACCGCNACCGCCACCGCCGGCGGGATCCTGGGGAGGGTCAAGGATATCTGCCCACGCCTTTAATTGGGCAGCCCACTTTTTAGCGGAGGCGAGCGCCATGAAGGTTCGGTTAGCGACAATTTTTTCACGAATTGCCTCTAAATGAGAGTCAATGTTAGATTCCCTCATTTCAATCATGATCTGTTTGTGCTCTTCCTTTTCGGTTCGGGCATAAAAATGTCCAAGATCTTCATGGATCCAGTGAACGTCCGAAGCTGTTCTCCGTTGTTGCATGGAAAGCTCTCCGAGAACTCTCTGGTCTACTGGATCTAATTCATCATACGGTGTGCCGGCGATGGTGGTGTTTCCCTTGTCGTCGATGGAAGCAATAAGGGTGTTAGCGATTCCGTCTTCCTCAGACGCAGCNCGTCGTAGCCTGTTTACGAAGGTGCTTGCTTCAAAGTCCTGGTTAGCTTCGTTAGCTCCATCGATCGTCTCCCGCATTTTCTCTAGCACTTTCTCCTGCTCTTCAATGGCCTCCTGAAGATCTTTCTCTGACTGTTCAGGGGTGGAACTTGGGTCCTGTGCTTCTTGTAATTGCTGCTCCACCTTAGGCATGTCTTTCTGGCTGAGCTCCTGCATCTTCTGCATGGTCTCTGCCATTTTCTGCATGGTCTCTGGCGAGACCTCGCCGTTCTTCAGCGCCTCTCCNAGAAGCTCTTCCATGCGCTCTGACAGCTCAGACATCTTCTCGATGTTCTCTGCCTCATTCATCTCCTGCTGCTCGAGCCTCTCCTTGTTNGCTTCTTCCTGAATCTTNTCTGCGCCGTCCTGCTCAATCCGTCGGTTCTCGTCGAAATTATTCTGTTCACGGCGCGCAGCATCTTCCAATTCACCGATGATACGGTCGAATTGGTCCTTCAGCAGTTGGGCTTGTTCGTCTTTNGTGAGGATGTGCAACGTAATGGGTTCAGAATAGACTCTTCCTCTTCCTGGGAAGTAGTCCTCGACGAAGGCGCGCAGCTCGAGCTTCTGGGCGGGAATATTCCGAGTCTTGGGCGAAAAGTGCACAGCTCCCGAAAGTCGCCGCTGGTTGGGTGCCCCAAGCTCGAGGATGTGGCTTCCTCTTGACGGGGTCTCATCAGTTGGTTTCGTGAATTCGCCGGTCCATTCGTAGCCTATATGCTTCGTGCCATAGTCGTCTTCTGCGATGATCTCGAAGCTGACCGTCTCCTCTTCGAGGAGCACGGTTTGTCTCTCGATATCCTGAATGTAGGCGAGGGGCTTCTGGTCGNCGAGGGGCTCAACCCGAATCCTATGCCCTCCCGCATCCTTCAAACCGTTGACGTCCTCCCAGTTCATCTGGAGCTGGAGAGGTTGCGATTGAAGGGGGATCGAGGGTGAATTCATCTGGGAACCAGTGACCGTGAGCGGAACCATTCGCGGAGGAGCTGGCTCAGTTTCTTCTTCCGCTTCATTTTGAGAGTTCTCCGCGAGAGGTGCACCCGCATCGGAAAGGTCATCAGCCTCTCCACTTTCCTGTTCGTCGCCCGGAAAATCGAAGTCGGCATCGAAGAGATCGCGCTCAGCGGTTTTGGGGAGTTCTTCTATCCTCAGCGTCCCGGATTTCAATTCGCGACCCTCCAAGGTGGTGGCTTCGAGAGATATCGTGCTTCCCACCACGACGTCCCCGGAGAGCGTCCCGACTCTGAGCTCCTTCGTTTTATCTTGGAGTTGTAGATATTCAGGGTAAACGATTTTAGCTCGAACAGACTGAAGAGAGGGCCGCGCCAGTGGAAGCACTTGGATCACGGGGCGAGCATCTCCGATGTTAANGAGAACACGCCCAGGTTCAGACTGTCCGGGAAAATCGAAAGTGTAGCTCTTGTCATGGTCCCGAAGCCGGGCTTGGACAGGCTCCTGAATCCCAAATCGCGCGACGCCGCTCTCCGGCGTTTGATCGGAGAGGTCGCTCAGACGGAGTGTCACGCTGAACGGTTCGTCCATCGGGACGATGATCGTCTCATCAAATTCGTCGATCTTGGTGAAGGTATAGCGTTGAACGTCTGAGAATGGATTGAGCCACCGCTCAAAGGCGTTCTGACTTGGCTTCGGGACCTTCCACAGGGCAGCCCCAATGATTGCCGCGGTTATAACTACCATCAGGCCCCAGCGCCAGTGGCGGGGTGCTGGTAANGCAGCTTTCAGGTTCCGACCCTCCGCTTGCCGCGCCACGGCTTTCATCGCCGCGGCCCTCAGCTCCGGGGAGAGAGCTTCTTCGCTCTCGGTTTGATCCTGAAGTTCAACGACGCCGAGCATCCGGTCTCCTAGCCGGGGAAACCTTCGTGCGATCAACCGCGCGAGCTGAGCTTCGCGGCGATGCCTGAACACCCAGCGGTGAATCCAATAGGGAGCGAAAAGAGTGAAAAGAGAAGTTCCCCCGATAAGAACCACGAGCCGCACGGTCGGCGGGGTATTCCAAATGCGATCCAACCCNAAGACGATCAAATAGGAAACCAGAAGCCCGAAGAGGCCCGCCAGCAGAGCTTCTGCGACTTTGACAAACCACAAACGGCCACGAAACGCCTCCAGTTGCCTTCTCAGGCTGTCAGGTAAAGGCGCACGCTGGTCCTTGGGGTTGGTGCCTTGGTCAGATGACATGCTATTGCTGGTAGGGTAGGTCAAAATCCTCCCAANGAGAGTCTTGCAGAGGAGGCACGGCCAATCCAGTGGGAAATTACCCCGAGGACCATTCTACTGGGAAGTGATAAGCCGGGTTATCGCCTCCGGGATCGCCAATCCTTTGGCAATATTTTTAAACTAATGAAGAAATGAATTATTTTGAATTTCTTCGCCAAGACTGCCGATCGGCCCATGGCCGGGGAGAAGCTGGGTCGTAGTTGGCAGAGGCGCCATCTTGCTTTTTATACCCGAAACTAAAAGGTCATGATCGCCGTGAGGAAAATCGGTGCGCCCGATCCCGCCCCCGGNNAAAAGAGTATCGCCTGAAAAAAGTTTTTGAAAAAGTGCCACGTGGAACACAAAAGAATCGGGGGAATGCCCGGGGAGCGGGATCGGCTCAAACTCAATGCCAATGATCTCAATTCGGTTGGTTTCTGAGGTGAAGATTTCATCAACCGAGAACTCTGGGGAAGAGAGGGGGATTCCCCATTTTGCTGCGAGATCTGTCAGTTGCAGTTCGGGTGAAAATGCCGCAGAAGCATAGATGCGGATTCCGGCTTGGTGGAAAAGCGATGCGTCTTCGATATGGTCGAAATGTTGATGAGTCAGTAACAGACCGGTCGGTTTACAATCTTTTTGTTTGCAGAAGTTAAACATTCCATCCGGGGCGTCGATAGCGACTGACCCTTCTGATGTTTCAACGAGGTAGCCGTTGGTCTGGCAAAACCCTCCGCAGTGAGCGCTGATCTTCATCGGGTAAAGAGTGCGCCAATCCGTCAACTGGTGCAAGCCGGCGGCTCTTAGGGCGATGGAAACCTTTATCTCACTAAGTATATGTTATAAAAAAGAGATTAAAATATCAGCCTGCTGAACAGGTTTCAACAGAGGCAGAAGGAAAAATTCTAGAGGTATTTTTTGCCGGTCAATACCGCCCGCACATCCCCGATAAAGACCTCCGTTCGGAGTTCCACTGGAAGACGCTCGTGATCATCGCTGAGCCACAAAGTGGCAGTCTTCATTTTGTCGTATCTGATCAGGTTTCCTTTGGCTCCGATCTTCTGGAGTTTTATGTCCATTTTGATGCACTTCAGACCTCGATGAACTTCCCTTCGAAGNACAGAAACCTTTGCTAGATAGGGGCTTGCAAAAGGATGGACAACAATGACGGCTTGCTCTCCGGTCTTGATTTCAAGTCTCCTCAGATAGATCAGCGCGGAGGCAAAATCGTAGATGGGGGCCTTGTAAAAGGAGAAAGTAGAGTTCTTCTTTTTCGGGACTGAACCCCTACGGGAAGGCGTAACAATCTCTCTGCTTCGCACAGTCTGGCCATACCAGTTACTGGTATTTGTTTGTCCTTTGCTCGTCGTTTCTGATGAGGTGAACATCGCCGGGAGGTAATTGTCTTTTTTCAGGAACGAGGTGAAGCTGTAGTCATAGGGATACAGAGAGCGGGCGAGGCCGGTGCTCGCGCCGTAAATCTGCGTGATAAAGTGAGAGGGATAACGATCGTCGTCTCGACCAAATAGCAGATTCAGGTGCCCGGAGTTGATCTTTCCATTCCAGTTTATTTGGAAGCTGAGGTGGACAGGTCTGATGGAAAAAAATGAGGGGTCCGGCTGACGGGTGGTAATTTCGTCTTGCCAGTCTGCCTGTAAGGAGGGTGCGGTTATTGCGATGAGCGCTGTGATAACAAGGTGTGCTTTCATCTTTTTAGTTAGACGGGGAACAGACGAAGTAATTCATCGACNNNCCAGGCTATGCGTCCGGTCAGCTCGGCGGTCGGCAAGCAAGCAGTGCCACTTCGTTGAATCGTCCGGATCAAAGGGGATTCGCTCATTGATGCCTAGATCAGAGGTCCCTGAGTCCTGATTTCGAACGAATTGNCTGAAATACGGTCATTGAGGACCATTAANAGGGTAATATTTGCTGGTTTCGTTCACCGGGGCGGAATCTTGTCGCGATTNATTGACAATCGAATCCGGGAGGTAGTGATTCTTCGCACCGGTGATGCTGGCCGGTATCGGTNAAAAGGAAAGGTCGCAAATTTGGGAGATGAATCAGAGCGGAGCTCCGCATCAGGACCGGTTTTAATTGCAGGGTAGTCTGGGATCCGTTGGATTGAGGCATGGCGCTGACGGAGGATACGGCTTTCAACTTGATTGAGGGTGCCCATGGAAGGAACCGTCTTGCTCATGCCTTTCTTATTTCCGGAGCCGCAGGTAGTGGTAAGAGCAAGCTTGCCGCAAGGGTTATAGCGTTGATTAATCCTACAGGGACGGATGATGGATCGGATCTCTTTGGAGAATCTCCCCAGCCGTCTACTTCGGTGGATCTGGATGACTTGGAGGGAGAATTTGTGAGAGTTGTTCGGCCTCGTTCAAAGTCGAGGAGAATCCTTATCGACGACATTCGGGGNCTGGAAGGCAGTATGCATCTGTCTGCTCCGTCGGGAATGTGGAAAATCGGCGTGATCGTTGATGCGGATCGGATGTTTGACGAGCCGGCAAATGCTTTCCTCAAGACGCTGGAGGAGCCGCCACCGGGTTGTCTTTTGCTCCTGCTAACGGCCAATGCCGATATTCTGTTGCCCACTATTCGCTCTCGTTGCATTGAGATCGTACTGCATTCTACCGGTGAAAATNGATTTCTTGAAGCGGAGGAGAGTGCGGCCTTTGCGTCAATTCTGGCACATAGTGCAGCTAACCCATCAGCCCATAGTGCGCTGCTTTTGAAGTCTGCCTTTGAGTCTTTGCTCGACGAGAGAAAAGAAGGGATCAACGCGGCTAACAAGGAGGCCTTGAAGCTGGAATCAGATACATACAGACAGGCGACAGAAGGAGACTGGCTCAATGAGCGCGAAAAGTATTATGATGCGCTGGGAGCTTCCGAGTATCTCGCTGTTCGTTCTGCTTTAGTGGACTGGTTAATCTCCTGGTTGGGCGATGCGGTAAGGCAAAAGGCAGGATCTAAAGCTCTGAGTTTCGCCCAATACGCAGCGGATACAANGAGGCTTGCGGAGTCCCAAGATATGGCTGGACTCCTTTTCAGAATAGAGACTCTGCAAGAACTCAGGGACCTCCTGAATACCAACGTGCCAGAAAATCTGGCGCTCGAAGTGTCGTTTCTTAAGGCTTTCGGGGCTCCCCGTGCACGGTAAGGGCGACGGTCTTCAATCGTTATTCCTCTGAGAGAATGGGCAGGCCTGAAGAGAATAAATCTTTCGAATTGTCCCATTTCATCGCAAACCACCCGCATGGATCAATTTAAGGATAAGAGAGTAGTAGTGACTGGTGCAGGCCGAGGGATAGGGCTGGCTGTCGCAGAGGCCTTTGCCGCAGAGGGCGCGCGGGTGGCTGTTCTTAGTCGTAATGAGCAAAGTTGTGGGCAGGCCGCCACCGCCATAAACCAGAAAAATGCCAATACAGCGATTCCCTTCGCGGTCGATGTTGCTGATCACGAGGCGATGCAGGCCGTCGGCAAGGAAGTCGTAACTGAACTCGGGGGTGTGGACATCCTCATCAATAATGCGGGAATAACGCGTGACGGGTTGATGCTGCGCATGACGGGAGAGGATTGGGACGCAGTGATGGATACAAATCTGAAAGGAGCTTTTAATGCACTAAAGGCTTTTCAGCGCCCTCTCATGAAATCTGATGGAGGACGGATTATTAATGTCAGTTCCGTGATCGGTCTTATTGGTAACGCGGGTCAGACAAATTACGCAGCCTCAAAGGCGGGATTAATAGGTTTTACAAAGTCAGTCGCACGTGAACTTGCTTCACGGAAAGTTACCTGTAATGCGATCGCTCCCGGATTTATTCGAACGGACATGACAGATGCTCTCAGTGAGGAGATGCAGGAAGAAATCATCAAGAGGGTGCCCTTGAAAGACATGGGGAACACTGCAGAGATCGCGAGCCTCGCACTCTATCTTTCCAGTTCGGAAGCCCGCTACCTGACTGGGCAGGTGATAGCGATTGATGGTGGAATGACCATGTGAAGGACGAGCCNCTCTCCTTGAGAAGAGTGAGTCTATCGCTCTCGCTCAAAAGGGCGGACCTGTTCCGTTTCGATACACGCTGTAAGCCACCGGAAAAGCCTCCGGACTTCTTCGTTGTCTGAGCGGATTGCATCAAGAGATGCCCAATCCAGATGGTCCTTCAGGCGGGGGCTGGCGATGCGCCTCACGTCGAAGCGCTCCATCAGAGCCTCGGTTTCGCGAGGTTGCGCATTAAGAATGTGCTCCGGGCCAGGAAGCTCATCGAGCATTTCGGCCGTCAGTCCAAATGTGGTAATTCCAATCCCGAAGCGGTTACTTAGCTGGCGCAGAGCGTCAGCCAGGGCTTCATCCTCAATCGGACCGGCATAAAATAGTTCTCCACCCTGGCACCAAGAGCTAACGCTTAACGCCTGAAAGAATTCTTCCCGGAATAACTCAAGGTTTGGAACCAGGCGCAGAGTTACGGATTGAATTCGATAAGGAGGTATTCCGAGTCCGCTCTTGAGAGCAAGGGTTTCAGGGTCGAGATTGAGTAGTTGGTCTGCCGGCTCGCCGCCTTCCNAGTCAACGACAACCATATCTGGGAACTTCCAGAGATTGCCTAGGGGAGAGTCCCGGGTAAGGGCATCTCTGAAAGGATAGGGAAAACGACCATTAACCTCGCAGTAGCGCGTGGCTGCAGCCCGAAATTTTCGGATCCTCTGTAAGATATGATCCACCGCTCCAATATCCCCCGCAAAGTCGTCAAGGCGCCCTTGGGTCATCGAGAGAAGATCCTGCGCTCCTGACAATGCCGGAACCGGAGCTGCCCGGCGGTAATACCCCTGACCCTTTTCAACCTTCGCGATGGGCGAAGCGGGATCGCAGGACATGATTGAGAAATGGTAGCGAAGAGAGGCGTCCGAGTAGTCGCCTTCAAGCCGGAGCCTGACGAGCCTGATAAGTTCTGTGCCTTTTGTCGCCTCCTTGGGGCTGGACGGAAGAATCGTTGGGAGGATGTCGGTCAGTTGCTGGCGGAGACTCATGACAGATGCAGGAGATGCTGCGCTATCCAAGTCCCCTCGGTGATCAGGCCGCAAGCAGCAATACGCTCCCAGCGTAAAAATTTTCTCCAATCGTGAACAACATGCAGCTTATTAACAGAAAACCCATTGATACTCTCAAAATTATCGGTATCGATCCGGTAAAGGTGGCGTTCATTAATAAAACGAGTGGATTGAATAAAGAAGCCACTCTTGCGTCTTAAAGAGGTCACTGCGATATTCCCTTATGATTTCAGCACCTCGGTCTGCGTTCTCACTCGCTTGCGTTGTCGCGCTTGGTGTCGTTCCTCTCGACGCACGGGAGGAAGCGCCCAATGCAGATGCTTTGTTAAAGACTGCTAGATTTGTGACGACCTTGCAGCATCAGGACCTGAAAGGATACATACGGAAAGGAGAAACGAAATTCCCTGTCGGGCTTTACCTGAGAGGGCAGGATATCCAGTTAAGCTATACGCGACCGAACAAGGGGCAGGATATTCGCTTTCATATGCGCCTCGGAGAAAATCGTTATGATCTATTTGAGTTGGCAGATGGTAAAACTATCAGGTTTCCGGAAGAGAAGCTTGGTGAGCCGATTGAAAAGACTGACTTATCATACGAGGACTTGGCGATGCGATTTCTCTACTGGCCGGGAGGTCAGGTCGATGGTCTGGAAAAGGTAAAGGGGCAGGATTGCTGGGTAGTTCGTCTTGTTAACCCCACTCAGACAGGGCGCTACGCGCAGGTGCGGGTTTGGGTCCATAAGAAGTCGCAGGCACTGATGCAGGTAGTTGGCTATAATAAAGGAGGAAAGCCGTTAAAAAGGTTTGCGGTCACCGATGTTATGAAGGTGGGAGATGCCTACACGCTGAGAAGGATGCGAGTCGACAGTGTAGACCCGGTCCAGAATCGAGTCGTCGGGATGACGTATCTCGAGTTTGACAAGCCGAAGGCGCGAGCACCCCGGCCGGGCGGATTGAGGTAGAGAATGTTATGAGGGGTTGGAAGGGCGTGATTCGTGCTCTGGTATCGGGTATATAGAATTGCAGAGCTAATCGAATTCTTCGTTGCAGCCCCGCTCGTTCGTCGTAAAGAGGGGCATGCGGACATCCGTGAAAGAAGTGCTCAGTCGGGTGGAAGCGGCTGAAGGAATAAGGGTTGCTGGATGGGTGCGCACTCGTCGGGATTCCAAAGGTTTTTCTTTTCTTGAGATCAACGATGGGAGCTGCCTGAGTGGTCTACAGGTGATTGCTGATGCTGGCGTGAAAGGCTACGAGGATATTCAGCTGATGTCGACAGGGGCAGCAATCACGATTGAGGGAAATCTCGTGGCTTCACCCGGGGACGGCCAGCGGTGGGAGTTGCAGGCAAGCGAGTTAGTCCTGATGGGAGGAGCACCAGAGGATTACCCCCTTCAGAAAAAACGACATGGTCCAGAGTTTCTCCGCGAGATTGCGCACCTGAGACCTCGGACAAACCTTTTCGGAGCGGTGTTCCGGACCCGAAGTCGCCTCGCGCTTGCCGTGCACCACTTTTTCGAGAAGCGAAACTTCGTCTATGTGCATACCCCAATCATTACTGCCAATGACTGTGAGGGAGCGGGGGAGATGTTCAAAGTAAGTACGGACGGTGCTAATCTTCAGGACGGTGAGCATTTTTTCGGGAAGCCTGCTCATCTTACGGTGAGTGGACAGCTCGAGGGAGAAACTTTTGCCTGTGCCTTGAGTAATATCTATACGTTTGGGCCTACCTTCCGCGCGGAGAATTCTCATACCTCCCGTCACGCCTCCGAATTCTGGATGATAGAGCCAGAGATGGCCTTCTGTAATCTTGAGGGTGACATGGATCTGGCAGAGGATTTTGTCAAAGAGCTTACCAAGGAGATTCTGGAGGGACCAGAAGACGACTTCGGGCTCTTTTCAAAATTTGTCGACAAGGAACTAGAGGCGAGATTGGGAATGATCGTGGAGCGGCCATTCGCCCGGATCAGCTACACGGATGCGGTCAAGATTCTCGAAGGATCCGGTCACGACTTCGAATATCCCGTGGCATGGGGTGAGAATCTTCAGTCCGAGCATGAGCGTTATCTCACCGAAGAATATTGTAAATCGCCGGTGACGGTTTTTGACTATCCAGAAAAAATCAAACCCTTCTACATGAGGCGTAATGATGATGAGAAGACCGTTGCGGCAATGGATGTTCTGGTACCCGGAATCGGAGAGATCATCGGCGGTAGCCAGCGAGAGGAGCGTCTCGATGTGCTCCGGGGTAGTATGAGGTCCGAAGGTCTCAGTGAGGAAGAATACCAGTGGTATATCGACCTGAGGAAATTCGGAAGCGTTCCCCACTCAGGGTTTGGAATGGGTTTCGAACGGATGCTGATGATGGTAACGGGTGTCCAGAACATCAGGGATGTGATTCCTTTTCCGAGGACGCCAGGGGCCTGTGGCCCCTGAAAAAATGGCCCCTTCCAGGGTAATCTACCGATCGTAGAGACTCGGAGTTCCGAGTGCGATAGTGTAACGGCAAAGAATCCGAGCCCTCCGCGTGGTCAGAGGTTCCCAAACTCTTTATCCTTTGATCGATTGCGACTAAATGGGGAAGCGAAACACCTCTACTTTGCCTCAAGTATCATTTTTTTGAAAGCCGACGATTGAGATGAGACCGTTGCCTTCGGGCCGGTAAACTTGGCAAAGATCGCGCCCTGCTTGCTTTCGATGATTGCCCCAAGCAGAGCGTATCCCGGCTTTTCCTCGATAGGACCACGAGGTGGTCCCGCCTTGAAGGTGCCCTCGGCGGAAACGAAGGTCACGGCAGCTTCACCAGCTTTCGATTTTTCCGTCCTCGCGTTAATATCCTTCCTCGGTTCGGTAAACTGGCCATACCAGCGGTCAATGTTGGCTTGGAGGCCACCTCCACCTTGAGGGCCAAAGTGAAAGAAGACGATTTGGCCTTCGGTAGCATCCGCACCCACCTGAAGCTGAGCTTTCCGCATAAATGAACTCGGTTTGACCGAAACGAATTGCTTGGGTGCATTAAACGTCAGACCGGCGACCTTGAACTCATCGGCAAGAGCAGGGTTGAGGCTGAGGAGCGTAGAGGCGACGGCAAGGAGCTTGAAAGTCTTCATGGGTGTTTCCCTAACGCCCTTCATGCCTTTGGTCAAAGAAAGAAGGTGCCATCCGCAATTCCCGGGCAGGGTTTTTCCTGCTTCAGAGGCCCATGGATACCGCCATTTTTGAGGTTTGAGCGGTTTATCAGTCAGCCTGCGACGAGAGAAAGATCTGGTGAGATCCTGCATCCAGCCAGCGAGATCTCCCAGTGGTAGCTCTTTTTTAGGAATTAGGTGTTTTCCTGAGAGAAAAGGCTTTCAACGATCGTTTTTTAAGCATCACCTATGGTTGGCTTTGGCGGATAGTGCAACTGCGCTGTTCCCTGGCCGTAACCAGCTACGAGAGTCTCTTAAGCAGGAGAGTCCTGGACGACACTAAACAATACAATATCATGGAAGATTCCATTCAATCTGACCGGAGGAAATTCCTCAAAACTAGCGGGGTAGCGGCAGCTGCTACCTCATTGCCTGCCGCTGCCTATGCGCAGGTAGAGGGTAAAAGTGAAATCAAGGTCGCTCTTGTTGGTTGCGGAGGACGGGGAACTGGAGCGGTTTCGCAAACCCTGAATGTTGAGGGAGCAAAGCTTGTTGCTGTGGCCGATGCGTTTCCCGATAAAACACAAGGTGTCATCAATAACATCAAGGGTCGCTTCAAGGAGAAGGTAGATGTTCCCGCCGAGAGAATGTTCCATGGATTTGATGCTTACAAGAAGGCCATTGAGTTTGCGGACATGGTAATTTTGACGACTCCTCCCGGATTTCGTCCTGAGATGTTTGAATATGCAGTTTCAAGAGGTAAACACGTCTTTATGGAAAAACCGATCGCTACCGATGCAGCAGGCATCCGAAGAGTGCTGGCGGCCGCCAAGGAAGCCGACGCCAAAAAGCTCAAGGTGGTATGTGGTCTTCAGCGGCGCTACCAGAAGTCATACACCGCGACGCATCAGGAAGTGATGGAAGGACGAATCGGTAAGGTGCTTGGCAGTCAGGTCTACTGGAACGGCGGTGGAGTATGGGTCCGTCCTAGGAAAAAGGAGCAATCTGAGATGGAGTATCAGATGAGGAACTGGTACTATTTCAACTGGCTTTGTGGCGATCACATCTGTGAGCAGCATGTCCACAATATCGACGTGGCAAACTGGTTTATGGGAGGGCATCCCACAGTGGCGCAGGGAATGGGGGGCAGGCAGCAGCGGATCGGGCCTGACTTTGGAGAAATCTTCGACCACCACTTTGTGGAGCTTCAATATGAGGGGGGCGGCTACACGAACTCCCAATGCCGCCATCAGAGAGGGTGCATGAACCGAGTCACGGAAGTCATCATCGGGGAAAAGGGCCGTGCCTATCCGGGAAGGATCACTGACAACGACGGCAAGATTATATGGAAGTTGAATGAGAAATCGAAGAACCCCTATCAGGTAGAGCACGACGAGTTGCATCGGCACATCAGGGAGGACAAGCCGATCAACAACGCATACTATACTGCGGAAAGCACGATGACTTCGATCATCGGGCGCATGGCGACCTATTCCGGAAAAGAGTTGAAGTGGGAGGAGGCCCTCAATTCTGAGATTAGTATCATGCCGAAAAATTATGCATGGGATGCAGACCCTGGACCGAAAATGGATCCTGAAACCGGCCTTTACCCATGCCCTGAGCCCGGAGTCACCAAAGTGATTTAAGCTGAGACAGAGCTGCAAGCGAAAAGCCGGGCCCATGTGCCCGGCTTTTTTATTTGAACAGGAAACGCGCAGGAAGCAGGCCCTACATAGCCGAAGCTCCTTATGGCTTGAATCAGGAAAGAATCTCCCTCACGACTCTTCCGTATATATCAGTAAGTCGGAAGTCCCGACCATCATAGCGGTAAGTAAGCTTCTTATGATCAATGCCAAGCTGGTGCAAGATGGTGGCGTGGAGATCATGCATGTGGACCTGTTCCTCAACGGCGTGGTGACCGTAGTTGTCAGTTTTTCCGTATGAGATACCAGGTTTGAATCCTCCACCAGCCAACCAGACCGTGAACCCGTCAGGATTATGGTCCCTGCCTGTCCCCTTATTCTGAGCGTAAGGAGTGCGCCCGAATTCACTTCCCCACCAGACGATGGTATCCTCAAGAAGACCGCGGCGCTTGAGATCTTCAAGGAGGCCTGCGACCGGTTTGTCCGTCGCGCGTGCGTGTTCAATATGCTTAGGCATATTGGAATGCTGATCCCAAGCAGGGTTGTTGGAGTTATCGGTATAGTTCACCTGGATGTAGCGCACTCCCGCCTCGCTGAGCCGTCGTGCCCGGAGACAATATTGTCCAAAATTATCGGTGTGTTTTTCGCCAATGCCATACATCTCCAGAGTCGCGGGGCTCTCCTGAGAAAGGTCTAGGATGTCGGGAGCATTGTTCTGCATCCGCCAGGCTAATTCAAAAGAGCTGATCACAGCTTCAAGCTTATCATCCCCCGGTAGTCGATCTGCCTGCTCAGCGTTTAACTGGCGCAAGAGTTTATACTGGTCTAGCTGTTGCGCCGGGCTGCTCTGTAAATCGACAAGATTCCTGATTGTTGCGTCTTTTGCGGGAATGCCAGCTCTTCCAACAGGTGTTCCCTGGTATTCCGCAGGTAGAAACGCATTGCTGAAGTTGCGAGGTCCACCATTGCCCATCGCAGGACCAATACTCACGAATCCCGGGAGGTTGTTATTTTCAGTTCCCAAGCCGTAATTCGTCCATGAGCCCATGCTGGGTCGAATAAGGTTGATCGATCCGGTATGGAGAAAAAGGGTGCTCGGTCCGTGGGCGACTCCCTCGGTGTGCATTCCCTTCAGGAAGCAAAGATCGTCAACGTGGCGAGCTGTATGTGGAAAGAGTTCGCTGACGTGCTGCCCGGTTTGGCCATATTGATCAAAGCTCCATAGCGGTTTCATTACCCGGTGCTCAACAATCTTGCGCGTCTTCGCCAAGGTTCTGGCATCATCGAACCGGATCATTTTGCCGTCATCTTGGAATAGTTTCTCCTTATAGTCGTAGGAATCCACGTGACTGACACCGCCAGCCATAAAGAGAAAGATGACGCGCTTGGCTTTGGGCGAATGGTGTAGAATTTTGCCGTGTGGAAATCCTCCGTCAGCCCTTGCCTGCTCGTGAGCGATCGCGCCCATTGCGAGGCCACCGAAGCCGCAGGCCATATCGCGAAGGGCATGTCGGCGGGAGATCTTCATTTTTGGAGTGAAAACCGTAGTAAGAACGGCTGGTCTTTCCAGAAGAGTCTATAGAGTGCACCGTCCGATTTCAAGTCCGCCCTAATGAAGATGCCGGAAGTCCACACTGGAAAAAAGGCTCTGGAAGATCTGTGTCCACGACTCCGTGGGATCGGTATTGGCGTGCAGGTATGACGCGAGGATTGCTTCTTCACGGTCTGTAGGGAGGCGACCGAGGGCAAGGAGATAGGAATATTCAATTCTCGAGGTTTCTCGCGCCAGCGGCTCCCTGAGCAATCGTTCAGCGGCAAGTTTCGCCTGCTCCTGCACGAATGGGTTATTCATCATGAAGAGTGCCTGAGTAGGGACGCTGCTGGTTGTCCTCGCCCCTGTCACGAGGTTGGGATCCGCAAAATCAAAAACTTGCATGATTTCTGGCAAAGTGTTGCGGAATACAGGTGTATATATGCTTCTTCGGGTTCCACCGAATTGGTAGCCATACTCTGTTTTAGTGCCGGTCTTTACGGTGTTTCCGCCGAGTCT
Organism: Roseibacillus sp.; assembly: GCA_002709915.1. Taxonomy (GTDB): domain Bacteria; phylum Verrucomicrobiota; class Verrucomicrobiia; order Verrucomicrobiales; family Akkermansiaceae; genus Roseibacillus_B. Next base: position 28,841 of record PARF01000002.1, on the reverse strand, counting down.
TTCATCCAGTGTGCCGCTCACTTGTAAAATTGAGTCTCGAATGGCCTCAGCTTGAAGGCGGCGGTGGTTCTGGCGCCAATGGTGAACATTCTCAATATCAGTCGAAGCTTGCGAAGCAGTGGATAAAGAACTCAGTTGATACACCCGGGATAACATGATGTTGCGAATGAGTGCCTTGGTGGACCATCCTTCTGCGATAAATAGACTGGAGAGGTAGTCGAGCAGTTCAGGGTTGGACGGGGAATCACCCATCTGCCCAAAGTTGTCGACGGATTTTACGAGTCCTCGGCCAAAGAGATGATGCCAGATCCGATTAACGAACACCCGGGCCGTGAGGGGATTTTCAGAACTGGCGATCCAATTAGCGAGCTCCATGCGCCCGCTTGATTTTGGAGCTATGGCAGGCGCTGGACCCGTCTGAAGGATTTTGATGAAGCCTCGAGGTGCGCTAGGCCCGGATTCGTGGACGTTACCACGCAGGGCGATTGGGATATCCCCGGGATTCTGAGCCTCTTCGGCAGCGATTACCATCGCAGGAGAACTACCGGCTTTCTGGAGAGAATTGAGCTGCTTCTCCAGCAAGGCTAGCTGCTCCTGGGTTTTCCCACTCTTTATTGGTGGCGTAGTGGCGGCTTGGCTCGAGGCATCTTCTCCTTCAGGGATCAACTGCACGGCATCAGCAATGACATGTGCCGTGGTTCCTCCATTGGAAATAATGACGACATCCCAATCTCCTGCAAGAAAGTCGTAAGTTCCCAGTGAGATGAAGCTTCCACCGATTGGTGGTCGAAGGGTCTGATCGACATAGTTCAATTTCTCGCCATCAGCGTGGCGGACGAGGACAGGAACCTTGCGGTCCCTGTTGGTTCCTTCCGTGTAGGAAATACGGACTTCAAATTTTCCATCCTCGGGAATCCGGGCTCTGTATCGAATTTCTTTTTCTCCCTTGCCGGTAGCGCCATCATGAAGGTAGTTCGCATCAACATATCCGCTATTAGAGGTTGATTGGGTCCACTTTCCCTTTACCTGAGCCTCCCGGTCGTCAACTACGATCCCGCGAAGGGAGCTGATGGGAACGGAGGGTTTTGACTTCTTTTTGCTTAGGAGCGATATTTCCTGCTTAAGGGCCTTGATGCGAGCTGCTCTTTTTTTATGGAGTCTTTCTTCTTCAGGAGGGAGCGGGAGGGGACGCTTGTTCCAGGTGGACACGTTGCTGTGAATCACAACCTTGGTTCCCTTCAGAATCCCCGCCATGCCGTAGTAGTCTTCCGAGTTTATTGGGTCGAATTTGTGATCGTGGCATCGGGCGCAGCCGACGGTTAACCCCATGAAGGTCTTTCCGATTGTATCAAGTTGCTCATCTATAATATCCATCTCAAGAACGGTCTTGTCCTGAAGTTCATAATTCGTAGGCCCAAGCAGAAGAAAGGCTGTAGCTATCAGAGCCTGCTGCTGCTCATCCAGAGTTCCGCCTTTTATGAGGTCGCCTGCTATCTGCTCACGGATGAAGCGGTCAAAGGGTTTGTCAGAGTTGAAGGATTTGACCACGTAGTCTCGATATCTCCATGCCTCACCGAACAGAAGAGTGCGCCCCCCTCCGGTGGATTCCGAGTAGCGTGCAATATCGAGCCAGTGTCTCGCCCATTTGACGCCAAAGCCCGGGCTTGAAAGAAGGTTGTCGATGACACTCGCTATTGCTTCTACCCGATTAGTTCTGAATGCATCGAGGAAGGCCAGGATTTGAGCAGGGCTGGGAGGCAAACCTATCAGGTCGAAGTAGATACGTCTGAGAAGCGTAGTTCCAGATGCATCTGCAACCGGGGAGAGAGCGTGGCGACGGTGACCGGCAAGGATGAAGTGGTCAATCCCGGTCTGCGGCCAGGAGGAATCCTGAGCAGGAGGAAGTGCGGGGCTTAAGATGGGTTGGAAGGACCAGAAGTCTTCACCTGCCCGGAGTGTGCTTGCGGGCTCTGTATTTTTAACAGGGTCTTCATCAGGGCTGTCGGCATTCAAAGCGGGTGCCAGCAGCATAATGGCGCAAAGGAAAACCTCAGAAGCAAGGTTGGTGATGCGCGATTTGATGAGGATGGATTTCATTTAGGCCACGCAGGTTATTGTCTGCAGCAAGCCGATACTACTCCCAAGATATCGTTTTTTCAGTGAGAATCTGTCCTTCGGATGTCACCGGAAGACATGGCGGAAATCACGTGCCTCCCTGAGTGGAGGTATTCGTATTTATCCGTGATTGCCTTAGTTATGTGGTTCAGGTGCACGGGTCTCGAAACGCATAAGCTGTTTGAGGAAGGTGAGTTCCACGTTCCCGGTGGGACCGTTACGATTCTTGGCAATAATGAGCTCAGCCTTTCCTTCATTCGCGTCGCGTTCGAGTTCGGCCTCATCGCCCTCCGAGGTGGGATTATCGTAATACTCCTGTCGGTAGAGAAGCCCGATAAGGTCAGCATCCTGCTCGAGTGAGCCGGACTCCCGTAGATCAGACATTCGTGGAGCGCCTCCACGTTGTTCAGGGCCGCGATTAAGCTGGGCGAGGACAATGATAGGGATATTAAGTTCCTTCGCGAGGGCCTTCAGGCCGGCAGAGATCTCGGCGATCTCCCGCTCGCGGGAGCCTTCAGCCTGGCGCGATTGAGAGCGCATGAGTTGAAGGTAGTCAACAGCGATTAATCCAATATCAGAATCGCGTTTTTTTCGTCGTGCTTTTGCCCGGACGTCGCCAATGGGGATTGCAGGGGTATCGTCGATGTAGAGCGGCGCAGCCTTTAACTGTTTGGAGGCATCGAGGATGTTCTGGAGCTCTTCCTTGGTGGGTTGGAGACCGGGCCGGAGATTAGCCATGCTGTAACGGGCTCTCGAGAAAAGGAGTCGTTGCACGATCTGCTGGGCACTCATTTCGCAGGAAAAAACAAGTGTCGGGATATCCTGGTCGATGGCTACATGCTCCACAATATTCATCATGAGTGATGTTTTTCCCATCGACGGTCGTGCGGCGATGATGAACATCTCTCCGGGCTTCAGGCCTTTGCTCATTTCGTCGAGCTTGGTGTATTTGGTCGAGACGCCTTCAAGTGGACGCTCGTTATGCATGAACTGCTGTAAAACCTCGATGACACCTTCGATAAGGTCTCCGACCTTGGTCTCTCCCTGCACTTCCGAATCTTCCTTGATCGCGAAGACTTTGGATTCCACGGCATCGAGAAACGCTTGGACATCCTCGGGGTCGTCGTAGGCCTTGCTGATTGAGTCTGTGCACGAGGAAATTACAGAGCGGAGAATATGCTTGGCCTTGACGATGCCAAGATGGTGCTCGAAATGAGCCGCAGTCGGAGAGTAGGTGTAAATGGTTGTTAACTCTCCCGGCCCACCGAGGTTTTCGAGAAGATTACGGTCTTTCAGGAGCTGTGTCAGAGAGACCAGCTCGATAGGCTGATCTTTCTCATAGAGTTCCAGGAGCGTTTCATAGAGAGTTCCATGGGAGGGAATATAGAAATGGGATGGAGCGAGGTGCTCTTCAACTGCAGTGCCGATGTATTCTGTCGGCTCCTGCATCATGGAGCTGAGAATGCTTTTCTCGGGCCCGATTGCATGGGGTAATGGGCGGGCTACATCCTGATCACCAGCCTCTACAACTTGAAGACGTGGGGTGTCATTGTTAGGCGGCGAGTTAGAAGGCATGGTTGGTAGAAAACTACTTGGATCTGGGAATCAGCGAATCTAACTGCAGGCAAGATTTGCTTAAGGGGTCCAAGCTAATGTGAACCACACACAGGAAAGGTGGCCCCCTTCATGTTTAAAAGAGTTTTTCCATCCCAGCGAAGGGTGGCGGATTGTGAAAAACCCGGCGAAGAACTTGTCGAATTGTTAGGCGCGAAGGCACCAAGGATGCAGATCACAAGAACCGCGAGAGCTACTTGAGGCTGGATAGCACCCTGTCAGAGTTTTGCCGTTGATCTAGCTGTCTGACTCCCCACTAGTGGAAACATCTTCGTCGGTCTCGACGGTCACTGTGAGAGTGGTGGTCACCTCGGCGTGAACCTTGATCTCAATGTCGCTTTTGCCTGATCGTTTAAGAGGCTTGCTCAACTTAATTGCAGTACGGTCAATGGTGATTCCCTTGGACTCCAATTCTTTTTGAATATCCATGGAGGTAATCGATCCAAACGCTTTTCCTCCCTGCCCGGTTTCGAGGGTGAACTTGGGTTTGAGACGGCTGATTTTTCCGGCTAATTCCTGAGCTTCAGCTAATTCTTCGGTCTCTCTCTGGGCTCGCTTGGCGTGCAGAGATTCCAAGGTTCGAAGGTTTCCCTTGGTGGCTTCAAGAGCCTTCCCTTGCGGGATGAGAAAATTGCGAGCAAAGCCAGCTTTGACTTTCACGACATCAGCCTCGGCCCCCAGGCCGGTTATTTTCTCGCGGAGGATGACTTCGGTAGTTGCCATGGCAGTCTTAGTGATGGTGGACATCCGAGCCCTAGGGGTAGGACAATCGGGCGCTCCAGATAGTAGCGGCTGGGGTTCCGGTCAAGGAGTTAATCGCTGCAGAGGCCTGTTTTCCAGCGATATCAGGGGAGGGCCCAAGCCGATTTCAGTCGGCGGTAGTCTTGCAAGGGCAGGAGTATATAGACGGGATTTTTGCGGGGGTCTAATCTCGCGATGAGAGAGCGCAGGTGAATTTCCCTCAGGCTAGTGCATCCTGCGGTAGGGCTTTCGCCACTGCTGCGCCAGATATGAAAGAAAATGGAGGAACCTGCTCTGGGGACAGGCTTGGGGTAGGTATTGTGGGCGATAAAGAGCTTCAGGGAGTGCGGGTAATCATTTTGGCGCATCTGGGCCTTCTTTTCCCATGGTTCACGGGGCTCATGATTGAGAATAAGGTGCCTATTGTAATGTGGGGAGTCAGGGTCCTCAACCCAAAGGTCGCGAGTCGTAACTTGGCGGTAACTCATGCCGGGCCTCCGTTCTACGGATTTTCCGTATCCCCAGACCCCGCCGAGCTTGAAGACTCCCGCGGGAGAGCGCCAATCACCCTCTGCCTTAATCAGTGGAGAGGTAGTTTCAGGGTGGAGACCACGACCCCATGCAAGGCCCTTCTTCCCGCAGCGGCCCTTCCACGGCCCGTCAGTTTGCTTCCAGGATAGCCCCTGTCTCCTCTCATAAATGGACACGGAGAGGTGCGAACTCTGCCATGTTTCTGTGGTGCCTACAACTACTTGGAAACAATCGCTTGCAATCTGGAAGCCCGATACAGGGAGTGACAGGGCGAGGCTGAGAACGAAGGGTCGAGTCACGGGAAAAGTATAACCTCAATTATCACATCATGACAGGGCTGACTTCGGGCGCTCCTGCTCAAGGATCTTGAACGCATGGCCAGCACCCATGGGGTCAGTGAGGAAATGGGTTTCGAGTGTGGCCGTTGCGCAGTCGTATTGCGGTCGACAGTAATCATGCTGATTCATTAAGCTTTTTGTAAAAAGCCCGGTCTTCTCTCCCCAGTAAATCAGGTCCTCGAAGTTCACGTCTGCAGTCAAGTCCTGCCTCCCACAGAGTCTGTAGATGTCTGAACCTGCAAGACGTTCATGGTGATAGTAGGCCCGAAGTGTTCCCTGAGGCTTTCGGTGGTAGATCTCGGCGCTTGTGCCGCCGTAATCGATGGTTACTAGTCTTCCGTTTTTAAAAGATGGAAGCCAGTCGTTGATCCAGGTTTGATAACTGTGATGAACCTCGAGGCGTTGTTGGGAGTCTCGGGAAAATTCAAACTGTCTTGAATCCGGGAGGTCGCTTGCAGGAAGCCACTTCTCAGTGAGATCATCATCTTTCAGGGAAAGAAAAAGCTCGAGAATAGCTTCTTTTGTGCCCTTGAAGACTCGGACCGGAAAAGCGTCAACAAGTTCATTTGATAAGATAAAAGCACTGCCTCCGGTCGCCTTGAGAGCAGATTTCATGTCTTGGTGGAACTTTGCGACTCGACCAATTCGTTTTTTGAGGAGGCTCTGCAGAGGGGGTGAGCGTTCCACAAGGTGGTATCGGATTCGCTTGCGAAAAGAAAGTAAGGGTGGCCTGAGCTTACGCAGAAGTCGGGAGGCCAGATCTCCCGCGCCCGGGCCAATTTCGATGACGTCTCGCAGACCCGAATTCACGATGGAACCTGCAAGACTATCTGCCAGAACTGGTGAAAGGCTGGGAGTCGTGGAAAAGTCTCCATCTTTTCCGACAGAACTGATGTTTCGGGCGTAATACCCATTCTCCTCGTCATAGAGGCACAGCTCCATGAAGCGATCAAACCGCAGGAGGTTTTCTGCCTCAATGAAATGTGGGCGGATCCAATGGTGCCTCGCGCTTTCAAAGGTGCCCATGTTTACACCCCATTTGCGCTCTCCTGCGCCAGGGTGTTGCAGGCCTTCAGGTCGAGTTTTCCAGATGCGAGAAGGGGGATTTCACTTACTGGGATGATGGTCTTTGGGCACCAGAGCGAGGGGATGCCCTCGTCCATAAGCTGATGACGGATGTCGACGAGCTCCTGCTGAAGGGTGTCACCTGAAATTGTCGAGAGGAGGCCGATGACCTCTCCTTTCTGCTCATCCGGTATTCCGACCACTGTAATCTTCCGCTCTTCTTCACCGTCCAGATTCAGAATCCTATTGAGATGCCCTTCAATGACTTCATGGGGAACCATTTCTCCAGCGATTTTAGAGAAGCGGGACATTCGTCCTTCAATATAAAGGAATCCGTTCTCGTCCATCCTGCCGACGTCACCAGTCTTGAACCAGCCGTCGATCATTACTTCCTCGGTGAGGTCATCCCGACCGAGATATCCGGGAAAGACATTTGCTCCGCGAAGCCAGATGATCCCGCTCTGGTCTACTGCGCATGGCTCGTCAGTGGAGGCGTCTGTGATTTTGACAGCCATTCCCGGAAGAAACGGTCCTACCGAGCCAAGCTTGTTGCAGGATATGACCGGGAGGTTCGCCTCCGAACTTTCAGGATCGGGTAGATTGACGTTTGTAGCTGGAGAGGTCTCAGTAAGCCCGTATCCCTCGAATGGGAGTTTTCCAAACTTCTTTTCGAAGGACTGGGCAAGGTTTGATGGCAGCTTCTCTGCACCAGTAACGACATAGTCGAGGGAGGAAAGGAGTTCCGGGTCTACCCGGCGCATATACCCACGGAGGAAAGTAGGAGTAGCGAGCAGCAGGTTGAGCTGATGTTCATGAATTAACTCTGCCAGGCGCTTGGTTTCAAGGGGGCTTGGATAGGTCACAAGCCTCGTGCCTTCTATGATGGGATACCAGAGGGTGACGGTGCAGCCAAAGGAGTGAAAGAGCGGCAAGGACCCTAGGATCCCCGAATTCCTGGGAAGCGATAATCGCGTGCCAAACTGGCAGACATTCGCGAGCACGTTACGGTGGGTGAGAGGAACGCCTTTAGGTTCACCCGAGGACCCGGAAGTAAAAAGAAGGATGGCTTCATCGTCTCCGCATCCAGACTTATGTAGTTTCAGGAGCAGGGAGAGAGCCCAAGTCGGAAGGAGCTTGGAAAGGAGAAACCAACGGGTGATCGCTGGTTTGATCCCTGGAAGAATTCTTTCGATAAGGAGAAGGTCCCGGGTGGGTGGCCAGGGAAAGGTTGGAATCTTTCGGACGAATGGGTCCGCTGTAATGAACTTATCGAGGTCAGCCTGTCTGATGGCAGATTCCACTGCTTCCTGCGACGCTGTGAAATTAAGGTTAACAGGAATTTTGTTTGCAAAGAGAACGGCGATATTTGCAAGCAATCCTCCCTTCCCCGGGGGAAGGATGATCCCGACCCGATTTTTGTCAGTACTTCTCCGAATTTCCTTTGAAAGGGCGATGGCTGCAGCAAGCAGTTTGCCGTAGGATAGTGAGCTGTCATCGGTGCCGTCATGGACGGAGATCTGACTGTGTTTCTTAAGTCCGGTGAGGAGGTGTTTGCCGAGAGATTCGCGGAGGAAGGCACGTGAACTAAAGCCGCGCTCCGATGCTCGAAGAAGATTTTCCTGATAAGCCGGCAGGGTAATATCGTTGGCTGGTATTACATCACCAAGGGCAAAAATGGCGGAGGGAAGGCGGGATTCTGACTCGGTGGCAAGCTTGAGCTCGGAGGGAAGAGAGACAGACAGTGGGATGGTGGGGAGCTTGAGTTCACAGAGAAATCTGTTCAACGCCGGGGGAATATGGCACGCGGTTCCACGTCGGGCTGAAGCATCTCCGGGGATATAGATCATCAAGGAGTCATCCTGTATTTTCTTTGCCAGAGCCTCACCGATCGCCGTAGGATCGGGATCGGCTTGGGAAAAAGTCACCGCTCGGATGTCTTCCCTGTTCAGATATTCTTGAGTAGAGGATTCGACCATTGTGGTTTCTTCCACCAACCAGATCAGGCTTCGGGGTGCCAACCTGGCAGCTAGAGCGAGAAGATCTTCGTGTCGGAGTCGTCCAGGAATAAGGAGAGCTCCGTGGGTGGGAAGGGTATCAAAACCTAAGAAACTTGGAGAAGAGGCCATCGGATGCTGTGCTAAAGTGCCATTCCCAAGTCATCCTGAAAAGTCATAAACAATACTCTTTAGGCGACTTACTCACATCGGTATTCCGGAAAAATTCTTCCCTCGGCGTCGTTGCATTGCTAGACCCCGCGGCTATGAGCAAAACCCCCTCCGCAGCCGCCCGCGCCCGGTATTGGCGAAAGAACTTATCGTGGCTGGGAGCTCTTCTCTCTGTCTGGTTTATGGTGTCCTATGGATGCGGGATCCTGTTTGTGGACCAGTTGGACAAATTTAAACTCGGAGGGGTTCCACTCGGGTTCTGGTTCGCACAGCAGGGAAGCATCTACGTCTTCGTGGTATTAATAGCTGTCTACGTTCTCGTAATGAACAGATTAGACAGGGAGCTCCTCGGAGAAAAATTTCAGTAAGGCTGGACCGATGGATGTAAAAACTTGGACCTTCCTGATCGTCGGGCTTTCGTTTGCCCTCTATATTGCCATTGCCATCCGTTCACGGGCAAATTCAACCGGTGAATTTTATGTGGCAGGCAAGGGGGTTCCCAGTCTTGCGAATGGGATGGCCACCGCCGCCGACTGGATGAGCGCAGCCTCCTTTATTTCGATGGCGGGGCTTATTTCCTTCATGGGACGAGACGGGGCCATGTATCTGATGGGTTGGACAGGTGGCTATGTATTGCTCGCTCTACTTCTCGCACCCTACCTTCGGCGCTTTGGAAAATTCACGGTCCCTGATTTCATTGGAGACCGTTACTATTCAAATGCTGCTCGGGTCGTGGCTGTTTTGTGCGCGGTATTTGTATCCTTTACTTATGTGGCGGGACAAATGCGAGGAGTCGGAGTGGTGTTTTCGAGGTTCCTTGAGGTAGAGGTCAATACGGGGGTCATTGTGGGCATGGTCATCGTGCTGATCTATGCCGTTCTGGGAGGAATGAAGGGGATCACCTANACNCAGGTGGCGCAGTATTGCGTNNTGATNTTTGCNTATCTNGTNCCNGCAATCTTNATCTCGATCATGCTNACGGGGAATCCTGTTCCTCANCTTGGACTTGGNTCGAACGTCCTTGAGAANGGTGTCCCGGGAACCGTGAGCCTGTTGGATAAACTNAATGGTCTTTCNGCGGATCTNGGATTCCAAGCCTACACCGATGGTCAGAAATCTACTATTGATGTCTTTTTCATAACGGCCGCCCTGATGGTCGGAACCGCCGGCTTGCCTCATGTGATCGTNCGTTTTTACACCGTTAAGCGGGTAAAAGACGCGCGCATCTCGGCGTTCTGGGCGCTGTTGTTCATTGCGATTCTTTATACGGTAGCGCCAGCAGTAGGCGTCTTCGCGCGCACCAACCTCCTGGAGACTATTCCGAACAAAGAATACGCTGCCCTGCCTGACGCCAAGTCGGAAGGTGGGTGGTTCAAGAACTGGGAGAGGTCCGACCTGATCGCGTGGGTGGACAAGAATGGAGATGGGAAGATTCAATATACCGACGGTAAGGCGTTTGTCGGCAAGCCCAGCTTCAGGGAAAATAGTCAGGGTGAACCGGTACTCGGAAAACATGGCGAGAGACTTCTTGCCAACGAGAAGACCGAGGGAGTCAATGAGCTCTATGTTGATAGAGATATCATGGTCCTCGCCAATCCGGAGATCGCGGGTCTTCCCAACTGGGTGATTGCTCTGGTGGCGGCGGGTGGACTTGCGGCAGCTCTTTCTACGGCAGCAGGTCTGCTGCTTGTGATCTCAACATCAGTAGCCCATGATCTGGTGAAGCGGACCATTAATCCCGGAATCAGTGAAAAAGGTGAGTTGTGGACAGCTAGAATTGCGGCTGGGGGAGCTGTAATTATTGCAGGGTGGTTTGGTATTAATCCACCGGGATTTGTGGCTCAGGTTGTGGCTTTTGCCTTTGGGCTTGCGGCCTCTTCCTTTTTTCCAGCCATCATCCTGGGGATCTTCTGGAAACGGGCAAATCTCTATGGAGTGATCTCGGGGATGATCGTGGGTATCGTGTTCACCTCCTCTTATATTATTTACTTCAAGTTCGTGAATCCTGCCGTCAACAGTTCGGACCATTGGTTATTCGGCATTTCCCCTGAGGGCATTGGAACGATAGGTATGCTGGTGAATTTCGTAATTGCGTGTGGGGTCTCGCTTGTCAGCAAGGCACCACCAGCTGAGGTGCAGGATATGGTCGACCGTGTAAGGTATCCGAGAGAGGCTCTGGAGAGTANCGATTCCTAGGTGAGCTCTTGAGGAAGTCGGAGGTGTTCAATAGCCTCGACTATATCCGCCGGCGTTACCTCGCTGGAGATAAATGCCTCACCGAGTGCCTTCAGCAGGACGAAACGGACTTGCCCGGAGGTAAATTTCTTATCGCGGGTGAGGGCTGTCATGATGGATTCGGTGCTGATATCGAGCTCAAGCCGGAGGGGTAAATTCCACCTCTGCTGAATGGCGAGCAGGCGTCTGGTTTCTTCGCGAGAGAAGCCCGCTTTCCGCTCGGAAANGAACAGCGCTGCTCGGACTCCCAGCGAGATGGCCTCTCCGTGCAGGAGNGTGCCGTACTCGGCGCTTGCTTCNATGGCATGCCCGACAGTGTGTCCGAAATTGAGAAGAGCGCGGGTGCCCGAGGTCTCCCGTTCGTCTTCTTCCACGATCCTGGCCTTGATTGCCAGATTCGCAGCAATGAGTCGGGGGGCAACCTCCTGATTGAGAGGATCCATCGATTCAAGTTCCAAAAGCATGGAGGCATCCCGGATGGCAGCGTGTTTGATGACCTCAGCGAATCCCTCACAAAACACGTTGTGAGGGAGAGTGCGCAGGACGCCTGGATCAGCGAGGACGAGACGAGGCTGTTTGAAGGCTCCAAGGAGATTTTTACCCTCAGGGACGTTTACTCCCGTTTTGCCGCCAACTGAACTGTCAACCTGTGCCACAATGGTGGTCGGGATCTGCACACAAGGAATACCGCGATAAAAGATGGCCGCCACGAAACCAGCGAGATCCCCGACGACGCCCCCTCCAAGAGCGACCACGAAGCTGCTCCGATCGTGCTGGTGCTCAATGAGAGCTCGGCAGAGCGATTGGGCCTGCTCCATGGACTTGGAGGATTCTCCAGCGGCAATGAGGTGAGACGAAACTTCGAAGCCTGCTTCCTCAAGCGAGGACCGCACTCCATCCGCGTAATGGTTGGCAACATTGTCATCGCTGATAAGCGCGGCTCTGCCAGTGAGTCCGGCTTCTCTTATCAGAGAGCCTGCTCTGGAAATGCAGTCCACTTCAACAATGATGTCGTAGGACCTTAGAGGGAGGTTGACTGTGACTTTGGGCACGTGAATTACTTCGCAGGCAGGTTCTGGACGCGATGGGTGCGATTGGCAAGGAACTACGTAGGTCTAAGGGACTTCCACTTGGACAGGTCGGGATGGAGGAGGAGATCCAGAGCTTTGTCCCGGAGAGANAGGGATGTAATAAGGTGGTCTAGAAGAATAGCGGAAGCAGTGGCGTCATAAAGTGCGTCATGCCAGCGGCGGTCGGGGTGAACAGCTTCGATCGTCTGTGCCAGTTCAAAGTGCTCGATCAGGTCTCCGAGGGAAAATTGATCAAGGGCTGGCCATGCGGCGCGGGCGATGTTCAGGGTGTCGACCCATGGTCCAAACTGGTGGCCAGGAAAAGCACGGAGAAACCTTTTCTCCGTGCCATGCCCATGCGCAATCAGAATTCGATTTTTCAGGAGGCTGCGGATTTGTGGATACAGGGAGAGGAGGGACGGGGCCCCGGCAAGGTCCTCAAGGGTAATACCGTGTATCTTTCGAGCCGACCAGGCAATGGGTTGATCGGACGACAGGTAGGAGCAGAATGATTCCCCAAGTCCTTTTTGAGGGCACCAGAGAGTGATGCCGACCTGAACAGGAACATCGGTTCGTCCGCGGGTAGCGCCTGCGGACTCAAAGTCGATCGCGGCAAACTTGTGGGACCGAATAGGTTCAGCAGCGGTGATTGAGAGAGGCATCCGGGCTTGAGGGTTCTAAAAGTGGGATCGTTTTATAATGGCGACTCAAGAGCAGTCAGGTAGTATTACGCACCCAGTATCATGAATGAACAACTTTCCCAGTATTTAGCATTTTTGGATGGAGGGATGATTACCTTGCTTGTCTTGGGCGTAGTATTGGTCGTCTTCGTCCTGTGGGCGGTCGGAGCTTACAACGGATTGGTCAGATTACGGAACATGTATCGTAACGCCTTTGCCCAGATAGACGTTCAGCTGAAGCGTCGCCACGACCTGATTCCAAATCTTGTTGAGACTGCGAAATCGTTCATGAAGCATGAGCGAGAGACGCTTGAGGCAGTTATTCAGGCCCGTAACGCTGCAGCGAGTGCTCGGGATGGTCTAAATCCGGATGACGCTGCCCAGATGCAGGGATTAATGGCGGCAGAAGCAGGGCTGGGCTCGTTGATGACCAAATTCTTTGCGCTTGCAGAGGCATATCCGGACCTTAAGTCCAATCAGAACATGATGCAGGTTAGCGAGGAGCTGACCACGACAGAGAACAAGGTCAGCTTCTCCCGNCAGGCTTACAATGACGCAGCCACTCTTTACAACACGAAGATCGAAGTGGTGCCCTCCAACATCATTGCCGGGATGTTTAATTTTAAGCCCGCAATTCTCTTCGAGGTCAGCAACGCGGCCGAACGTGAGAGTGTCAAGGTGAGCTTCGACTGATTGGTGGAATTACGACTTACACCGGGCTCTCCGGGAAGAGAGGAGCGACTCCGTGCAGAACGATGAATTTTTTCGAGGCGCAGGATAAGGCCCGTCGGAGGACCAAGTGGCTGGTCGCGTATTTTGTCTGCGCGGTGATCTCCATAGTAGGTTCCGTATATCTTGGCGTTGCGATTGCAATGAATCTTGCCGGATCCCTCCCAGTGCTTTGGGATCCCAACCTGTTCTTTTTTGTCGCCGGGGTAACCCTGCTTCTGATTCTCGGAGGCACCGCTTACAAGTCGATCGAGCTAAGAAGAGGAGGCCGGTCGATTGCGGAAGCGATGGGTGGGCGCCCCGTGCAGCCAAACAGTGGGGACTACAAGGAACGCCAGCTCCTGAATATCGTGGAAGAGATGGCAATCGCGTCGGGAACGCCCGTTCCACTAGTTTACGTGATGGATCAGGAAACCGGTATTAACGCCTTCGCAGCTGGCACGGAGCCCTCCAACGCGGTGATTGGCGTTACAAGAGGATGTCTTGATTTGCTTTCCCGGTCAGAGTTGCAGGGAGTTATCGCACACGAATTCAGTCATATAAGGAATGGTGACATGCGCCTCAATATGCAGTTGGTAGGATTCATTTTTGGGATTCTTATCCTCATGATTGTTGGTCGGGTGCTGATATCATCCTTGCGGTATGCTCGTCCCAGTAGAAACAACAAGGAGGGAGGAGGACTGCTTGTGGTATTAATGCTTTCAGGGCTGGTGCTTTTTCTGGCAGGGGCGATTGGAGGGTTTTTCGCGCGCGCCATTCAGGCCGCGGTGTCCCGGCAAAGGGAATTTCTCGCCGATGCTTCGGCTGTCCAATTTACCCGTGATACAAATGGGTTGATTGGGGCACTCCGGAAAATTGGTGGCTGGGAGGGAGGCGCACGGATTCAGAGTCCCCAAGCCGCAGCGATGAGTCATATGTTTTTCGCAGAGGGCGGACTGTTCCGATGGGGTATGGCGACTCATCCCCCGCTGAAGGTGAGAATTCGTGCTCTGGATCCCGATTCCTCAAAATTCAAGTTCGACTCTGTATCGCTTCCCGACGTGGACATGTCAGTTGATGAAGACCCCTTGGCTGGAGTTTCGGGTTTTTCTTCGAGGTNCTCGACTGGAGAGTCATCGGACATGAAGGCAACAGAGACGCTGACTTGCCTGGGTAATGACATGGAGTGGCAGCTTGAGCACGGGCAANAGATTTATGCAGGAATTGATGAGGATTGGCGGTTAGCTGCGCGAGATCGTAGAAAGGCACAGGTTCTGATTTTCGCCCTATTACTTTCNGGAGATTCGGAAAAACGCAGGAAACAGCTGGTGGGTTTGAGGCAGGGTATGGGCCGGGATTACGTAGAAAGACTCAGCGAGTGGCATGTAGCCATTAGATCGCTGCACTCGGCCGCTAAAATTGCTATTCTGGACCTCTGCATTCCAACTCTAAGGCAGTTGAGTGGAAATGAGCATGAGCGGCTGATACAGATGCTGGACTGGGTGATTGCAGCCGACGAGAAGGTGGACCTTTTCGAGTTTATGCTCCAGCACTCCTTGTCGAAGCATCTTTCTGATCACTTTTCCACGGGAAAGGAGAAGTCCGCCCGCCGGCTCACACTGCCGCGGGGGCTTCCTGAATCTGGAGACACTCTGCTTTCCCTGATGGCGTGGAACGGAAGGGATGGAAAAGGAGCGGCAAAGGCTTTCAAATTTGCGGTAGAACGATCCTCTCCTTTTGAGAGCTGGACGCCTTCTCTGCTTTCTGAAGATTCAATCAACTCGGAAATTGTATTGGAAGCGCTTGCCGCATTTGACGGTGCCGCGCCACTCNTTAAGAAGAATATCCTCGAGATGTGCGGCCATGCGGCCGCGGAGGATGGAGTGCTGACCAGTGAGGAGGCCGAGATTCTTCGAATCGTTGCGGATGGAATTGGAGCGGCTCTTCCTCCGTTTCGTTCATGATTCTTCCGAGATGAATTAGTGAGGGGAACTGTCTTGCTTTGTGCTACGCGAGGAGAGAGGGTTTGTTTGCACCCATGGCACGTCGTCCCCTTTGGATTTGGCCTAATATTCTGAGCTTCGATGCCCCCTTGGTGGCGCTCGCGTGGTTCTGGATGTTCAAGCAGATTTGGCTGGTGAAATACCACCAGCCCTCTTTGCCTTGGCTTCTGGCACTGACCGTCTGGTGCATTTATGTGGCGGATCGGCTCATGGACTCCCGGGGATTGAGGGGTTCGGACCCNACATTGGCCTTACGTCACCGATTTCACTGCGATNACCGNGGGCTNATGAAAATTGCTCTTTGTGCCGGTGTCGTCGGGGTGTTCTTTCTGTTGCTGCGCCAGTCTCGAGGATTGCTGGCATATGCGTATCCCGTGGCAATTCCGGTTCTGCTATATTTTGTAATCAGTTTTGGAAGTCCAGGGAGGGGTGTTTGTTGGTTCAAGAATGTGGTTGCCGGATTAGCATTTGCCTATGGAACGGCTGTTGGAGTTCATTTTCGTAGTGGCAGCTCGGTCGGTGTGCATGAGCTCGCTCTCTCCCCTGAGGTCGTGGTATTCGCACTCCTTTGCATGATAAACATGATGGTGATTGATTACTGGGAGTCCGGCAGTGAAGAGGAAGAGATTATTGAGGGAGATGATCGTGAAATCGAAAATATGATCATCAGGATTCTCCTGCTCGCATTAGTGATTGCATGTTATCTTCTTGCAGGATCGGCTGAAGGGTTTGGTTCTCAAATCCACAAAGCGTTTTATCTGGCGGCGATGGTCGGGGCAGGGGGGCTCGCGTTTCTTGCGTTATTCCGTCAGTTCTTCTCTCCGGTTTCGCTGAGGATTCTCGCTGATGTTGCGTTGCTTTTGCCCCTCCCATTTTTCTGGCTCTTCGCGTATTGATTTCCGGGATTGGAGGGCCAAAGCCTGACCTCGTTCTGCTCCTTAACGGCACGGTTGAAGATCCTTTCAGGATTGAAATTTGATTTGAAGCTTGGAGGGACTACTGTTCGTCATTAGTAACCAGACTAAATTCAATTTAAATCGTGGGAGAACAATTACGTAAACCTCACCCGGCAGTTCTCATTGTCGGAGCGCCGGGCTCGGGCAAGGGAACTCAGGGTAAAGTGCTTGGCACGATTCCGCGTTTCTTTCATTGCGCGTGTGGAGATGTGTTTCGATCTCTGGATACTCGAACCGCTCTCGGGCAACAGTTCGTGGAGTATTCCAGTAAGGGGGAGCTTGTGCCGGATGAATTGACAATCGGTCTGTGGAAGGTGCAGATCGAAAACTGGATTGAGACGTATCACTACAAGCCCGATATCGACATTCTTGTCCTCGACGGCATTCCTAGAAATGTGGAGCAGGCGAAGATCATTGGAAGTTACCTTGAGATTTACATGGTGATTCATCTCACGTGTCCGGACCGCGAAGAGCTTTCACGCAGGATGCGAAAGAGAGCATTGAAAGAGAATCGCTTCGACGATGCCAGTGATGAGGTTATCAACCATCGAATAGAAACCTATGACGAAGAAACTCGTCCTTTGATCGAGTATTATGCAGATAAGGTGGTAGATATCGATGCTACGCGGCAGCCAGTTGAGGTTCTGGGTGAGATCATCGGTGAGCTCGTAAAACTGGACGTTTACAAGGAGAGGGCCGAAATAGTCGTTTGAGGAGATTAGCGATCGCTTGGGCTGGTGAAGTGTCAGGGCAGACGCCGACTACAATGGTAACCTGAACTGGATGATGCGCGTCGTCTTCATGGGTACAGGAGAGATTGCCCTTCCTACCTTCCAAAGGCTTGCGGATAGCGTGAATCTGGTTGGGTTGGTGACCCAGCCGGACAGGCCAGTTGGGCGTAGTTCGAAGCCGCAGCCTCCAAGGATTAAGAGTCAAGCTCTGGAGCGCTCTATCCCGGTTTTGCAGCCAGAGGATGTGAGATGTGAAGAGGAAATCTCGGCTATTGCGGCGCTAAGTCCGGAGCTGATCGTGGTGATGGCCTACGGTCAGATTCTAACGAAGACTTTGATAGCTGTGCCGCCCCTTGGATGCTTTAATATTCATGCGTCACTGCTCCCGCGACACCGGGGAGCATCTTGTATTCAGGCCGCTATTGCCGCCGGCGATCGAGAAAGTGGCATTAGTATCATTAAGATGGTTGAGCGCCTCGACGCAGGAGATGTGGTAATGGCGGAGGGAGTTCGTCTCTCTGCAGATGAGACCGGGGGATCGCTTCATGACCGGCTGGGAGCAATGGCGCCTGAGCTAACGATGACGTGTATCAAGCGACTGGCCGATAATACATTGACCGGGACGCCGCAGGACCACGAGAGGGCTACCTATGCGCCACAGCTGCAGCGCTTCGACGGGCAGCTTGACTGGGGGCTTCCGGCTGAGGTCCTCGAGCGAAGGATTCGAGCATATGAACCGTGGCCTGGGTCTTATACTCACTTCAAGGACAGTCGGGGTCGCACCAAACGGATGAAAGTATTTGCTGAAGTAAGGGTCAGTAGCAAGGTAAAGGACGCTCCAGGAAAGGTTATCAGTGTCGCTTCGTCAGGGATTACCATCGCTTGTGGTGATGGCGGGCTTGTCCTCAATGAGCTTCAAATCGAGGGAGGAAAGCGATTGTCAGCAGCGGAAATGACGAGGGGGAATACTTTCGAGGTGGGGAAGAGCTTCTTTTCTCTGGTGGGCAGTCCGTGAAGGGCGCACAATACCGCCGATGTCGCCAAGATTTCTGGTCTCTTTCCTTATGTTGTGGTCGCCTGCTCAGGCGATCACACTGGAAGTAGTCGAGCTTCACCAGCCACTCTCACTGCACCGGACAGACGGGATTGGGGAGACTCTCGGAGAAAAGGATCCAGTTCAAGCCGGAGTGTTTTCGCGTCCCTATGCGGTTACTGGGGCAATGCCAGAAGATCTCGTAAAGGCTGTAGCGGCACCTCACCGGATCGCCACCAACAGCGAGGGGTATGAAGTTGATGATGCGAATCTCCTGAACCTCTGTGGCGTATCGTTGAGCTCGGAAATGAAGGTGAACCGGCTGCTGGTGAGATTCAATGTAGCGAATTTGGAATTGCCCGGGGATTTGGATCTCACTGCGCGACAGGTCATCCGGCTTTCGGTTATCGCGGTCGAGCGAACCCTTCGGGCCTACTTCCGGAGCGGGAATGATCAGGTTTTGAGCGTTTCGATTGGGATCACCGGGACCACGGCGGGAAATGCTGGTCTCAAGGACCTCGCGAAGCGATTCCGGCTGGGGCGGTCCGTTGGCGATCCGGAGAGCATCGAGAAGAGGTAAAAGTCACAAGGTGTGGTTCAGATCACTGCTGAGGAGGAAGTGGTCAGGGGGTCCCCTTTTCGCTTTTCACGGATGGGGAGTATTGCTTAATTTCTCCAACCGTTGCATTTTCTATGGGTGAAAAGGAGCGCTCCTTTAAAAGAGCTATTTTGAAATTGAGTGGAGAGGCTTTGAGAGAGCCGGGGAGCACAGATAATATTTCACCAGAGATTGTTGGCCGGATAGCCGGTGAAATTTGTGCGGCACTCGAATCAGGAGTGGAGCTGGGCGTTGTGGTCGGCGGCGGAAATTTCTGGAGGGGCGCTGCGGCAAGCGAACGGGGCATGGATCGTGCAACTGCTGACTATGTTGGCATGTTGGCAACCGTGATGAACGCATTGGCTCTTCAGGCGGCGCTGGAGGAGCGGGATGTGACCTGTGTGGTGCAATCGGCGATCGAGATGAAAAATGTGGCTGAGCCATTTCTCAGATGGAAGGCTAGTCGCCATCTGGATCAGAAACGGGTCGTCATTTTTGCGGCTGGAACTGGTAGTCCGTTTTTCTCCACGGATACTACGGCTGCTCTCAGAGCGAGTGAAATGAGTGCAGATGTGATCCTGAAGGCGACAATGGTGGATGGTGTGTACACCGCTGATCCCAAAAAAGATCCGCGGGCCGAAAGATACGACCGCGTGACGTTTCACGAATGTATCTCTGATCGCTTGGAGGTGATGGACTCCACGGCATTCAGTCTCTGTATGGATAATAACATGCCAATCATCGTCTTTGATCTTGGAGAGTCCGGTAATATTGAACGGGCACTCCGCGGTGAAGAGCTTGGCACAGTGGTCTGTGGCGGGTAGGATACCGGGAAGAATACAATAAATCAGACACAATGGATCAGGAAACGAGTAAACAGGAGGTAAACTCCTCAATGGCCAAGGCGGTGGAGCATATGCTGCAGGAATTCCTTGGGGTGAGAACCGGTAAGGCTTCGCCCAGTCTGGTGGAAAACCTTGAAGTTCACGTTGAATCTTACGCAAGCAATATGAGACTTAAGGAACTTGCGGTGATCACGACACCTGAGGCGCGCACTATCATGGTGCAGCCTTTTGATCCGAGCGTGACAGCAGATATTGAGAGAGCCATTCGCGAAAATGGCAAGCTGGGTCTCAATCCTGTCAGTGATGGAAAGGTGATCAGATTGCCGATACCAGAGCTGACAGAGGAGCGGAGGGTCGAATTCGTCAAGGTGATCAGAAATATGGCAGAAGAATGCCGGATTAGAGTGAGAGCCAGTCGGAAGGATGGAATGGATGCGGCGAAGGCGATGAAGACAGAGAATATTCTGACCGAGGATCAGGCTCGCGATTTCGAATCCGAGGTTCAGGAACTCACGGACCAGTACGTCAAGGAGATTGACGGAAAGCTGGCCGAGAAAGAGCAGGAGTTAATGACCGTCTAAGAAAGCGCTCAGGATGCTCTTCAATGAGAGTCGTTTTCGGGCGGTGCTCCCTCAAGGCTCTTTATCGCCATGGCTCGGCGGCTACGCTTCCAGGATGTGAAGGCCGCGCTGAGGTAAAGCGCTGATGCGAGCATGATTATTGTGGGCTGACGGTGCTCAACGAGGAGCCAGTCATAGGTGCCACGGTAAATGGGCTTTAAGGCTGGTGCTACACTCGTCAGCAAGGCAACAAAGGCTAGGAACGAAGCGGCAGCCATTCCATGCCGCCGTTCCCGGAAAGCGTAGAGAGAAGCGATGAGGATGGATCCTCCGAAAAAAAGCCCGGGGCTTGCTCGCTTCTGGATCTCGGCGGCGGAGGTTGTATCGAGCAGTCCCGTCAGACCGAGAATGAGCAGGGCGACAGCGAGAATAAACGTGAGGCTGTGCATCGGATTTTGAATCTAAGACGTAGAGAGCGAATCTATTTGTTCTGAAGTCAATTCTCATCTCCCAGTCTCAAGGTCAATTCATGAAGGATCCTCGGGGGTTCTTGAGCGGGATCTCCATGATTGCCAGTTGCTCTCGGTGTGTCAGAGCGTAATATTGACGCATGACCGATATGCTGGTTCGCCTTTACGACCTCCCGGACTCTTCGGAGGTCTACAGGAGCGTGGAGGCCAGAGGGGTAATTCTTCGTAGACCGATGGCCTACGAGCGCCATGTTCTGGCCGATTGGGTTGGGACGCACTTCTCTCCAAAGTGGGTAAGCGAGGTAAAAGTGGCACTCGGTAGACAGCCAGTAAGCTCTTACGTTGCTACGCTTGATAGTGAGATCCTTGGGTTTTCGTGCTACGAGACTACCTGCAAGGGTTATTTTGGTCCCACCGGAGTTAAAGAGTCCGAGCGAGGTTCAGGGTTGGGAACCGCTTTGCTTTTTAAGGCCCTCGAGGCAATGCGGAGTGAGGGGTATGCATATGCCGTTATCGGTGGTGTGGGGCCCAAGGAGTTCTACGAAAGAGCATGCGGAGCATTCGAAATTCCGGGGAGTAATCCAGGCGTGTATGGGGATCTATTGCCTGATCCGTAATAGGCAATCTCAGGGATTTGGCTGGCAGATCGGGTAAACTTAACAATGGAAAAAACAGAGGTTCAGGATCCAGAATATGTAAGAGGCGCTTTTGCTCGGATTTGCAAGAGATACTCTCTCGCCAATCACGTTCTGAGTATGGGCACGGATATCCTTTGGAGAAGGAAAGTGGGGCGGCTGGTTGCCGGGCACAAGCCAAGCCGTATTCTCGATGTTGCAACCGGAACTGGAGATCTGGCGCTCGAGTTACAGCGCGCCTGTCCCTACGCCGAGGTAACGGGAGCCGATTTTTGTGAAGAAATGCTTGAGCTGGCCCGGGACCGGGGTTTGAAAAAAAGCTTGGTTGCAGACGGCCTGAATCTCCCTTTTGCTGATGACAGCTTTGATGCGGTGACGGTTGCGTTTGGTCTGCGTAATATGAGTGATTGGAAAAAAGGGCTTCAGGAGATGAGCAGAGTGGTTCGGCCATCTGGCTTTGTCCTCGTGTTGGATTTTTCCCTCCCCGAGGGGGTTCTTCGCCGTCCCTACGCGTATTACCTTAACAAGATCCTTCCGAGAATTGCCGGGATCCTCACAGGGCAGAGGGATGCGTATGATTATCTCGCCGGATCGGTTGAGCGTTTCCCAAGTGGGGAGGCGATGCTTGACCTATTTGGGGAGGCTGGACTGCGTGAACAGACCTGGAAGCCTTTGACTCAGGGAATAGCCTCGATTTATACGGCAAAAGGGCCGGTTGAGGATTTTTAGCACTTAATATCAACCTCAGGAGATTCAGACTCAACACATGTCCATTCAGCGCGCCGCCAATCAATTCGTATGCGACCTAGCTGCCTACGAGCCTGGAAAGCCGGTGGAGGAAACCGCCCGTGAGATAGGACTTCGCCCTCAGGATATCGTTAAGCTTGCGAGCAATGAAAATCCTCTTGGTCCATCACCGCGAGCAAAAGAAGCGATGCACGCAGCTATCGAACAGGGACAACTTTACCCTGACGGTGGTGGCTGGGAACTTCGCCGAGCGATCGCTGAAAAGCATGGTGTTGAAATGGCAAATGTGGTGCTCGGCAACGGATCGAACGAAATCATCGAGCTTCTTTGTCATTGTTTTTTGAATGAGCAGACCTCTCTCGTAGCCGCTGAGCACGCCTTCGTGGTTTACCGCTTAATGGCAAAGCTCTTTGGCGCAAAATACAAAGAGGTTCCGGATCCTGGATTTATCCATGATCTTGACGCGATGGCTGATGCCATCACGGATGATACCCGTCTCGTCTTCATTGCTAATCCTAACAACCCAACTGGAACCATGGTGGACGGCGTAATGATAGAGCGCTTTCTGGATAGAATTCCCGACCACGTCATCGCGGTTTTTGATGAGGCTTATTATGAATTTCTTGAAGAACCACCGGATACCATCGGACAGGTCAGAAAGGGGAAAAACGTATGTGTAATGAGGACGTTTTCCAAGGCTCAGGGGTTAGCTGCTCTGCGGATTGGATATGGAATCGCCCCCGTAGCGATAGCGGATTTGCTTAACCGGGCGAGGCAGCCTTTCAATGCCAATGCCATTGCGCAGGCGGGAGCACTTGCCGCCCTCGTTGATAACGAACATGTGAGCAGGACGGTGGAGAACAATGCAAAGGGCCTCGCGTTTTTTGAGGAAAGTTTCGATCAGCGAGGGCTGCGCTACGTTGAAAGTAAGGCAAACTTCGTCCTCGTTGAGGTTGGCGACGGGGATGCCGTCTTTGCCGGAATGCTTTCTCGTGGGGTCATTGTGCGAGCAATGCGGGGTTATAAATTACCCGGATGGGTAAGAATCTCCGTTGGGACCAAAGAGGAGAACGAGCGTTGTATCGAAGTGCTGGACGAGGTTCTCGAGGGTTGAGGAACAGGCCTTCACGGGTTGACAGAGGGCGAACTCCTAATTACTCTTTTAAGAGTTCTTAATAATTAGATGTCCCGTATCACTGCTCCGGCGGCCCGGAGGTTTCATTGCGATTCCTGTCGTGGTGAAATTGAGATTCCTTTCGATCTGCCTCCGACAACCGCGCCTTGTCCGCATTGCGGGACGAGCGTGTTGTCTCCTCCTCCGCCAGAGGTCTTTCCGGAAACACTTGCACGTAAGGCGCCGTCTTTGCGTGGCTCAGAAGTAGAGAAGGAGAAGGATACGGAAGGCCTTGAGGCGTCTTCTCTCGAAGATATATCTGAGCCGGAGTACCACAGTGTGCACGGGTTTGGAAGGCAGGCTCCCCGGCAAAAGAAAAGAGGTCATCCAATTCTTGTTTTCCTGGGCGCCTTGGTGATGGTGGCAGGTGCTCTTGCGTCACTGGTTTTTCTGAACAACAACGAAGCGGGTGGCCTTGTTCCAGCTCTTGAGAAGCCTACCCATGATAAAGAGGATCTCCCTGAGCCTCAAAAGTCGGTGCTTACGAGGGAAGATTTTATCGGGGAAGGGTGGAAAATCAAAGCCGCTGAATCTCTTCGAGGATTTCTTGGCGCAAGGAGTGCGAAAGCGAAATCCAACTATGTCATTAACGGTGTCGATATTCTTGATGAAATGGAGAGATTCTATGCGGGAGCTGAGGAGGTAGACGAGTCAGATACTCCAGCGGAGAGCTTCGTTTTCCAGCAGCTGGATATCGCGGACCGCCGGAGAGGATTGTTTCTAATGAGGTTTGAAAGGTCATCGCAGATCCAAATGTCTGATTTTTTCCGCCCGGTGGCTACCCTTGAGGTGCAGCAGGGTGTAGAAGAACCGGATCTCCTCCTTTCTGCTCTCGCTTCAAAGGAGCGGTTTTCGGCAGAGCCAGTCCGGGTTATGAGCTTCTTCAAAGAGAAGGATGAAAAGCTTCTTCTCGACTGGCATGTCTACACCCAGACCAAGTATCGACTTTTCAAGCACTTTATTAATACTCCTCGACCTGGGAGCGAGGGAGTCTTCCGCCTTATGGTCAGAGAGGCCCTGCCTCTCGGTCTCTCAACTGAAGCTTCGGAAGGTGTAAGATTCTTTCGGTTCAGTGATCCAGCCTTCGGGCATGACCGGGTTACCGTCACGGTTCCTAACGCTGAAGCGAATGGGCAGATCCTCTCGGATGTGGCATGGATAAATATTCCCGGGAAACGGGACCAGAATCGCTATGCGACTGTAAGGTTGCGTTGGACCGATGAGGAGGAGAGCAGGATCACCTTGGATGAAATTGTCTGTTGGGAGTTTCTTGGTCTTGGTGGTGAGGTTGGAAACGCTACTCCGAGAAAGGTGCCAAGTCCGACTGTAGTCACTCCGCTGAAAGACGCGCGCCCCGAAGTAGAGTCTCGACCCGTATCATATCGAGAAGGTGTGGGAAATAATGTTGGTGTGATTGATGGCGAGGCCGCCCACGAAAGGGACGTCTCGGCGATGCCGGCTGAGTCACGCCCCCAGCCGGAGTTTCCAGAAAACCAGTGAATGAGACCATTGCGGCGCAGGCGACCCCTTTTGGGCCGGGAGCGATTGCTCTGATACGGCTAACAGGCGAAGACTCCCACGCTATTGCCGGGAAAGCGCTTCGGACCGACTGTGAGCGGCAGGAAGCAAGGACAGTTAAGAGGGCAGCACTTCGTTCGTCGGAAGGAGATGTCATCGACGAGGTCCTCGTGACCGTCTTTCGCCGACCCCACAGTTATACTGGGGAAAACCTCGTCGAGATAAGTTGTCACGGCGGAGTATTGGTCGTGCAACGTGCTCTAGATCGTCTACTCGAGTGTGGAGCAAGGTCCGCGATGGCAGGAGAATTCACCCAGAGGGCTTTCCTGAATGGAAAAATCGATTTAACCCAAGCGGAGGCCGTCATGGATGTGATCGGGGCCCAGACGGATCTGGCGCTCCGGGCCGCTCAGCAGCAACTTGGCGGAAAAATCGGAATGGAGACCGAGGACATTCGGGGGTCACTCCTGCAAATCGTTGCTCATCTTGAAGCATACATCGATTTTCCCGATGAGGATATCACCCCTCAAACCGGCGAGGCGCTTGTCGGTCAGCTTGAAGCCGTACAGAGCCGAATTGAGTTAATGCTCGCCACTGCCGAACAGGGCAGAATCCTACGGGAGGGAGCCAGAGTGGTCATTTACGGGGAACCCAACGTCGGTAAATCCAGCCTGCTGAATATTCTTCTTGGGCAGGAAAGGGCCATTGTCAGCGATATTGCCGGGACGACCCGTGATACTGTAGAGGAAGTGGTCAGCTTGGGAGGGTTCCCGGTTCGTTTGATCGACACCGCAGGGCATCGAAAGGCGGTTGATGAGCTAGAACGGGTAGGTGTCGAGAGAACGCTCGACAAGGTTGCTCAGGCCGATCTCGTTTTGGAGGTTGTTGATTCAAGCGCACCCAGGGGGCAGAGCTTACTACGCTCAAGGGATAAGAATTCTCGCAGCCTGCTGGTCCTCAACAAGTGCGACCTTCCTCGACACTCTGACTGGAACGAGCATTCTGAAGGGGCTGAGATCTCTTGTGCCGACGGCTCGGGGCTCGACGGATTGATTGCTGCAATCGCGGGCGTATTTGCTCAGGGGGACGGGACTTGGGGGCAGGAGGCTGTAGCGGTAAATGCTCGGCATCAGAGCTGTTTACGACGTGCAAGAGGGGCTCTCGGGGAGGCGTTAAGGCAGCTCAAGGGTGGAGTTGGCCCCGAATTCGTAGCGTTAGACCTCAGGCTGGCACTGGATGCCGTTGGGGAGGTGGCTGGCAGGGTGGAGACCGAAGAGCTGTTGGGAGAGATCTTTGGGCAGTTCTGTATCGGGAAATAGGGAATCTGGCTGCCTCTCCAGGGAATAACCGGAGGAATGATTCCGTGACTAGAGGGTTGAAGATCTGGAATGTTGTGGCTTGGTATGAGGCACGCCATCTCAATGAATTCACTGCGCCCCGTTTCAATTTTTGGTGTCTTCGGCTTGGCCCTTGTTATCTTCGCGCCCGGACAGGGGGAGAATCCACTGCCGGGTGATTTACCGGGTGATGGGTTGAGGCCTGACATTAGGCCTGACCCTCAAAAATTGAACTCCGCCAATGAGCTGGCTTTGAAGGAGGCCCGCAAGCTGGTCACCAGGCTGGGAGATGATTCTTTCAAGGTAAGAGAGGCTGCGACTCAGAGTCTTTGGGATCTTGGAGATATTGGCATCGACGCCATCAGAGAAGGTGTTGCGGCGGATGATCCTGAGATTTCCTACCGGTCGCGGATCGTTCTTCGCCGCATCATGACGGGAATTACCTCGGAGACCCCACCGGAGATCGTGGAGCTCGTTCAGCGATATTTTCTTTCTGGAGCTGAGGTTAAGAAGGCCATTTTTCAGGAGCTTTTAAATGCCGAAGCCTACATGCAGATGCTCAGGCTCTACCGTTTCGAGGAAAGCGAGGAAGCGCGACAGGTTTGCGGCGAATTAGTTGAAAAGGCAGTACTCCCTCTTACGCTTCGTGAGCTGGTTGAGGGTAGGCGCAAGGAGGCGGAGGAGATCCTGCGTCTAGCACCTCGAGGCGAAGACAATAATCGACGTCTGGCGTGTCTATTGAGGATGAACAAAGAGCTGGATCATGAAATTGCTAAAGGAGACGGGTCTATTGTTCTTGGAGAGGATGGTAAGGTTTCTGAATCCACGCGGGAAGATGCGGAGCTTCAGCTCGCTTTCCTTCGTTCGGCGGGACGGCTGGCCGAGTCACGGGCCCTGGCGGAGAAGCTGGGGCGTTCTGACGTGATGGCAGTGATGGCGCTGCTTGAGGGTGATCCGGAGCCTTACCTTCGGTGGTGTATGGATCGACCGAGGGAATCGGCGATCGTCAGGGTTCACGCGGAGACCGTCCTGCGCCGATGGCAACTCAATGCCGGAGAAGCTGACCGGCTGATGGAGCAGATGGTCAAAGAAGCCTCAGGAGATGGCGAAGACGAGGACAAGAGAGGTGCTGTTCTCTCACTCCTTCTTAACGGAAATGTAGATGCGGGATTGCCTTTGCTATTTCGAATGAACAAGGATTCTGCCTTTACCTACTACGACACTGTCGAGCAGCCCGAAAAGGCGCTTCAGGTGTTTGGTTATACTGGCGTAGAGGAGGAGCGCCAAAAATGGCTGGCTGAGCGCTTTGAAGCGATGGCAATGGATTGGGCGGATTCGGAGGAGCAGCGTTACGAGGTGCTTACCATCGCTTCCTTTCTTCATACCCGGGGAGAGCAGGAAATGAGTCTTAAGATCATGGAACGGCTCTCAGAGATGGCAATGAAGGACGGATTTTCCAATTGGCTGGAGTTTATCGGGCGCCTTAATGACCTTGGGGGAAGTCTTTATGAGCTGGCCTTCCTGGTGGCATCCAAAAGGCTAAGCCCAGATTCTCGAGAGCGAGATGATCTGCGGGTCGTGTCGCATCTTTTCGGTGAGGGAGATTCCGCACCGCGATTATGGGGTTTCTTGAAGAATGTCGAAGACGAAAAAGCCAAGAGAATACTCCTCCTTGGAGCGCTTTACGGGATCGTGCATATGGACGATACGAAGCTGCGGGCCTCTCTTAAAACCTTGGAGGAAAAAGTCGGTGAAGAGGAAGAGCGGCAACAAATTCTAGGAGATCTTCTGGAGGCTGCGGAGGCCCGAGATGAGGCAACGGTATCGGTAGGTCTTCTCGAAATACTTTCGCAGGATGATCCAGAAATGAAATGGGGAAAGAAGCTGGCAGCAAAGTACGGGCAGATTTCAGAATGGGAAAAAGCGGTCCTTAAACTGAGGCAAGTGATCGAGAAGGAGCCCACCAACATGCGCTACATGGCTTATTACGGGGGTGCGCTTGCGAGAATCGGTAACGAGGAGGATGCGCGTAAGTCTCTGGAGAAAGTTGAAACGTTCTCCTTAGATGAGCCAATCCGACTTCTCCGCATGGCTCTCGACGTGAATAGTAGTGGAGCGGTCGGGGAGGCTGAAGAGTACTGGAGAAAACTGGTGATGACGGGAGTCCCTGACGACTGGTACTGGCAAACGGCAGCCTCCTATGTCTCCAAGCAGGCGAGGAACAACAAGCAGTGGAGGGTGGCAGCAGCTTTTGCAGAGGTTGACGCCATGCAGTATCTCAAGGGACGGTCGACCTTTATCAATCCGGTTTCCTTTATCCGCAAAAGGTTCATCGCAGATCTCTATCGGGGGTTGGCGCTCCATGAGGAGGGTAACCAGGAAGAAGCGGACAAGCTTTTTCGCAGTTCCTTTGAAATCCTGAACGGGGATGGGATTCTCGCGGACGACTACTTTCCGCTTCTTCGTGAGGCGGGTCTGATAGACGAGCATGACCGTAATTTCAGGATCGTCTACGAACGATTAGAAAAGTCCATTGAGGCCTACCCGAGAGCACATAACACATACAATAGTGCGGCATGGATGGCGTCTCGAGCTTGCCGGGAATTACCTGACGCTATGAAGAAGATTGAAAGGGCCCTCGCGATGCGTCCCCGACAAGCGGCTTATCTTGATACCATGGCTGAGGTCTGGTTCGCGAAACGGGATCGGGGCAAGGCGGTGGAATGGTCCCGGAAAGCGGTTCGTGATAGCTTTCATGGAGGTTCAGGGTCCGAGGCTGGTGTCGGGCTGCGGGAACAGTATGACCGATTTTCCTTTGGCGACTTCCCGGCTCCTTAGTGCTCGTTGTGCGTGGTCAATAGCCGATGGAAGGTGGCCGGGTAAGTGGCGGAGGGGGTGGGATTCGAACCCACGATAGGTTTCCCTATGCCGGTTTTCAAGACCGGTGCATTCAACCGCTCTGCCACCCCTCC
>PARF01000001.1 GCA_002709915.1 Roseibacillus sp. | reverse complement strand
ACTTAACCGCGCATAGACTGGCAGTATCTCCGTATCTGGCAGGAATCGCCCTTCCAGCAACTTGGCACATTCACGAATTTCCCGCTCTCCAGGAAGAAAAACCAGAACGTCTCCTCGGTCATCGACTTGGGAGATCCAATCTACTGCCCGCGCTACATGATGACGGAGTTCCTCGTCCTGCTCAACCGGGAGAAACCTGTCTTCAACGGGATACGTTCGTCCCTCAACCTCAACCACCGGCGCGTTTCCGTAAAATTCCGAGAATCGTCCCGCGTCAAGAGTCGCGGAGCTGATCACCAGCCGGAGGTCTTTCCTTTTCTCCAGAACCCCGTGGAAATAACCGAGCAGGAAATCAATGTTAAGAGAACGCTCATGCGCCTCATCGATGATCAGGGTGTCATATTGTCGAAGCAGGCGATCCCTCTGCGTTTCTGCGAGAAGGATGCCATCCGTCATGAACTTTACCTCTGTGTGCTCACTGACCTTTTCGGCAAACCGGACCTGATAGCCAACAAGGCCCCCTTCTCTCTCTCCCATTTCTTCTGCAACCCTGCGGGCAACACTGGTAGCTGCCAGTCGACGAGGCTGCGTACACCCGATCCGCCCCGCCCGTCTTCCTGGATGACCCTTCGCGGACTCCCGAATCAGCTCAAGAGCCATTTTAGGAAGTTGAGTCGTCTTTCCGCTACCTGTCTCCCCGACAACAACCACAACCCGGCTCGAGCGCATCGCCTCGAGAATCTGATCCCTCTTTCGGGAAACTGGTAGGTCTGGATAATCCCAATCCGGCACGCTTCTGGGTCGCTCGCCTTCTCCACTGCGTCAAGCCCGGGAATGCTCGAAATTGTTCAATGGCCCTTTGGTGAGTCTAATTCACTTCCTCCAGCGAGGAACCGTGATCATGAAAAATCGTCGAGAACATGCTCTTCAACGTAACTCTGCAAGACCGATTTAATCAAAGCCTGACCACTCTCCTGTTCGTCATGAAAAACATGGTCTGCCCCCTCCTCCCGCAAGCGATCAGCCTCCTCTGTGAACTTTGCACGCGCATACACGAGAATCTCGGGATTCCGCTGTCGCGCGAGTCGCATCCCTGCAATCGCGGCATCTACATCGGGAAACGTAAACGCAATACCTCGAGCCCTTTCAACGCCAGCCATTTCGAGAGATTCCGGTTGCCGCGCATCCGCAAAGAGGCCCAGCACACCCTTTCCCATCATTTCATGAACAGTATCAGCATTAAGCTCCAGGATGAGCGCCCCGATATTACATTTCGCCAGTGCCTGCTGCAGGACCCTTCCCACCGGTCCGTAACCACACACAATCACATGCCCACTAAGGACTTCCCGCTCTCCCTCCGAAGTGAGTTCAAAGGGTGGGTCCGCTTTCCCCTCAAACCATCTAAGCCCCTCGAGAACAGGTGCCATTCTCTCAGCGAAACGCATGAGCCCGGGAACCAGCCCCATTCCGATTGCGGTGGAAACCAGAAGAATCTGCTCTACCTCAGGCCAGGCGTTAAATACCCCGAAATCCGCAACTCTCTCAAACAGAACCAGGGAAAACTCTCCTGTGCTAGCCAGTGCACCAGCTGCGAGAAGACAGGGCCTTAACCCGACACCCAGTCTTTTGGCAGCGAGAAACCCCGCTCCAAATTTTATGAGCAGGATCATCAGGGTCGCACTGGAGATCAGTGCCCAACTGGAAGCGACCTCGCCGAGGTCAATCAGCAGGCCAATGGAAACGAAGAAGATGGTTAGAAAGAGATCTCTGAATGGCAGGATATCCGCGAGCACCCGGTGACTGTAAATCGACTCGCTCACCACCAACCCTGCAGCAAAAGCACCAAGAGCAGCACTCAGGTTCAACTGAATCGCTCCGAAGGCAACGGCTGCACAAAGCCCTACCACGGTGACTGTGAAAAGCTCGCGACTACGCGTCCGTGCTACCGCATGCAGAATCTGTGGAATCCCATGTCGACTCAGAAACCAGCAGGCAGACAGGAACAATATACCTTTCAATACGGCTACTGCTATTCCAGCCGCCATCTCGCCGTCGCCCTGCCCCAGCAACGGGGGCAGTATGATCATGAAGAATATGACGAGAATATCCTGAAAAATCGCCACGCCCAGGGCTACCCGTGCCGCAGGACTGTCCGCCATGCCTAGATCG
Organism: Roseibacillus sp.; assembly: GCA_002709915.1. Lineage (GTDB taxonomy): Bacteria > Verrucomicrobiota > Verrucomicrobiia > Verrucomicrobiales > Akkermansiaceae > Roseibacillus_B. Next base: position 31,091 of record PARF01000001.1, on the reverse strand, counting down.
TGAAAAGCCTTGATACTGACAGCTGTGCTTGAGAGCGCGATTGCCACCGCGAGGGCAATCGCTACAGGGAACGGAAACCCGAAGAACACGCACGCCCCTCCTACTACTATCCCCACGAGGCCTACCTGAATACCACCGCCTAAGAGTGCAACACGACGCAAGTGCTTAATTTCCTTAAACGAAAATTCCAGACCCAGAGTGAAGAGCAGCAAAATGACGCCGAGGTCAGCTAATCGGTCAAGGTCACTGGAGTCCGCTCCAACCCAGTCAAGTAACCCACTGTTGGCAAGAAGTACGCCGCAGAGAAAATAGCCAACAAGAAGAGACTGACGAAAACGCTGAAGCACCAGCGATACTAGGACCACCCCCACCAGCACAAGCGTCAGCAGCCCAAAAAGAGGCGATATTTCGCCCGCACTGGCCAGCGGTATGGCTCGGCAATTGAGCACACCCCAGTATGAACCGCCCGGGGGATCTCCTCAATCCCAAAGCGCTGAGCCAATCCTCCACGTCGCCCGAGACCCGCGAGCCCTTACTTCACTCCCAAGGCGCCCACGATCACGCTCACGTTATGACGGAACATCTCCTCAATAGAGCTGCCCCCATCTGCAATCAGAGGCTCTCCCACCACGACGCCCGCACCCTCGGCGACCGTCCTGAGAATTTTGGGATTCGACCGCTGCTCTGGAAAAAGCGCCCGGACGTTTTCTTTCCGGATTGCGGATACCACCTCTGCCAGAAACTTGGGAGAGTCGACTCGTTCTCTGTTAAGGCCCTGCACTGCCAGCATCTTCCACCCGTGCTCGTTACAGAAGTAGCCGAACGCGGCATGAGCGGTGGCAAGGATACGGGACTTAGCGGGCACTTTGGCCAGTTCCGCAGTGGCCCAACGCTGGAGACTAGCAAGCTCCCTTCTCACCTCGGCAGCCCTTTTCTGGTAAAAGGCTGCATTTTGCCCGTCAACAGCCGACAGCTCCTTGCGGACCCGGGTGACAGCCCGCCTCCAACAATCGATTGAATGCCACCAGTGGGGATCAATCTCTTCATGAACGTGGGCGTGCCCGTCATGATCACATAGAACCTCGGCTTTGAGGGTCGGTAGGGTCTCTCCTACCTCTACGACTTTTTGCGCGCCTGCTGCATCCCGCAACTTCGGCAGATAAGGCTCCAAGCCCTTACCACAGGCAAAATAAATTCTGGCTCCCTGCGCCCGACGAAGCTCCTTCGCACCCGGCTGAAATTTATGAGGATCACCGCCTTCTCCCATCAAATCGACTACCTCAACCCTGTCGCCACCAACTTTCTCGACGAGATCCCCGAGAAGGGGGTGAAGAACTGCAACCTTGATTTGCGCTCCACCGAGGGAACTCATGATCAGAAGCAGAAGAAATGGCAATCGGAGGATGGACATAGTCACGACATGGACCAGCCCTGCTGAAAGCGCAAGTAATTTGCATTAATTTCGGGGTCGCAACTTTGGAAATACTGGCTTTTCCTTTGGTAATCCCCACGTTTCCTTTGCTGGGCGTTCGCCTGATTTTCTGCATTTCACACCTCCTTACCGTGATTCATCCCACCGCAGTCGTCTCCCCCAAGGCCGAAATAGGAAATGACGTCAAAATTGGACCCTATTGTGTCATTGGTGACGAGGTCAAGATTGGTGCTCGAAGCTGCCTTCATTCTCACCTCGTTCTTGAAGGCCCTGTCACCATCGGCGAAGATAACGAATTCTATCCGTTCTCCTCCATCGGAGCGCGCAGCCAGGACCTTAAATATGGCGGAGAGCCTACTTATGCGCAGATTGGCGACCGCAATACCTTTCGGGAGTTCGTCACTGTCCACCGTGGCACATCCCCGGAGTCACCCACCCGGATCGGCTCCGACAATAACTTTCTGGCCTACACCCATGTCGCACACGATGCGATTGTAGGAGATCACTGCATTCTCTCCAATGCCGCCACTCTGGCAGGTCACGTGATCGTCGAGGACCACGTCATTCTCTCCGGAATGGCCGGTGTTCATCAGTTCTGCCGGGTGGGGGCCCACTCCATGATCGGAGGTTGCACGAAGATCGTGCAGGATGTTCCTCCTTTTACCATTGCGGATGGAAACCCCGCCCAGATTCGCGGTCTCAATCTGATCGGCCTGCAGCGCCGCGGGTTTGCACCGGAAGATATCCGGGCACTCAAAACTGCTTACAAAACACTCTTTCTTAAGAAAGGACTCAATCTCACAGCTCAGATCGAAACCCTCGATAAGCTGGACTCTGCCAGCAACGAAAAGGTCCGGCAGCTCTTAGACTTTCTCCGCTCTTCCGAGAGAGGAATCGTCCGGTAGGCATTCGGAAACCCGTGGCCTATGCCTCGCTTCATCACTTCTTTTCGTAAAGTTCTTTCCATTCTATTGATATTTTGAGATAGTTAAGCATAGAGCAACGTTCACCCATGTTGTCCGCCCTGACTTCCCCTACCCGTTCGTCCGTATTGCCGAGGCCCCTGTTAGGAGCTCTTTTAGGAGCTCTCCTCTTGAGCTCGGTCACTGCTGTACCTCTCCCTGTCTCCCCGGATGGTTCTTCTTACCCGGATAGATCGTTCGCTGTTTCTGACACGGTTCCTGAACCAGGCTACTCTCTGCTAGGAGCCTGTATTGGCTGCGCGCTCCTTCTCCACCGCCGGCGTTCCGTAGATCTGGCAACTGCCCCCCGGGCGAGCCACGAACCACCCCGTGCACTCCGGAAGTTCTCGCCGGGCACCACTCGGGCTCCTCTCCGACGAAGAGCAGCGGCTTCCGGCCGACTCATCGACACCTCGGCCACCGGGCGGGCGTCCCTGCGACCCCTCCGTGCACGTTAAGGGTAACGCCATTCAGACAGCCTGCCGCTGGGGGTGCTAAAAAGCTGCTGCAACAGCAAGCAGGTCTACCACGCAAAAACGAGTGGAGGAGTGACAATGCGCACTTTGCCGCCCTCGTTATTCTCGCTCTCCTCGATCGCAGCTACCACCTCATTCTCAAACTCGACCACGATCTTGCCGGTTTCCTCCTTGGTCGTATGGGAATACTGCCGGAAGACTCGTCCGGTTACCGGGTCACGCACGGCCTGATAGTGATCCTGCTCTTCGTATTCGATGAACTCCCAGACCCCGGTGCGTCCCTTTACGGTTTGCCGCACCTTCGTCTTGGTCGGTTTACCCAGCGAAGCACTCACCTCTTCAATCGACATCCCGATAGCGACTTCATGATTCGCTACCAGCTCTCGGATGACCTTCTGGCGCTCATAAACTTTTTTCAGGTTTTCCACGAAATCCTTATCCTTGGATCCCAAAAACCTGGGAGACACCCAACCCAGCACCTGCCCGTGTGTCGCCGTTCCTCTCACCTTGTAAGCCTTCTCCGTCATGCCGATAAAGGTCACCTTGCTGTCAGCCTTGAGAACTCCAAGTTTTCTCCCGCCCTTCTTCGTTGCGAAAATTGTTGCAGGCCTCGCCACCAGGAATTCAATCGCCTTCTCCGTGAACTCCTCCGAATATACGACATCGGGGTCACTATTAAGGAGAGAGGACTTCGCCCGCGGCTCGGCCGCACCAAGACCGCTGAGAGACAGCAGGAGCCCGAGAGCGAGAGACNGANAACATCGTNTTCATGCTNNTATNAGGCTAAACTNAGGACNGCCNAAGAAAAGTCCTTTTCGGTGTGANGCCGAGTCAAAGAAGAAAATTCAACTTTGTGTGGGTGTTCGTTGAGTCCGGAACCGCGCGAGCACCGGAGCGACGCCGACCCTGGGACCCTTCTCCTCATGGGCTTCACTCCATGTCTTTAATGAAGGTGGTGCAGCGTGTGACGGCCACAAAAAAATCCCGCCTTTATAGANAAGGCGGGATGTAAACGAAGTCCGAAGCGGACGATTTGAGCTCCTTGTTGCCTAGCTGCGGCGCCGGCGGAGAAGAGCAAGACCAGCAACCGCTACCAAACTGAGGCTGGAAGGCTCAGGCACAACATCAAAGGACGTCCAGAATGCTCCGGTTTCCCCGACCACAAAGCTTGCGTCGACTCCATTTACCGTGGTGGTTACGGGAGCCCCAGCAGGCCCTTGCGCACCGAACCCAGGGCTGAAGAACGAATTGTAGTTTCCAGAGGCGATGTAATACGTCCCTTCACTGGTTGGTTCAAAGACGATCTGACTCAAAAGCCCTATGGTATCGTCATTGCTGCCAAGCAAATCGCCGGATGCGCTAAAGAGTCCCAGCTCTGTGTCACCAAGGGAGTTAAAGGTATTGATATCGATCAGGTCGCCCACCACACCGATGGCGCCAAACGACGCCGCGGTTTCGGGAGAGCCACCAGAATCTGGACAGGTGACAGTGAGGTCAACTGCACCACCTAAATCGGTAGGGGCGATAAGCGCCCCGTAAAGAGGCGCTGAGCCCAAACCGATGGCGGCAAGGGCGGCAAGGGAAGAAACTGATGCTTTCACGGGGGAAATCGTAGTGTAATCGAGTTCAAATCGGCGAGGATTTTCGCAAAAAAAGCCCTTTTTTTCCTTCATTTTCCGGGCCTCTCGCGCTGATTCGGAACCTGAGAGAACCCGGAGCCAACTTCTTCGTGTGGATTCCGGAAACAGATAACTCGTTTCCGCAAAAGCCGTTAAGTAGCCCCCGGCACTACTCAGAAGGCAGTGGATTCCCCGGCCCTCTCTAAAGACATCCAGATAAAAAAAGAACTGGGACATTCCTAAGGATTGCGTAAATACGTTTCCAAACCGGCTCCCGCGACCAGATGATCCGGCCGATTTCCGTTCCGGAAGTGCCCAAGCTCCTCGTTTCCGCATCGATCCCCGAGACCAGTTACCTGAAAGGACCGTAGGACTTTTAGTCGGCAATTTCTTCCATGGCCGTATACTCCTGCCGGAAGCATGCAGGGCGAACTCTCCAAAAAACTATTCGAAGCCGCTAAGGCAGTAATTCCCGGCGGCGTGAACTCCCCCGTCAGGGCCTTCCGTAACGTCGACGGAGATCCCTTCTTTGTCCGAAGAGCCAAGGGATGTCGGATTGAAGACGTCGACGGAAGAAGTTTGATTGACCATATTGGAACATGGGGCCCCGCCATCCTTGGCCACGCCCCGACCGTTATCACCAACACGGTACATGAAGTCGCCAAAAATGGACTTTCATTTGGAATCCCCAATCCCTTCGAGGTTGAAATGGCCAAGGTGGTTTGCGAGTGGGTCCCTTCGGTGGAGAAGGTGCGTATGGTGAACTCAGGAACGGAAGCCACCATGTCTGCGATACGTCTTGCCCGTGGATTCACCGGCAGGGACAAGATCATCAAATTTGAAGGCCACTACCACGGACATGTTGACTCCTTGCTCGTGGCGGCCGGATCCGGTGCCCTTACTCACGGAGAACCGGACTCCGCAGGCATTCCACGGTCCTTTGCCGCTGAAACAATTACTCTTCCGTTCAACCACCCTGAACGTATCGAGGAGGTCTTCGCCCGCTGTGGTCATGAGATTGCCGCGATTATCTTGGAACCGTATCCCGCAAATGCCGGCTTTGTCTTTCCACATGCTGGCTACCTCGAGCTCCTGCGTGAGCTTTCCAGCGAATACGGGGCTCTCCTGATTTTTGATGAGGTCATGACAGGATTCCGCCTTGCACGAGGAGGCGTGCAGGAACTTTCAGGAATCACTCCAGATCTTTGCGCTCTCGGAAAGGTGATTGGAGGCGGCCTGCCTGTAGGGGCCTTCGGCGGTCGGGGAGACATCATGGACCATCTTGCCCCGGATGGTCCGGTCTATCAGGCCGGCACTCTCTCGGGCAACCCGGTAGCCATGGCTGCCGGACTGGCGCAGCTACGGGAACTGGAAAAACAGAATGGATACCAGAGGCTGGAAGAGATCGGGCAGCGCTTCGAGGACGGGGTTCAGAGTCTCATTCGCGAAAAGGGATTACCATACCGCTTCAACAGGGCAGGGTCCATGTGGTGCCTCTACTTTGGTGATAGCGAGATCGTCAATGTTGACTCCGTGAAGCAGGGAGACTTTGGGGCCTTCCGAAAATTCTTCTGGGCCTGTCTGGAACGCGGGATCTACCTCGCTCCCAGCCCCTACGAGACGGGATTTCTCTCCCTCGCACATACGGAGAGCGACATCGATGAGACCTTAGAGGTCTTTGCCGAGTGCCTTACCTGAATACCCGCCGGCCTGCTCCTGCCCCTAGGCGAGCGCCGAAAGTTTCTCCTTCAGCACGTCAACCGACACTCCTTGGGTGCCGATCATCGTTTCCACAATCTCCCCACCTTTGAAAAAGGCAATTGTAGGAAGAGACTGGATATTGAAGTTGCGAGCCAGCTCCTGCTGACTGTCGACATCGACCTTTCCTACCTTGGCGCTACCCTCGGTGTCCGAGGCTACAGCATCAACGAGAGGTCCAATCATTTTACAGGGACCGCACCATTCCGCCCAGAAATCAACAAGAACAGGCAGTTCGGACTGTAATACTTCTGCGTCAAAATTCTCACTCGTAAATTGAAGAGCCATAAGAGGTAGGATCAAAAGTGATTCGCAACAGGTCGCACCTCCAAGCAAGGTGCTTCCTGATCATGGTCGCTGACTGCCAGATTCAGATAGTTGAGTTGCCAGTGCCGATCAAAATGACAAGAACGACTATTGCGACAATGGTAGTGATGATAGGAAAAGCCATGAGAGTTATTATTCAAAAAGTGCATTCCACCCGGACTGATTACCGACCGGCTCTTCCTCCTTTACCCACTCCGCTGTGGTCATTAGCTGGAGAACCAGAACGACGAGCGCGATGGCAAAAGCCACACCGGAAAGGATAGTAGATATCGTGTCTGTTTCCTCCTCCTCATCTGCACCCGATGTTTGGAGCGAGGGCGGCCCAGCCGCGAGGGCTGAGGGAGCACCTAGCGCCTGAGTAGCGCTGCCAAGCTGCACAGTCGCCTTGGGAAGTTCCTGAGTCGCATCCGAGTCTCCGGCCAACGGCTGGGTTTTGAGGGGAGTCGTCTTGGGAGCATTGCTTGCTCCAGGAGTAGTCAACTGCACTGTGGGCGCAGGGGCAGACGGAGCAGAGGGGGCAGAGGGGGCAGCCGCGCCGGAGGCGGGCTTGAGAGGAATCGTAGGTGCCGGGGCAGAAGTCGAAGGGGCGCTTGCCGCAGGTTTCAACGGGATCGTCGGCGCCGGAGCTGCAGGGGCGTTATCGGCCTTCTTTTCAGAAGAGTCGGAAGCTTTCTTGTCGTCTTCACTCATGGCTCGTGTTCTTGAGATTTTGAAATCAGCTGGTCGGTGGTTGCCAGCGGTCTCGGGTTGCGGGGATTTAAGGGAAGCCCGCCATAGGGTGTCAAACCCTCAGGAGGAAAAATAAGGCTCTATTTAGGGATTATGACACATTTGGCAAGGATTTGGACCAAATCTACTCCTTTTGGGGCGAGCCGCCCCTTGCAAAACTGCCACATTTTCGAAACACGGCACTTTTATGCCGTAAGGATAAAATCCCGATCCATACAGGAACGGTTATGAGTCAGTTAACCCATCATAAACACTCTGCCTCATCTGACCGCAGAGCATTTCTGCGCCAGTCCGGATGGACCGCAGGCTTTCTCGGCCTCGGGCGCTATCTAAGGGCCAACGAAACTTCCACTTCTTCCACCCGGGAAATCCAACCCTACGGCCCGCTCGTCCGCGATAAAGCTGGCCTTCTAGATCTCCCCAAAAACTTCAGCTACGATGTGATCTCCCGCAGCGGCACTCTAATGGCGGATGGCATGAAGGTCCCGGGCAAGTTTGACGACATGGCCACCTTTGCTGGAAAGGACGGCAGAATTATTCTGATCCGGAACCATGAAATCGCTCTCGGTCAAGACAGCCTCGGCCCATTTCCCAAAAAACAGATCCCTTCACACCTCGACAAAAATCTTCTCTACGATGCCGGAAGGAAAAACGAAACACCCCACCTCGGAGGCACCACCACTATCGTTTACAATCCAGTCTCAGGAAAGACCGAGAAAGAATTTCTATCTCTTGCCGGAACTGACCGAAACTGTTCCGGTGGAACCATGCCGTGGGGCTCATGGGTTACATGCGAAGAACCTGAAGACCTCGACAAAGGTCACCGCAACCGGCAACATGGCTACTGTTTTGAAGTGAGGGCGGATCCCCAAATTGGCCTGCAAAAAGCTGTGGCTCTCAAGGCGATGGGTCGCTTTCGCCATGAGGCGGTCGCTTACGACCCAGGAGGTGGAGCGGTCTACCTCACCGAGGATCGCGATGACGGCCTGCTGTATCGGTTTGTGCCCGATCGTGAAAACGATCTTTCCAGCGGAAAGCTCCAGGCCATGTGCCTGAAGAATCATGCGGCTGCCGACTTGCGGAATTACCAGCCCAAATCAAAGCGCATGATCACAGAGGGACACGAGCAACCGATTTCTTGGGTAGACCTAGAGGATCCCACTGCGCCAAAAGACGACCTCAGAGTTCAGGGCTTCAAAAAAGGAGCCGCTAAGTTCGCCCGCGGAGAAGGAATCTTTTACGACAAAGGGGCGATCTATCTCTGCTGTACTAATGGCGGCCCCCAAAAGCGCGGCCAGATCTTTCGAATCCTTCCCAGCAGCGCGCAGCACCCAACGGCCTCGGTAGAGCTCTTTCTCGAGCCTGGAAAGAGTGACCTGCTGACAAGTGGGGACAACCTCTGCGTAGCTCCAAATGGAGATCTTATCATCTGCGAGGACCTTGTTAGTCCGTTCTCAAAAGAGCAACTTCCGCACTTGCGGGGAGTTACTCCCGAAGGCCAGATTTTCACGTTCGGCCGCAATCCAGACGCTAAGAACAAAAACGAATTCTGCGGTTCTATCTTCTCGCCTGATGGAGACATCCTTTTTGTGAACATACAGAACCTTGACCACACCTTTGCAATCAGAGGTCCGTGGCGCACGTAAGGCAGGTTTCAAGCTTGTTCACGATGGCGTCTCCAGTCTCAATCAGGCATCCTGAACGGTGATGCGTCCAAAGACCTGGCTCAAGCCTTGGAGAAGCACTTTGGCTTCTCGTCCTTCCGCGACGGTCAGCGGCCTGTAATCGAGTCAATACTGGCAAACCGCCCCACCCTCGCAGTCTTTCCTACAGGCGGTGGAAAATCGCTCTGTTATCAATTGCCCGCAGTCCTGCTGGAGGGACTGACGGTGGTCGTCTCACCGCTCATAGCGCTGATGAAAGATCAGGTTGACGCTCTGGTGAGCCATGGCGTCGCCGCCGCAAGGCTGGATTCTTCTCTTTCCGTCGAACAAGCCCAAACTGTTCAGGCTGAAATACTGAGCGGGCGCCTCAAGCTTCTCTACGTCGCGCCCGAGCGTCTCGCCAATGAGAATTTCAGGAATCATCTTAAGCGCGTAGACATCTCACTGCTTGCAGTCGATGAGGCTCACTGTATCTCTGAATGGGGTCACAACTTCCGACCTGACTACCTCAAACTGTCGCACTTCGCGCGGGAGCTGAAGATTTCCCGTATTCTTGCTCTCACTGCGACAGCCACTCCAGCAGTCGCCGGGGATATCCGCAAAAATTTCGGAATCGCGGAACAAGATCATATTCAGCTCTCGTTTCATAGACCAAACCTCGAGCTGCACGTCACACCATGCCTCGAGGAAGAGAAGCGCCCCATTGTCCTGGAGCGTCTGCGAGCAAACCCGGAAGCCCCCACCATTATCTATGTGACCAGACAGGAAACCGCCGAAGGCCTGGCGGCTTTTCTCAAGAGAGAAGGTTTGCCCGCCCGCCCCTATCATGCCGGTCTACGCGACGAAACTCGATCCGCCTGTCAGGAAGCCTTCATGTCAGGAGACGCTCCCATCATTACAGCTACGATCGCCTTCGGAATGGGGATCGACAAAGCGGATATCCGCCGGATCATCCATTACAACCTGCCTAAATCCCTCGAGAACTACACCCAGGAAACCGGAAGAGCCGGCCGTGATGGACGACGTGCCTGCTGTGAACTCCTCGCCTGCAAGGATGATCTTCTGGTCCTTGAAAACTTCGTCTACGGCGATACTCCGTCGCAGGAAGCAGTGGGCCGAGTGCTTGAGCAAATTCTCATGCGCGGCACGACCTTTGATCTCTCCCGTTACGATCTCGCGGTCTCAAATGACATCCGCCCCCTCGTGATTAACACTCTTCTAACCTACCTTGAGCTTGAGGGATACATCGTTACGACCTCGTCATTTTACAGCTCCTACCGCGTCCGTCTTTTACGTGACATCAAGCAGATCAACCTTGGCCTTGAGGAAAGCAAACGGGAATTCATCGCCCGAATTCTCTCCAACGGCAAGCAAGGGCGCAAGTGGGTCACAATTGAACCCACTGTTGCAGCGGAACAAATGCAGTGCGATCGTGATCAGATAATTCGTGAGCTTTCCTCTCTGGAGACCCATGGCGACATCTCACTTAAGCCTGCAGGAATTCGCCACTCCTATCGTCGGCTTAGATCTCCAGAGCGAATGCAGGAACTTAGCTCTCGCGTCCAACAGCTCTTTCTTAAAAGTGAAGAGCAGGATCTCTATCGCCTCGAACAGGTACTCTCCTACGCAGAGGAAAGCACCTGTCTGAACCGGCATCTTCTGAACCATTTCGGAGAAAATCAACCGGATCCTTGTGGTCACTGCGGGACGTGTCTTGGGTCTTCAGGCGGCGAGGTGCCCGGGGCCTGCGCCCCTGAGATCACATTGGAGCACGCAGAAATCATCCAGAGCCTTCTCGACGAGAGACATGGCCCTCTGCGGACCGCCCGCCAACTGGCCCGTTTTCTCTGTGGCCTGAGTAGCCCGGCCACATCCAATACTTGGGTAGCCATGTCGACCACGGGAAAACGCATCCGGCTTACAACCCACGATGCCTTCGCTCTGTTGCAGGACCATCCATTTCACAACGTTCTGACCTATTGCAGCAGTCTGATCATACCCTGATCGGATGTCCCATCGAGTATTTGCCCTTTGCTGCTCCCCAGCCTAGGGTCTCACTCATGCAAATGCCTGCCTTACTTGCTTCTCTTACGCTTTGTCTTTTTCTCCTCATACCAGCTAAGGCCGAGGATCAGCGATTGATTCTTCTCGGCGTCTCATACGGAAAAAATATCGTGGCCATCTGCGAGATGGATGGCTCAGTCCTGTGGAAACACGACACTGCAGGCCCCCAGCGGGGCCACACGGGCCATCACGACATCCATCTCCTCGACAATGGAAACATCCTCTTTCACGACACGTGGACCAAGACTCAGGAGATCACTCTGGATAGAAAAGTTGTCTGGGAATACGAGTCTGCGCGGGAGAATGGGAACGAGGGCAGGAGAGTGGATGTCCACGCATTCAAGCGTTATGCGGATGGCTCTACCATGATCGCGGAAAGCGGCGTGGGACGATTTCTCCACGTCGCCAAGGACGGTAAGAAGATCAAGGAGATTCCAATGGGTGAGGGCGGACGCAGGAACACCCGCCTTGTCCGCGTTCTCAAAAACGGTCACTATCTATCCTGCGCGGAGAGCCCGGGGGTGGTGACTGAATACGATAAGACCGGCAAGGTGGTCTGGGAATACAAGGTAGGCTCCCGGGTCTACGGTGCCATCCGCCTTAAAAACGGGAACACTCTGATCGCCTCAGGAAATGGCAAGAGTGTTCTGGAGGTAAATCCAGCTAAGGAAATTGTGTGGGAAATCAAGGGCAGGGTCCCAGGGACCGAAATCAGTCTCGGATGGATGACCTGCCTACAGGAACTCTCTAATGGAAACTACATGATCGGTAATTGTCACGCCGGCGAAAAAAACCCTCAGATCTTTGAGATTACCAAGGACAAGAAAGTCGTCTGGCAGTTCAATGAGTGGGACCTTGTAGGAAACGGCCTCGCCTGCTGGCAGGTCCTCGAAAAAGATCAGGCGCTCATGGTCCGAAGCAGACCCGAGAAATAAAGGTAGGCCTTGTGGCACCAAAACCCACACCCGGGAAAGCTAGAAGAATGGCAACCAGAAAGCGGAGCGAAAGGCCAAAGGCTTAAAGCCAGAAGATGCGCCCTCGCCGACAACCCTAAATGCGCGATCGCGTATTTATCTTTCGCGGCCGCCTTCCCCGAGAGGCGACTCATCCCTGCCCTCTTCATGAGCCAATGCCTCTCCACCGGATATAAACTCATCGCGCTGGTCGTTTCAGGACGGAACCAACTTGTTTTCGGGTCCTGTGACAGGATATTCTCGCCCCTTCTTCAAAGGTTAGCGTTACGCACACTTTGGATCGAAATCGCGACCCTGAAGGGGCTAATAGGTAAACATCGAGTCGGCAGATTTTCCTAGTAGGCTCTGCCCCAGAGAGCCCGCGCACTGGTCCCCTGACCCGTCAGAAAACAGGGCGCCTCAGGACCGTCCTGCTGACCATTAGGAAGGCAGCGAATAGTGATCTTATGCGTCTTTGAGAGTCTTTCCTCCTCCTCAGTCGAACCAGCCCAGGGCGTGAGAAGCCATCCCGGGTTGCCCTCGCCGTCCCAGTGAGACTCAAAGTCCTCTAGGCTATTGCATTCTTTAATATTCTCGTCTCGAAACACGGAGAGGCGATCAAGAAGGTTTTGCTGGATTTCTGAAAGAACCTGCGGCGCACTCTGGATGAATTCTTCCCGATCAATAAACTCTTTTTCGTTTGGAGGACGGTCGCGACGCTGCAGGCAAACCTTTCCTGACTCGAGATCCCTCGGGCCGATCTCGATCCGGATCGGGACACCCTTCTTGACCCAATCCCATTTTTTGACTCCCCCGCCAAGGTCACGGGCGTCGACATGCACCCGGACCGGAGCTCCCGCATAGCTCTGCTCTCGCTGCAGTGTTTCTGCCAATACTTTGCAGGACTCAATGATAGCCTCCCGAGTTTCCTCCTTTGGCGTCACCGGAACAATCACTACCTGCTGGGGCGCAACCCTGGGAGGAAGGACCAGTCCATCGTCGTCTGCATGAGCCATGATAAGAGTTCCAATCAGGCGGGTGCTCACTCCCCACGAAGTAGTATGCACATACTCCTTACTTCCCTCACGGCCGACGAAGGTAATTTCCTGAGCCTTCGCGAAATTCTGACCCAGGTAGTGGGAGGTTCCTGCCTGGATAGCCTTACGATCCTGCACCATTGCCTCAACCGTGTAGGTGTTTAGTGCGCCGGGGAAACGCTCTGCCTCCGTCTTTTCACCAGGGACCACCGGAATCGCAAGATGATCACGAAGAAAGTCCTCATACAGCTTGTGAATCAAGCGCGTTTCCTCCTCTGCCTCTCCCTGTGTCTCGTGAGCTGTGTGTCCCTCCTGCCAGAGAAATTCTGCAGTTCGGAGAAAAAGACGGGTGCGCATTTCCCAGCGCATCACGTTGGCCCACTGGTTGATCAGCAGTGGTAGATCCCTGTAGCTTTCCACCCAGCGTGAAAAGGCGGCTCCGATGATGGTCTCCGAGGTCGGACGAATGACGTAGGGCTCTGTAAGCTTACCTGTCGGCACCATTCTTGTTTTGCCGCTCTCCGGATCCTTCTCGGCCTCCAGTCGGTGATGAGTGACTACTGCACACTCGGTCGCAAAACCCTCAGCATGCTCGGCCTCCTTCTCAAGGTAGGACAGGGGAATAAGAAGCGGGAAGTAGGCATTCTGATGCCCTGTCTCCTTGAACCTTGTATCCAGTTGCGACTGAATATTCTCCCAGAGAGCAAAACCCCATGGCTTGATCACCATGCATCCGCGAGTCTCGGAATTCTCCGCCATATCAGCGGCACGAACGACCTGTTGATACCACTCCGGAAAATCTTCTTCTCTGGTGGGGGTGATGGCTGTCTTATCCTTGCCCATGTGCGAGGGAGGAAAACCACGGAAAGGGCCGGTTGAACACGAAATTCTTTACGTTATGAATCTCCTCCAGGCAATCCAGTCGGCCCCGCGGAATATAAAGCGCGGCCGATTACTACCGGCCGCGCTATAGAAGCCCGGTAATTTCCTCTCTGTTTTAGTGGTAACTAAGAACCTAATCGAGCCGCTCATCCTCACTGTGAATGCTACAATTCTGGATTTATTACCCGGTGAAACTCCACTATCCGGAAGCAGGGCATTAATGTGATCTAGTGGCCAGAGCCGGAGTAAGAGATAGCAAGAGGCAGGGCATATTAGCGGCAAAATCGAGATCTGCGGCCCGGCGCGTCAGGTCATCAAACACCCGGGGCACACCGCTGACAGGGTCACTGAGGGCGGTCCCAGTTCCTGTGAGAAATCTGGAGAGATGTGACTGCGTGCCAGCGTTCCGCTCCGCGATATGAACAAAGCTTGGCGCAGAGCTTGACGGCCCTGTGGCCCCATTCCCGGTCACGGGGTCCAATGGAAGACCTCCCACCGTCGGAAGCTGGGCCCCTGCCTCTCCCCCATGGCACCCGTTGCATGTGTTCAGGGAAAAATGATGGCGCACCTCGTTGTTCGCAATTCCAGCCGCATTCCAGAAAAAGCCCGGAGTGGGAACCTGTGATTTACCCGAAAGAAAAGGCGTTGCTCCTGGAAATATCAGTGGAACGCTATGGCTACCCGCCAGAATATCGGGCTCGAAAGTATTCAGGTAATTAGCGAGATCTGAAGTGCCCATTTTTGAGTTGGCCGGAGTTTGCTTGGTCGTAACCGCAGTGAGGTGGTTCGGCGCTACCCCGGCCCCGGTGATCTGCCACTCCCGCATGGTTCACGGCAGCGTAAAAGGCTCAATAAAATTGTTGGAACGAAGCTGGTTGATTGCGCTGCCATTGGGCTTTGTGGGATCGGCGTTTGCCAACGCTACCACGTCAGTGAGATCCTCGAGAGTCGCATTGAACGTGCTTGTGGGGTCAACAGAAACAAAGTCGAGCCCACTCAACTGCTGCCACTGCCGGGCCCAGTTCTTGATCTGCACACAGGTCCCGAGGGGCACTCCATATTCAAAGATTACGGTCATCGGTTTATGCGCTCCAGTATCCAGATCGTAGGCACAGAAGACGAATCTGCACTCTCCGCCATCACCAGCCGCATAGCCAGAGGCGCTTCGCAGATCGACTCTGTTCACGATTGCAGTCAGGCGGAAGGGTGCATTTTTCAGATCGAGAGGATCAAGACCTTCGGCCAAGTTTGCGGCCTCCCACTTGTCAATAAGGGCAGCTTGGACGTCTCCCTGCCGATCAGGAACATCATCGAAGTTGATCGTCTGAAACTGCTCGAAATGGTCGATCCAGCGTCGCGCAAAGACTTTCGGATCAACCCCGGTCAGCGAGGAATTGCACATTTCCTCCATCAGGAAACCAAAGGTCCATTTACGAGGACGTCCCGTTGCCGGATCGATGTACGATACTGCGTCGGGATTGAAGGGATCCCATGTCCGGTCGGGGTCATTGACGACAGAAAGGTCTGTGATGAGCAGCGATTTTCCCGGATCTACTGCGGAGGACGCTCCAAGAATTGCACCTCCAACAAAGGCGTGAGGCTGGAACTGACGGGTGTTCAGGAAAGGAAAAAGGTCTACACTTTCACCCAGTCGGCTGATCTCCGGCACGGCCATCCGACCTGTAAGCTGACGGTCCGCATACACCGGAACCGTCCCATTCCCGAGGCCCCGCAAACGATCGAGAGCCGCCTCGAATTCGAAACGGAATTTTGTTACTACCCCGCCATTAAGGACGCCACTATATGACCCGGGTACCCGCCCGGGTCGCATTCTCAAGGGACCTTCGTCCAGAAACAAAGGGAATCCTTCTGGGAAGAATTCCCTGCCACTGACTTTGGTATGTTCCGGGGGAAACTGGAGCGTGAGGGCATTCCCCTGCAGATTAATTGAGGAGGGCCTGATGTCATCCAGACTAGGAATTGCACCATCCTCCACGATGGGGTGAAGACTCGATCCAAAGTTCTGATCTCCAAGGCGCAATCGCGCCCGGAAGAGCTTGGTAGGTGAGTCCATG
The DNA here is from genome assembly GCA_002709915.1 of Roseibacillus sp. Classification (GTDB taxonomy): domain Bacteria; phylum Verrucomicrobiota; class Verrucomicrobiia; order Verrucomicrobiales; family Akkermansiaceae; genus Roseibacillus_B. The sequence continues at coordinate 15,113 of PARF01000001.1, read as the reverse complement.
GGAATTTCAAGCTCCACTATTTGAGCGTTGATCGAAGTCGCAGCCTCAGTAGTCGAGCTCCCGTCCGGATTAAGGCGCTCTAATTCTATTCGAGGTGTTCGAATACGGACCCGCAGCGAATCACCATCAACTTCCGTTGATTCAATTTCCTGACCTTGCGCGAGTCCACCTGCCAGAATTCCCATGAGGAATGCTGCATAGGCAAGACGGCAAAGAAGTTGTGTATACGGTTTCATAACTTTAATCGGTATGGGTTTTTTCAGTGGTTTGGCGCTTACTTCGGCTGGGGAAAAATCGGCTATGGCCATGGGAGGAGAGCGAATGGCTCAATTGAGGTTGGATCTCCAAAAGTTTGTTGATCCGGAAAATTGGATCCGTGGTCTCGTAACACCTGTGAAGGTTGAGACTGGCTACGCGTGGACTACCGTTGCGCTCAATTACCACGCAGGGCCCACCGGATTCTCCGGCCGAGTAATGTTCCCCGTTAGACGCTGTATCAAACTGATGCCCCAGAAGTGGGCTGAGGCACCAAAGCAGACTCAGATCATCTAACAGCTCCGGATTCGGAACGTCTTCACAGAAATTGCGTCTAAGGCAAGAATCTACCAGATTCCAGATAAGAACAACGGCCGCACTGAAGGACCTGAGCCCGTCAGGCTTTAAGTGAGGAACACCAAGTAATCCCTTCGTCGCTCGGAGTCCAAGGGAGAAAGGAACACATATCCGTAAGGGGAGCATCCTCATCCCAACCGGGCAAAAGAAACTCCATTTTTATTTTAGCTCAAAACCCCTGATGACCTCGGAATATGATCCCCGATAGCACTCCTCTCCAAACAGGGGGACACCCTCTTCTGGATAACCGCCTTTACTCAGGCCGTTACTCCACCCTTCTCATCATCCAGAAGCCCCGATTTTTCGAGGTAGTAATCGTATCCCCCGCTGTATTTTGTCACCTGACCATCAGCGATATGCCATGTCGTCTCTGCCAACTTGCGAATGAAGTGCACATCGTGGGAAATAAACACCAACGACCCCGAGAATTGTTTCAGGGCCTGAATCAAGGCCTCAACTGAGAGAAGGTCGAGATGAGTAGTCGGTTCGTCCATCAGGAGAAGATTCGGAGGATCCACGAGGAACTTGACCAGATTCAGCCTGCTTTTCTCTCCCCCCGAGAGAACCCTGACCTTCTTGTGAACATCCTCCCGCCGAAAAAGAAAAGAACCCAGCAGACCACGGGCATCTTCCTCCCGCATTCCTGCTCCTGTCGTGCAGATTTCTTCAAGAACCGAATTACTTTCGTCAAGAAGCTCTGAGCGGTGCTGGGAGTAATATCCCAGTTTTGTCGCATAACCTGCCTTTCTCTCTCCACCGTTAATGGGAATTGTTCCTGCAAGAATTTTCAGCAAAGTAGACTTACCCGCGCCATTGGGGCCAACCAGCACTGTGCGATCACCCCGCTCAACCACCAGGTCCAACTGGCTATATATCTGGGTTTCTCCATAAGACTGACTCACCTTATCCAACTCGATAACCTTCTGGTTACTGCGCGGTGGATCGGGAAAATGAAATTTAAAAACCTTACGGGGAGCCCTTGGCTTTTCAAGTGTCTTCATCTTCTCGATCTGCTTGACCTTACTCTGAACCTGCGAGGCCTTTGAGGCTACGGAACGAAATCGGTCGATGAATTCCTGAATACGGTCGACCTCTTTCTTTTGGTTCCTGTAGGCCGACATCTTCTGCTCATAACGAAGCTCACGCTCGCTGAGATAGCTGCTGTAATCTCCCTGGTATGAAATCAACTTCTGGTCATCAATTTCGACAACAGTTTCCGCAATAGCGTCCATGAAATCTCGATCATGGGAAATCATCAGAATCGCTCCGGGATAGTTCGAGAGATATCTCTGGAACCACAGAAGAGCCATTAGATCCAGATGGTTAGTTGGTTCGTCCAGCATCAGAAGATCCGGCTCCAGACAAAGGATTTGTGCCAGATGCGCCCGCATGACCCAGCCCCCCGACATTTCGTGAGCCGGCCGGTCGAAGTCCTCCTGCTTGAATCCAAGGCCCGCAAGAATCTTCCTNGCTTTAGGCTCCAACTGGAATCCATTCATCAGAGTAAACTGATCCTGCGCTTCCGCATACTCCTCTGATTCCAACGTCCCCGCCTTCTCATGCTCGCGCATGACCCGCTGGATTTGCCGCATTTCAGGATTAATTGCGGTTGCGATCTGCAGAACGGTGTCTTTTCCCGGATCGCCCGCCTCCTGTGAGAGATATCCCACGTGGGCATAGTCATCTCTCTCTACTGTTCCAGCATTGGCCTCTTCGTCGCCAAGAATGATATGAAACAAGGTAGACTTTCCAGCCCCGTTGGGTCCCACCAGAGCAATACGCTCCCCCCAGTTGATGGTCAGGTCAGCCTCTTCAAAGAGAGTCCGCCCACCGTAAGCCATNGTTAATTTACGGATGGTCAGCATGCGCGGGGGGCCTTCGCATCGATTCTTCCGAAAAGCAATGGTGAAACAGCAGGAGCTACTGCCTGGGGAACGGTCAACTCCTCCTCTTCACTTCTTCCAAGCTGCAACTTAGCCTTCCGGGGCCGGGTCTCCTGGTGAGGTAGGAATTTCGATCTCTCTCACAGTCAGACGGCGAAAATCGATCGACATGACCTTGTTGCCATGAAGCTGCAGGCCAATCGGTCCCTTTTCCTTGGCATTCTCCGAGGTATAGGTCATCACGTGAACTCCGTTCAACCAAGCATCGTAGACCGGTCCTGCCGCAACGATCCTGAGCGTGTTCCACTCATTGATCTTGAGAAGGTTTTTCACACCCTTAACCCCCTNCTTCTCCTCCGCCTCAACAGGATAGCCCTTACCGGAAATGTAGGGCGAGGCCGTCATATCCCGCTTGAGGGACCCCGAAATCCCGATCTGAATCTGCTGCCCCCCGTCCCGCAGGAACACACCAGAGTCCCCTTTCCCGTCAAAGCGAAACTCGCAACTCATGTCGAAGTCCGCGTAATGCTTCTCGGTCCACAGATTACTTCCCCGCTTCCTCGGACCACTCTTGGCGACAATCGCCCCATCCACCACCGACCACCAGATATTATCCTTTGGGACTTTCCACCCGGTAAAGTCTTTGCCGTTGAACAGGGAATTCCCCTTTCCGTGATGGTCAGCGAAGGCGAACGTTGAAGCACCTAACAGGACGATGAGGATAAATTTCATACCTCTCTATTACCTAAACGCCCGGCGATGTCTACAAGGCAAACGCGCCCTAGCCCTCCCGCTGAAGGAAAAGATCGATTCCTTCGGTCAGCGCGATCCAACTGGCCTCAATGATACTATCCGAAACACCCACTGTTCCCCAGGTACGCTCTCCGTCTGTATGCACAATCTGGACCCGGGTTCTCGCCGCGGTCGCCGCATGGCCATCAAGTATCCTNACTTTGTAGTCAATGAGCGAAACCCTGTCGATNGACGGAAAATGACGCATCAATGCCTGACGAAGTGCCTTGTCCAGGGCATTCACGACCCCATGCCCCTCCGAGGCTGTGTGCTCAGCTGCACCCGCGACTTCCATGTTCACAGTAGCCTCGCAGACCGGATTGTGACCATCCCTGTAGTGGCGGAAATTGCATTGATACTCGCGCAGAGCCCACCGGGTCACATGCTTTCCTGTCTCTCGGCGGATCAATAGTTCAAGGGATCCCCCTGCCGCCTCGTAGGAGTAGCCTTCCTTCTCCCGCTCCTTGACCTTAGCCAGCACTGCCTTCGCCTCCTCGCTTCCTTTTGTCAGCGGCAAACCGATTTCCTCGGCTTTCATCAGAATGTTGGACTGCCCCGAAAGCTCGCTTACCAGAATTATCTGTGCGTTTCCCACTTCACCCGGACGAATGTGTTCGTAGCTGTGAGCTACCTTCTGGACTGCATTCACGTGCATTCCTCCCTTGTGTGAAAAAGCAGTTCGACCCACGAAGGGGGCCCGATTGTGAGGAGAGTTATTCGAAACCTCATCAACGAAAAGGGACAACTCCTTGAGCTTGGTCAGGTCCCTCACTACCTCGATACCTCTCTTCAGCTGGAGAATAGGTATCACGGAGGTCATGTTACAGTTCCCGGTCCGCTCGCCATATCCATTGACTGTTCCCTGCACCTGCACTGCTCCAACGTCCACCGCAGCAATGGCATTAGCGACCCCAACTCCACAATCGTCATGGGTATGTATTCCAAAGGCGACCCCAGACACACGCTCCTTCACCGCTGTGCAGATTGCTCCAATCTCGTCAGGCATCGTTCCCCCGTTTGTATCACATAGAACCAGACACTTCGCCCCACCTTCCGCAGCAGCTTCCAGCGTTTGCATTGCGTGCTCGTGATCATCCTTATAACCATCGAAAAAATGCTCAGCGTCGTAAATGACTTCCCGTCCAGCCTCCCCAAGATACCGCACTGTATCACGAATCATGGCAAAATTTTCATCGGGCGTCGTCTTGAGGACCTCCGTTACATGAAGCTTCCAGCTTTTGCCAAAAATAGTAATTACAGGAGTTTCTGCATCAATGAGAAGCTTCACTTGTGGATCATCTTCCACCACGAGATCGTGACGCCTGGTTGAACCAAAAGCCGCAATCCGGGCATGGCTCCATTCTTCATCAGCTGCCGCCTTGAAAAACTCTACGTCTTTGGGATTAGATCCTGGCCACCCTCCCTCAATGTAATCCGCTCCAAACTCGTCAAGACGATGGGCTATCCGCAGTTTGTCCAGACCTGATAGCTGGAATCCCTCTCCCTGCGTTCCATCGCGGAGAGTGGTATCGTAGAGAGAGACCTTTTTTTCTGCTGCCTTCATCACCCANGACCCGCCCTGCGAGAGAGCGAACACTGCCTTCTCGCTCGGACAAACTCAACACCAAAGGTGTAGATCCATCTTCCAGGCACTACCGGCTGCGATAATCAGCCCCGGACCAACTTTCCAAGACAGAACGCTGCCAGTCCTGCAACTGACTCCGCATGCGGGCAACACGGCCTTTCTCTGCCAAGGAAAGATCGTTGGCCTCCTTCGGATCCACTTCCAGATCATACAATTCCCAACGCGCGGCATCTCCAGTCTTTTTCTGAATCCGGTGCAGTTTCCACGGCCAGTCAGTCCACGCTGCATGACCTCGAAGATCCGCACTATCTCTTGGAGGAAATTCATTTACATTCTTGAGAATTCGCTCCGGAAACGGGTTATCCTCGCCCGCCACCCGAGCTTCCATTAAACCTTTTATAATTCGGTCGCTCCAAGTCGACTGACCGGTCATATATCCATGCCAGAACCCCATTGGAGGACGGGTGGAAGATCGACCATCCAGAATCGGCAGGATGGAAATCCCATCCAGCTGCGGTTGATTCTGCACATCTGCTCCAGCGATCTGGAGCAGGGTCGGATAAAGATCGGAGGAATTCACCGGCACAGTTATCCGGTTCGGCCGGTAACGTGCGGGCCATTCGAGTATTGCAGGAACACGCAGCCCTCCCTCGTAGATTGATCCCTTCTTCATCCGCCCTCCAGATGAGGCCTCCACCAATCCTCCATTGTCACTGTGGTAGATCAAAAGTGTATCCTCCGCAATCTCGAGGTCGCGGAGGGCCTTTCGAAGCCGTCCCACTTGCTGGTCGAGCAGGGTTATTTCGCGGAAATAGCCCGCGGGTTTTCCTTGCTCCCCATAAAGGCTTTCAGCCCCGGCAATTCCCCGGGGCACTTCGCCAAAGGGATCGTGAGGAGCAGGAAACCAGCAGACAGCAAACATGGACTTACCCTTGTTCCTATGTGCTGACAGAAACGAAATCGTTGCGTCCATCGACAGGACTGAGCCGGAGCCGGTCATCCGTTGATAGGTCCCATCCCTACTGAGGTAGGGGTCCTTATCAAAGAAATTCAGTCCTGAGAGCCATTCATCAAAACCCTGCCCTCCTGGAGAGGTCGGGCTATTCTTCTGGACCGANCCGATGTGCCACTTGCCNAAGTGNCCGGTTACATAACCCGCTCCCTTGAGGGCCTCCGCAATCGTCACTTCGTGGGGACGAAGATAGTGCCCGTGGTTGGGAACATTACCCCGAAAGGGNTGTCGNCCAGTCATTACGCTGGCCCGGGTNGGAGAGCACACNGGAGCTGCTGCATAGAAGCGATCGAATACTACGCNCNCCTTGGCCATGGCATCCAGATGAGGAGTTCGNACGAAGGGNTGNCCATTGTAGCCAGTATCNCCGAATCCATGATCATCGGACATCACGAGGACAATATGNGGACGTTCCTCGGCAAGCAGNATTGCAGGGAGAAGCAACCANATACTTGTCAGCAGATTAAACCCGGACCTGTTCATTGATCTTNCTCAATTCGATAAAATAGCGGTCCCTTTATTTCGAGGAAAACTTGGCAGAGCAGACCTNAGTCAATNAGCCGGCCACTGAACAGGAATNGTACTTGAAGCATCTCTTAACCCGGGATCCAATGCCTCCCTCATCCTGANAGAGACTCCATCATGNATAGCAAGCNACTCANAAAAAGGGCCNTGGNAGTCCTGACTACCTCGATTCTCTCGATCNTCAGTCCGGTCATNGCCGGGGAAAANTTGAAGATCTTCGTNCTNGCCGGGCAGTCCAANACAGTGGGTCACGCGAACCAGCANACNCTNGCCACCCTGTATCGCCCGGGGGACGAGAGGGACAAGAGACTCACTGAANTGGTCTTCAAGGCTGACAGCGGGCTCTCCCCGGAAGCGCTNGAGGAACAANTGGNACGNGNCCGCAGGATCGATGAACTCACNGGCGGAATCTCCAACGANAAGATCAAGGCCATGAGCGACGGACCCGAGAAGACGGCCGTGGAAGCGGAACTGAAAAAACTCAATGAAGCCTATGACGCTTACACCAACAAGGTCATCTCATCCTGCGTCGTCTCCGACCGGGTTTACATCTCCTCCATTGCAGACGGCAACAAACGCTCGGGACCACTGACGGTGGGCTTCGGGGGGAACCCCACCAAGATCGGACCGGAANTCAGCTTCGGCCTNTCCATGGCACAGAAACTGGACGGCCCCATCCTGCTGATCAAGACGTCNTGGGGAGGCAAGTCCATCAATTACGATTTCCGCCCGCCNTCCGCCGGGGCCTACGTGCTGAACGACAAGCAGAAGNAGGCGGACAACGCCGCGGACATCCGCAAGAATGCCGGCCTCAACTGGCGGATGATGAATGAAGCGATCGGGGCGGTGCTCAAGGACCTCAAGAAATACCACCCGGCCTACGATGCCGCCGCCGGGCATGAAATGGCCGGGTTCGTGTGGTTCCAGGGATTCAACGACCAGTTCTCGGATGAATTCCGGAACAATTANCGCGACATGATGGTTCACTTCATCAAGGACGTGCGNAAGGAATACNANACCCCGGGAATGCCCTTTGTCATCGGGGTTCTCGGCACCAACATGACCAAGGAAGGAGTAGACAAGAATGCTGTTTCGGTCGCCCAGCGGGAGGCCGCCAAGGCACCGGAGTTCAAGGACAATGTCACCTCGGTGGAAAGCTACCAAGTCTACGACCTCGGAGCCCGGGCTGTCTACGACANGGGATGGGCCAAGAACTTTGCCGTGTGGCGTGCCATAGGCAGCGACCGCCCCTACCATTACCTCGGAAGTGGCACCTTCTTTGCCCGACTCGGGGATTCCTTCGCCACGGCCATGAACGACCTGATCGGGAAGCAGAAGAAGTGATCTGGCCCAANACCACCTCATGAAGATCATNACAACAGCCTTCNTCCCCCTCCTGCTGGCCCCCTCCCTCCTNGCCGCCGATCCACTCANCATCNCTTCCGANGCCGATTGGAAGAAGTCCATCGCCTCATCCGAGGGTGTCGTCATCAAGAACGGGGTGGCCGAACCCACCGGNAAGACGGGCANCCTCAGGACNANGNTCCACAAGTTCGACCAGAAGCGCTCTGCTTCCTCCCTGNTCNTCAGGCAGTCCGCCATCTGGCAGAACTGGAACCCGATCGANAACCTCGGNCCCNCCAACCTGCGCGACGCTCCGGTCCTGCTCACCGTCGGCCCGGACAACTACTGGATGTTCGGCCGCTACGGCGGCTTGCAACCGAGGCGCAAGAAGGGGCAGAAGCCCCAGGCCGCCTTCACTCCAAAACCNGCGAAGCTTGAGGGCTTNGANATCCCCCTGCAGACCACCCCTGATGAGAACCAGTACAATGCCCCCGGGGGCCTGAAGAAGGGAAGAGGCGGCTACCATGCCTGGCAGAGCCGGGACATGAAGACCTGGGTCCATCACGGACCCGTCACCGAGGGGTTTTCCAAGTGGGTCACCAGCGCCGAGTGGGTCGATGGCAAGGCCTACATCTACTACGACTTCCCCAACGACCAGGACCCGCATGTCTACGTTGATGCGGACCTGACCGACGGCGAACCCGGCAAGAACATGGGTCTTGCGGTGGCCGACCCGTCCCATGGCTCCGATGCCGGCTTCATCCGCGATCTCGACGGCAAGATGCACGTCATCATCGAGGACTGGAGCCCCATCTCCGCCAACAAGCGGTCGTGGGATTCCCCCCTCGCCGGGCATGCCGTCAGCAGCAACGGACTCAATGGATTCAAGTTCGGCCCCCCTGCGGTCGATAACCGCACCAAGCCCACCGGCAAGGTGGCCACCTACAAGCACCCCCACTGGATGAAGGAAGACCCCAAGCGCTTTCCCTCCAATATCGCCGAATACGAGATTCACGAACCCGAGCAGGAAGCCTACGGGGACTGGGCCGCCATCTGCATCGGGGGCCAGTATTACCTCTTCGGGGACTACGACCCCGCCGGCGGCCATCAGATGGCGGTGGGCTGGTTCACCTCTCCTTCCATCGACCAGCAATTCACCTGGTGCGACAAGATCGGCAATGGTCACCCTGATCCTGATGTCTGTTTCGCCGAGGGCCGATTCTACCTCGCTACCCAGCAGCGTACCGACTACGTCAGCCCGGGCCCCTGGGTGGAATCCGTCGAGGCCCGCGTCGGGGTGGACACGGATAACGACGGAAAGATCAATACCTGGGGCAAGTGGGGCGAACTCAGAGAGCGCTATGACTACATCGAGGGCTTCTCCAAGCAGGTGAAGCGCGCCCCGGCCCAACTCGACCTCTCCGACCTGCCCGCCGGGCACGGTTTCCAGATTGAGCTCAAGCTCACCGACACCACCGGGAACAAATCCAAACCCATGATCGAAAGCCTGAGCCTTTCCTTCGAGTAGGAGCTCAGGCCTATAGGCCTCGAAACCAATTTTCCGGCAGCTCCAATTCCTAGCCCAACTTTTTTTATTATGAGCTCAACCCTGTTTAAAGAAGTAGGCTACTCCCTCTCAAAACTGATCGACGACATCGAGATGGGCGAGATCGGGCTGCCCGACATTCAACGGCCTTTCGTCTGGCAGGACACCAAAGTTCGGGATCTATTCGACTCGATGTATCAGGGATACCCGGTCGGCTACCTGCTGTTCTGGGAGAACCAAGTGGGCGAGAAGACCAAGCAGATCGGAGCGATCCAACACCAGAAAATACCCCAGTTGCTTATCGTGGACGGGCAGCAGCGGTTGACTTCGCTTTATGCCGTTCTCAAGGGGATTGCAGTAGTGCGGGAGAACTATAAATCGGAACATATTGAAATCGCCTTCCGGCCGGTCGATGGAAATTTTGAAGTCTGCACCCCCGCCATTCGCAACGATCCGGAGTTCCTCCCAAATATCTCGGAATTGTTTGCTCCCGGCGCCAGTCAATATGCCATCGTGGGGCAATACCTTGAAGCTCTGGCCGCTTACCGGAAGAAGAACGAGAAGGAATTTTCGGATGAGGAGAAGAAGCGGTGCGAGCAGGCTCTGCAGCGGCTCTTTAACCTGACGGGGTTTCCTTTCACCACCCTGCAACTGTCGGCAGGCATCGACGAAGAACAGGTGGCGGAGGTGTTTGTCCGTATAAACAGCAAAGGGAAAACGCTCAATCAGGCGGACTTCATCCTCACGCTGATGTCGGTCTTCTGGGAAGAAGGGCGCATGGAACTGGAAAGTTTCAGCCGTGATTCCCGGCAACCTAACAAGAAACGGGCGAGTTCATACAATCATTTCGTGGAGCCCTCCCCCGATCAGTTACTACGGGTCGCAGTGGGCCTGGCCTTCCGCCGTGCCCGCCTCAAGTCTGCCTATTCGGTGCTGCGGGGCAAGGACATGGAAACGGACCAGTTCAGCGAAGAACAACGCAACAAGCAGTTCGCTCGATTGAAGGAAGCGCAAGCCCATGTGCTTGATCTGCAACACTGGCACGATTTCCTCGCGATCCTGAAACAGAGCGGATTCACCGGGAGCAATCTGATCAGTTCACAGACGACTGTGTATTATACCTACATTCTTTACCTGATCGGCCGGGTTGATTTGAAAATCATTCCCCATACCCTCGGACAGGTCATTGGCCGCTGGTTTTTCATGGTGTCGATCACGTCCCGCTACACGGTGTCTCCCGAAAGTCGGATGGAGCGCGACCTCGCGGACCTTCGAGCGGTGAATGACTCAGAATCCTTCCTCGCCTGGACGGAGCGGGTGATGGCCGCAGAATTGACTTCGGATTTCTGGACGGTGACGCTTCCCAACCGCCTCGATACGTCATCAGCGACCAGTCCGCTTCTGCGGGCATACCACGCCTCACTAAATCTCTTGCAGGCGCGGGCGCTGTTTTCCAAAAAGCATGTCCGTGACGTTCTCGATCCGACCCTGAAATCGAAGAAGTCACAAGTGGAACGCCATCATCTTTACCCCAAGAGTTATCTCCACACGCTGGGGTTTTCCTCAAAGCGAGATACCAACCAGATCGCGAATTACGCCTTGGTCGAGTGGAACGATAATATCTCAATTTCCGATCAGCCCCCTTCCGAATATTTTCCTGTCTACTGGGAGCGCCTTACCCCAAAGGAGCGGGCCGACCAAGCCTACTGGCATGCACTCCCAAGTAGATGGGAGGAAATGGATTATAAGGATTTTCTTGATGCACGCCGAGAGGGCATCGCCAAGGTGATTGCGGATGGATTCGACCGTCTCACCAATGGCGAGATGGTAGAAGAGGAAGAGGACACATACGAACAACGGATCAACCGCGGGGAAGGGATGCAGGCCGAATTTAAATCCACGCTGCGAGTAAATCTTCATACCGGGCAACCCGACCCGAAGATGGAACATGCTATCCTAAAGACGCTGGCTGCCTTTTGCAATTCCAACGGCGGAACACTGTTTGTCGGCGTAAATGATGATTCCGAAGTGATCGGCTTGAATCAAGACAACTTCCAGAGCGAAGATAAAATGCTTTTACATCTGGATAACCTAATTGATTCAAGACTTGGGGCATCAGTCTTCGCCTGCCTCAAAACCGAAATTGGTGAGATCGGAGGCAAGCGGTTTCTGGCGATCGAATGTCAACCCAGCAACCAGCCGGTATTCCTCAAGAATGGGAACGAAGAAGACTTCCACATTCGGGCGGGGGCATCTTCTCCCGCTTTACCAGGGAAGCAGGCACACGAGTACATTCAGCAACACTTCAAGTGATTCTTATCCTCCGCCCTGATCTCCGGAACCCCTTGGGAAAGCTCCTCGCGGTCTGCCTTTGCGCCCTCTCTCCCGGCCTCCCATCCTCTGCGGCAGACGTTTCTTCCCAACCCCTCGCCTGGATTCATTTCAGTCGAGGTGACAAGGACATTTCCCTCTTCAACGGCTACCCCATGTACTTTGTCTCCGGAGGGGGACTGGAGGTCCATCTGGACGTCGATCCGGACCCGGAGCACTCGCTGGCCTTCATGTGGCTCTGCAAGGAAAACCCGGGCCGCGGCTCCAGCCGCTCCATGAAGGTGGCCGTCAATGGCAACGAAACCGTCCGCACCCATCCGGCCGTCGAGGAAAGGGAAAGCGCCTTCTTCTGGGACGTCGTCCCGGTCTCCACCTTCGGCATCAACAAGAAGGAAAAGGGAAACTACCACATCGCGGCCAACCGCAACCCGGAGGGAAACCACTCCAGCGTCGTTCTCCAGGGGATCAGGCTCATCACCGACCAGAAACAACTGCAAACCCTGCCCCTCCCCACCGCGACCCGGAAGGCCCGGTTCATCAACCCTGGACCGCTGACCAAGGCGGAAAATCTGGCACGAAAAGTAGACCGACACGCCGCCCGGAAGCGAATCCACGAGAACTGGGTGGGAGAAAAGAAGCTCTCAAGGAAAGCAATCCAGGAGGACGAATTCCTCTCCGCGGCCCGGAAATTTGCCGACACCGCCATCACTCACGGGCGAGACAACTACGGCCCGGAGAACTCCGCCCTGTTCGTGCAGCACCTGAACCGGGAAACTCTCAAGGCCCCCGGCACCCTGGGATGGCTGAAGCCGGCCCAGGGCGGCCCGGACCATCCCGTGATCCTCTCGCGGTTCGAACGCTCCCAGAACTTGCTGAGGTTTCTTGCCTCCATGAGCCTCTTCACGGGTGACGCCATGTATGCGGAGGCGGTCATGGACTCCATGATCTGCATGTTCGAGGACTACATCTACCCCCGGAGCGGACTACTGGCATTTGGAAACCACATGTCGATCGACCTCGTCGAGGGACAGGCCTACAGCGACGGCAGGGGCAGCGAGCAGTTTGAACTCCAGGAAACCTTCCCCTTCTATGAATTCTTCCATGACGTCTCTCCCGAAAAAACCTCCCGGTTCATCAAGGGGATATGGGAAACCTACATCCGGGACTGGCATTCGATGCGCTACAACCGCCACGCCAATTTCAATACCCAGGTAGATGTTGATGCGGTCTGGAACCGGCCCCTCCGGCCCGTGGCGGATCTCCCCGAATTTACCCAGGGCGGCGAACTGTCCTTCATCGGCCTTGCCTATGATCTCGCCTACAGCGGATTCACCCTCGGCTGCCTGGAAGACGACCTGAAACCACGCGCCTGGGCGAACCGGATCCTCGAGGTCGTCGCGGCGAAGAGCGATCCGGAAACAGGAATCTGGCCCATGATGCTCTACCCTCCCCCCTTCTACCGGCGCGGGCTCGAGACCTACGTTGAGGCCTACCCCGACTCGAAGGCCAATGAAGCCCGGGTCATCATCTCGAGCTGGGTCAACAGTGTCCCCATCCACGTCCTCGGTGTCCTCGGCACCATCGAGCAGGCCCGGAAGCACGGCCACTACGACCAGGTAAGGAAGGTCCATGCAAAGGTGGACCAGTGGATCCTGAACTACATGCAGGCGGCCTATGATCCCGGCGCCCATCACCTGAGGAGCATCCTGCTGGATGGACAGGACGTGACCGATCTCGTGTTCACCGAGGAAGCAACCCTCCACGGATGGGGGGCGCAGCCCGGGGGATCATTCCGACACCGGCCCGTTACCCCGGACTTCTTCGCCGCCGTCGCGCAAGGCTTCCGTTTGTGCACTTCCCCCGGGTCCAAGACCCGCTACTGGAAGCTCCTGCGGGACCTCTACCGGGGAGCCGGACTGGGGGACATCGGGGAGAACAGCAAGGCCTCCCCCACCTTCAACTATGAAGCGAAGAACGGGGCGGAGGACGGATACGTGTTCGCCCTCTCCGAGATCTACCGCGTGACCCGGAATCCTGAAATCCTCCGGTTCATGGAGCACCTCGGCAGGGAAATCATCAGGCGCCGACAGGATCCCGGGAGCGGCCTCTTCGTCGTGGAAGCGGATCGCACCCAGAACTTCCAGGTCCTGAAGGAATTCAAGCAGTCGCCCCACGAGGGAATCACGGTGAAGGAACTGATGCGCGAAAAGTTCGGCAGCAACCAGCTGGATTACGACCGGCCAAAAGTCGTGCCCCTGAACATCACCGAACCTCTCGCCCTCCTCGCCATTCATGGCTGCCGGACCGGGGAGTTCGAAAAAATCCCCTCCTGGGTCTCGATCGGCATGGCTCACCATGCGGTGATCAGGGAGCAGGAGATCTGGTTCGACCGCCCGAAACTCGAGAACTACTACAAGGACCGGAAGGACTACATCAAGGACCGGGGCTTCGTCGTGAACGAGGACTGGTTCCCGGAGGAATCGATTATCGAGAAATGAACTCATGATGAGAATCATCTCCATCATCACGCTTTGGCTCAGTGCCGCACTGGCTCACACCGCACAGCTGCATATCGGGACGGCGGAAACCACCATCACGCCTGATCGTCCCGTCGCGCTCGAAGGCTATTTCGGGCTCCGGGTATCGGATGGGGTTTCCTCCCCGGTGATGGCGCAGGTGCTCGTGCTGGAGTTGCTTGAGGGGGACAAAATTCAGGAGCGCTCGATCATGGTCAGCGCGGACCTCGTACACCTGCCGTGGGAGATGTTGAACGCGGTCCGGGACCGGGTGGGCAAGGCGCTTCCCGAAATCGATACAACCAAGATCTTCATCAGCACGACTCACACGCACCAGGCACCCGTCGTCATGCGCGATAACTTTATCATTCCGGATGGCGTCATGACGGTAGAGAACTACATCGATTTCTTCGCGAAGCAGGTTTCGGAGGCCATCATCAAAGCCTGCTCGAACACGCGCGCAGGAAGCATGGCATGGGGACTCGGGGACGCGGAGATCGGCTTTAACCGGCGGACCGCCTATCTCAGCGGACGTGGGCAGATGTTTGGAGAGATGCGAACTCCAGACTACAAGGGGCCGGAAGGAGCGGTCTACCGCGGAATGCCCGTTTTGTTTTTCTTCGACTCCAGAGGAGACCCGATCGCCACCGCGATAAACCCCTGGTGCCCGGCACAGGTCGCTCCGGGAAACCGGCAGATCAGTGCGGATTTCTGGCATCCGGTGCGCGAACAGCTGAAAAAGGAATTCGGTGAATCCTTGACGGTACTCTGCTGGTGCGGCGCGGCCGGCGACCAGATGCCCGGGCCACGTCTCCATGCGGACGCTGAAAACCGGATGCTTCAGTTGCGCGGCATCAAGGGGTGGACCGAGGAATGCGCACGGCGAATTGTCGCTTCGGCCCTCGATGTTTATACGCTCGTACGCGACGAGCGCAAAGGCGATGTCGTGCTGGAGCATCGCAGCGAT
>PARF01000072.1 GCA_002709915.1 Roseibacillus sp. | reverse complement strand
GCTGGCGATTTCATCGTCCCCGACCGGTCTCGTGTTTGAAGTATCCTCCCTGACGGTTGGCCAGGCATATGATATTGAAACCAGCAGCGACTTGGAAAGCTGGTCTCGCTTCCGCTCCATTGAGGGGAAAGAAGGAGCCTACTCCTTCAACATCGCAAGACCTGCAGCGGCAAAAAGATTTTACAGGGTTATTGAGGCAGGCCGGTAAAGGTCCTCCGCACGGGCAGTTCATAAAATCAGAACGCTGACCTGCACGAAGCCCCCGTGCCCGCGGCTGTCGGATTCTCCCGGCGCCTTGGCCGGCTCCTATTCCTCTGGAGGGCTCTTTTCTGGCCCGGACTTTTGCTCCTGCACTGCAGGATCGTCGGTTTGGTCAAGCATTCGGATTCGGGACAGGACGACAAAGAAGAGCAGCGCCATGACCACGAGCGCCGGGATGATCCCGGCTTTTGTCCCGGATCCCATGGCGTAGAGGACACACAAGGATCCGGCCGCCACAAGGATGCTGATTAAAAATGACAGCGCGTAGGACCGAAGGTTGCCCTTCCACCTGCAGATCAGGCACCCGACGATAAACACGAGAAACATCCCGAGGAACAGCAGTAGAAAGAGAGGGAAGATGACCCCGATTGCCCCTTCCCCGGCGATCAGGGCCACCGGGATCGCCCCCACAAAAAAAACCAGCATGATGAGGTGCCAGCACCCGGTCCGGAGCGGAGTGTGAGGCCGGGGCGCCCCGCAATGTACACACGGCACGCGACCTGCCCGGATGAGCCCATTGAAAGGGGTCATTTGCCCGCATTTCTCGCACGGCATTTCCTTGGGCACTTCCGGCTCTGACCAAAGGCTCATGATGTTCCCTTCCGAGGACTAAATGCGATTAGAGCACGTCCCTTGAACTAGTGCGCTCGGTATTCTCGACCGATTCCTCCTTCTCCCCGCGCCCGACGAGTAGGGAGACTCCAAGCAGTAACACTCGCTTCTTCATGATTCCTTAATCCTATCCCCTGAACCAAGGCATACTATTACAAAGAAGGAGCAGAATTGTAGGACCTTAACCACGATCCTTATCGTGGTTTTTACACGGGGCAGGGAGGTGAAGTGAAAAAGAGTGGCCCTTTTGTATTAGTATGGCCGGGATCTTATCGCCGGGTTTCCTGCATCCGGGTTTAAGATTAGTGCCCCGTCGGTGAGCCCACGTAGTTTACCCCTAATTTGGCCTGTTCTCTACAGGCTTTCCTGTTCTAGCGTGCGCTAGGATGAAAGCGGCCAAGTTTGTAATTTCCTGCCTGTGGATCGCAGTCGGGGTCACCAGCGCAGAAACNACCCTGCTCCCCGCAGGGGGANAAACCACCTGGCGCTACCTGGAAGGTGGGGCCGCCCCGGGTGAGAACTGGAATAGCTCNGGTTTCGATGATTCCGGATGGAAAAAAGGCACGGCTCCCCTCGGCTACGGCAAGGAGGGACTGGGAACNGTCATCCGGTTTGGTGATGATCCCGCGAACAAGCCCATCACCGCCTACTTTCGAAAGACCTTCAAGGTGGGGCCCNNGGAGAANNACGACTTCGCAGAACTTGGCCTNAGCGCCACCTACGACGACGGCGTGGCGATCTACCTCAATGGCAAGGAGGTGGCCCGGGACAACTTGGAAGNCGGCAAGCTCACGGCCCGTAGTCGCGCCACCCGCGCNATCAGGGANAGCAGCGAACTCAGTATCAAGATCCCCGNCGCCNGCCTCAANTACGGGGCATTGAACACCATNGCGGTAGAAGTTCATCAAGCCGGTCCGACCAGCAGCGACCTCTANCTNGATCTTAAGCTCTCCGGACTCNAGGAAGGAGAGANGCCCGTCCTCGACCCNTACCGAGAGGGAATGCGTGCCCTCCAGCGCGGTGATGCCGAAGAGGGTTCCCGCCTGCTTTCGCAGATGCCGCAGGACCACCCNGAGTATGCCCGCACCATGGCGATGCTNGGNTGGCAGGTGTATGCCGAGGGTCTNGGCGAACCGAAACGCGGCTTGCCTTTNGTGAAAAAGGCCTACGAGGTGGCACCCACGGANCGGCAGGNAGTNCGCTCNTACATCAAGACTCACGTNCTTTCCGGTGTTCTCTTTGATCCTGCNGCCATCGCACGNGAGCGNAAGAAGGATATCGCGGCGGAACATAAGTTTCTTGTCACCAAGCCCGAGCTCAGAGAGGCCAAGCTGGTTTCCCGCAAGGACCTGGAGGAAGACCTCGACTACCTCGAACATGTCCTCATGAAGTGTTTCTCTTATTTGGANCTCCGCCCCGTTGACTATCAGGGAGCGCTTGATGCCATTCGAGGNTCCCTTGACGAAGAGACTTCGCTNAACCAGTTCCGTCTNCAGCTGGCAAAGCTCATCAGCCTCTTCTGCGACGGACATGCCCGATTAGCCTCTCCCCCCNCCCANTANATGCCGCGCGGATATGCCCCCTTCGTCGCGGGCAGCTACAAGGATCGGGTATACCTTGTTGATGGANAGAGCTTCGTCGACCCGAAGCACCCTTACGTCACATCGATCGATGGGCGCCCCATTGCCGAATGGCTGGAAGTCGCCTCCTACACCGTGGTGAAAGAGTCTCCTCAGTGGAGGCTGCGNCANTCCCTTCAGATGCTGGGCTATGTGAATTACATTCGNGCGGAGCTNGGTCTACCCGCCAAGGAGACAATCCNGCTAGAACTTGAATCNAAAAACCGGAAAAGCTCCCGCAAGCTGGAAGTGGAAGTCGCGCGGAGACCACNGAGAGAAGNAGAGTTCCCGGAGGGAAACAGCCGCAGGATTGGNGANGTTGGCTACATCAGGNTTCCCCAAATGACCGGGAGCAGTCGCTTTCTCGCACAACTCAACCAGTTGATGAGACAGTTCAAGGACACCAGNGGAATGATCATCGATGTCCGGGGCAACCCNGGAGGTTCCAAAAACATCCTTTTGACCCTAATGCCCTACTTCCTGAAGCCCGGAGACCCTATGCGTATCATCGAATTCTCGGCTTACAGGAAGCCTATGGAGCTCCCCAAGCCCATGCCGGACGGATTCAATATGTCCAGCATGTCTGCCCAGCCGGTGACCTCCTCGCATTGGAAAACAGAAGACCAACGCAAATACATTGGGGATGCGATCAAGGCGTTCAAGCCCACGTGGGTNCTCCCNGAGGGAAAATTCAGTGACTTCTACGTTCTCGCCTTTGACTCCACCATGAACCCCGAGGCCTANTANTACGAAAAGCCTCTCATCATTCTTCAGGATAGCGGCTCGTTCAGCGCCAGTGATATCTTCCTCGGTGGCTTCAAGGGCCTGCCCAACACAACCCTGATGGGCACCGCGAGCGGAGGAGGCAATGGCTGGATGGACAGTTANACCCTGCCAAAAACCGGGCTNGAGGTCGTCCTTTGTCANACCGCCAAATTCCGNCCATCCGGAGAACCATTTGACGGCCTCGGCGTTCCTCCGGANGTGGTGATGGAGGCCACCCCCAGGGACCGGATGGGGAAATCTGANAGCGTNCTTGATGCCGCGCTCCTGCGTCTGGCCAAGTAGGAAGATCTCCAGCAAGCGNCAGAAGGCGCTTTACANCTTCAGTCGAACTCCAAGCACGACGTGCTTCTTCATCTGGATCTGAGTTTCCCCNCCAAACTGCCTTTCGTAACTGAGAATNACAGAACAGTTCTCGCTCATNCGGTAACCAGCGATAACCTCGAAGAGGTCCGAATGCTTTTCGGGCAGGTCGGTGGAGAGCCCCCGGTCNCGAAAATTAGTTGAGGTGTNGAGCGCGAAGACCCGNGANTAGTTNGCTCCGAAGAACCAGGAACCNCGTTCCCAGCACAGCCCTGCGTTAGTCAGGATGGCATCGGTTTCAACGCTCCGCGCAAGAAGNTTCTGCCACGTNTAGCCTCCGAGCAGGTGCAGCGAAAGATCATCGGTGAGNTCAAACTTNCGATCGAGAGTGAGGCGAAAATTCTGGTAAATATCAAAATCTGCCACCTCGTATCGTCCATTGAGGCTCAGTTCATCGGTNTAGTTGTAGCCCACGGAGACCAGGAAACCCTCGCCGTCAGCAGCGAGACCNGTTCCCACGACCTCTCCCAACCCATGAATGATTCCGATCGTNGTATGAAACTCCCCNGCNCTCTCNTTTGATCCAATTTCTGCNTGGCTGAAAGTGGAGCCAAGGGCAAGNGCAAGGGCGACGAGGGCAGGGTTAACNGTTTTCACAACAGGAGCGGTAATCCTCATTCNGNCCGAGGAAGTAAAGGGGAAAGGNNCCATGGGGATCCNTCCGTCCGCCGCTTTTCCCAGATCGATNAATTTAGCANCTAAAACGAGGGTAACTTAAGAAAGCCGAACTGNGCGCTGTCCACCGCGATAATNACCCCTCCGTCCCGGGTCAGGGCTANNTCCTCTCCCGCCCAGTCTCCTTCCTCGGCTTNGTATGTCGCCTCCCACTCAAGGACCCCATCCGGGCCATATTTGATCACATACACCTCCCACTGGTCGGATACATCNNNCCCTATAGTCTCTGAATAGTTGCCATACTCATCTCCGGTCCCAGCAGTAAGGATGCAGCCTCCATCCGGNGTGGCACGAACACCCCACGCCTCATCGTGGATATAACGGGGATCAAATCCGCGGGGGTTTCCTCGCTTGCGCTCCCATTGCAGAATCCCATCTTGATTCAGTTTCANGGTATAGGTCTGCCAGTTGATNGTTCCCGAGAGGGTGTGCCCGGTGAGAAATATTGACCCATCTGCTCCCAGATCCATCCCNAAGCAATGATCNTCTCGNNTTCCTCCNAAAAGGCGTCCCCANACCCGGCNNCCATCGGNNTTNANCTTAAGCAGCCCGAAATCNANGTTGTCNTCCTCATTCCAGACCAGGCCTGATACAATCAAGGCCTGNTCGTGCTTCGCGATCCGGTAAGCCTGGGCAAGGTCGTCACGAAGACTNCTCCCTCCGGTCTTGTTTCCCTCAGAATCAAGAAACGCCAAGTAGCCTCTACCCTCGGCAAAAAANGTATTCTCCCGNTCTTCTGCGTTCGTGTAGCCAACTGCAACNAACCCGCCATCGGTCTCNACCATGTGCTCATAAGCATCGTAGCCGCCATTGCTNTGAGTTCTGACAAACTCNGCTTCCCCGGTGCCCTTNTTCACCTTGATAGCCGCACTGTTGCGATTNATTGCNCCCGCGATCCAATAGCCGTCNTCNACTTCGAGCACGGAATTCCCAAGGTTGTATGTNCCGTGGCCAGATGCTCCGGTGGACCGATTGGAATACTCCTGTCGCCACTCAAGGTTCCCCNATTGGTCCACTTTGATGGCAANAATCCGGCTATTGGGCAGAAACCCTGTCTCTCCCACTTGGAGAACTCCTCCATCTTCACAGGCAAGAATATAGTGCCCGTGTGACTCNTCACCNGAACCTCCGTANGAACTGAACCANTCCNGGGTTGGGGGGAGCTCCGGAGTGCGGACCCGNAAAAAGCGACGCTCGAGCTGCCCNAGCGGCGCAGGGACAACCACTTGGGTTAGCTCCCCACTCCCCGTCACNCGGGTGAGAANGGAAAAAGNCNTNAGATCNTCACTCCCNAGAATGTCGTAAAGAACACCNGTNTCACTNGTAAACGTGAGTTCTACCNGNCCAGGNGAAACCGCTCGGAGTCCGGTAATTTCCGCACCACGCCCGGCNANGCANAAGGCAAGGTTAAGCACAAATGCCAGCAAGACNGGCAGGGAAAACCGGCTCATGAGANACGNTAACATCAGGNGGGGCAGACTCACGCTCTTTTGTCATCAGGTCCTCGATCCCCCCGANTCCCNGTTGTCATTTTACTTCGATACGTGGGACCTGCACGCTAGGCTNCGGCCATCTCATGATCTGGCCCNCTCNTCTNATCTTCCTCGGCCTCTGCGGACTGGTAGCAGCAGCNCCGANACCNAACGTGCTGCTGATCATGGCCGACGATCTCGGCTACTCTGATCTGGGATGCTANGGAGGAGAGATTCAAACCCCGCACCTNGANCGCNTNGCGGATGNAGGGCTACGNTACACCCAGTTTTACAATACAGCNCGATGCTGGCCCACACGNGCAGCACTGCTCACCGGCTACTACGCCCAACAGATCCGCCGCGACAAACTCCCNGGNAGCAATACCAGAGGAAGCAGGCCNGAATGGGCCCCTCTTGTTTCCNTGACTCTCAAAGANGCAGGCTACCGCTGTTATCATTCGGGAAAATGGCATCTTGACGGAANGCCTCTTCGCAATGGCTTCGAGCATTCCTATTATCTTAAAGACCAGNGNCGCTTCTTCAGTCCTCAAACACACTGGAANGACGACGTGAAACTCCCTCCCGTNCAGCGGGGATCTGGCTACTATGGAACNGTAGCGGTNGCTGATGCCGCCATTGACCATCTCAAGGAGCATGCAGCCAATCACNGGGATACNCCATTTTTTCAATATGTCGCATTCGCGGCGCCGCACTTCCCTCTNCACGCCCTTCCNNAGGATATCGCGAAGTGCGAANCCCGCTACCGGATAGGCTGGGATCGAATCCGCGCCCAGCGGTGGAATCGAATCCAGAAATTAGGACTCGTGNACGGAGNGCTCCCAAAGGTCGAGAAAGANCTCGGTCCTCCNTATCATTTTCCCAAGCATCTTGAAATCCTTGGTCCCGGTGAGGTAAATCGCCCTCTCTCTTGGAACNAGCTCAGCGAAAAGCAGAAAGNCTTCCAGCAGGCCAAAATGGCAATCCACGCTGCAATGGTGGAACGGATGGACCTCGAGATAGGCCGNATCCTCGAACAGNTACGCGCCATGGACGCTTGGGAGAACACCCTCGTAATTTTCCTGTCCGATAATGGAGCTAGCGCCGAAATTATGGTGCGGGCAGATGGCCACGATCCCAAAGCCCCAGCCGGTTCCGCCTCCACTTACCTTTGCCTTGGCCCGGGCTGGTCCACCGCATNCAATNCCCCCTTTCGCCGCCACAAGACGTGGGTCCACGAAGGNGGATGTGCCACCCCATTTATCGCTCACTGGCCCGCAGGCATCAAGGAGCGCAACGCCCTGCGGCGCACACCTGCCCATGTCATTGACCTCGCCCCAACTCTCCTTGATCTCGCCGGNTTNAAGCCGGCTCNAAAAGANCCCGCGCCCGGGCGGTCTCTTAAACCNACCTTCGACGGTGACGGGGAGCCCCTTCATGAGCACCTCTGGTGGCTCCACGAGGGCCATCGCGCGCTGCGGAGTGGAGACTGGAAGCTGGTGGCCGCCGAGGGAGATCCNTGGGAGCTCTATAACCTTGCTTCTGACCGCACCGAGACACGAAACCTCGCCCGCAACCAT
The DNA here is from genome assembly GCA_002709915.1 of Roseibacillus sp. Lineage (GTDB taxonomy): Bacteria > Verrucomicrobiota > Verrucomicrobiia > Verrucomicrobiales > Akkermansiaceae > Roseibacillus_B. The sequence goes on along the minus strand of PARF01000072.1, from coordinate 55,645 downwards.
CCCGAGCGGGTNGAGGANATGAANAATCGCTGGCATGCCACNGCCTCCTCGTTCCTCGAAANCCTTCAGNAGGGGAAATANGATCCTGCTNCTGCCGGAAACTCGCGCCTTGCATCAGTGCTCCTCGACCCTAGAGTGCCGNCGTCAGGGGCCGTGGAGGGNCGGCTGGTGAAATCCGCCAGGTCCGAAAGGAAGCAACGGTAGCCTGTCCGGCTTTGCCGCGGCTCCCTGACACTTTCCCNCGCCTCAGGNCCCTTTGNCCAAATTGAGCTCCGCCACGATCTCAAANCANGCCGAGGTTTGTTTCAGGAAAGATCCNGCGATCGCATTAAGCTGCAGAAGGTCCGATGCGGGCTTGCGCGGACTGGGATCAAACCAGTCCTNGCCTTTAACCCGNTTAGGAATCGCGATCATGAGCTGGTTATTCCTGAAGGCGAAACGCACCTNGCTCCCACGACTGGTCCGGAATGCCAGCATCCGCTGCTTTAGCGCAGGAGTTAGCAGAGCGGCCATCTCTTCTGGATCGGCGGCATGGACGACAAATCTTTTCTCGAAATCNGAATCATCTNCCTCCTCCATGCTTTCTCCGAACGTCTGAGACGAAAGCGGACGCTGCTTTCTNAGAGGAAGCAAGGACCACAACTTCGAAGNACGGNACTTCTCTGCGCGAGGCNCTACGACNACTGGCGTCCGNAAGGGTTGNGGGAAGTCCGCCATCATGAACCATCCACAAAAGATCTCAGTGAACGAATCCTCTGTCTCCCGCTTCGCCTGAACTTCCGCCATCTGAACCTGCGTGCCCCCGACATGTCCTTCGAGACAGTCTTCAGACCAGTAGGTNGTGTAGTCGTCTCTTGAGTANAANCCAGCCGAGAGAAAGGTCTCCTCCGTAACGCCANAGTCCGGACGATACTCCAGANCGAGCTCNAGCTTGCTGAGAAGGTGCANGCCCACNGCCTTCTTATATTCCTGCGCGTAGCGTAGTTTTGCCCCGCCAGTTNCCTTGATCAGGTAAAGCTCNCCAAGNGACAGTCCCAACACCGCGAAAGTCAGGCCCATCGGGCCTCCCACNGGCGGGAGAGTCCTCCATAAAATCAGGAAGAGAGACTACGGCGCCTNCAAAGAGNAGCCCTCTCACGNTCCAGTTCCTNTTNCTGNNGCTGATCACCGTNTCCNTGCGAAGGNCCTCAATNCGCTTGAGCTCTTCNTTGAGTTCCTCACGAAGCACGAACTCGTTGAAATGCNTTTTNTTATGAACGGCCATNCCTGCGAGATTCGAGGNANTTCTCAGGCCACAATNTCTGTCAGNACTNGTCCAAAAACATCNGTGAGCCGGAAATCGCGCCCAGAATGGAAATAGGTCAGCTCCTTATGATCCAGGCCCATCAGGTGAAGNATGGTNGCATGAAGATCGTGCACNTGAGCCTCNCCCTCTGTGACNCGAAACCCGAATTCATCAGTGGCCCCCTGAATGGTTCCNCCCTTGATTCCNCCTCCGGCCATCCAAGTCGAAAATCCCGCCGCATGATGNTCNCGCCCGCCTGTCCCCACCGGNGTGCGGCCGAATTCTCCCGCCCANACNATCAGCGTNTCATCAAGCANGCCCCGGGCCTTCAGGTCGGCAAGCAGGCCCGCAATNGGCTTNTCGGTCTGCNCNCAGAGTTTCTGGTGNCGNTTGTCGTTNTCNCCGTGGGTNTCCCAGTTCGAGTGATANAGCTGNACAAAACGNGTTCCCCTNTCCACCAGTCGNCGNGCCATCAGNCAGCTNTTCCCGAANCGATCNGCCTCGCCTNCNCCGATNCCNTAGAGCTTNCGNGTGTGGTCTGTCTCNCCGGAAAGGTCCACCGCCTCCGGGGCNTGAGCCTGCATCCGATAAGCAAGCTCGTAGGCCTCGATCCGNGCTGNNAACTCTGAGTTGACNGGNAGATGGCTCTGGTGNTCNCGGTTCCAGGTCGCNAGAAGATCAAGTTGNTCNCGCTGNGTTTCCAGNGANCGATNCATCGCAGGATNCAGGTTCGNCACAGGAGTCCCTGAGGTCTTGAACACCGTTCCCTGNTGGCCCGAGGGCATGAATCCCGAGCTCCAGTTCTGGGCTCCGGAATAAGGAGCTCCATTCACAAGCACCACAAACCCGGGCATATTGTTGTTCGANGAACCAAGCCCGTAATTGGCCCAAGATCCAAGGCANGGGTGNCCCTGGCGGACAAAGCCGGTGTTCATCTGGAGAGAGGCCGCNCCGTGCGCCGCACTATCAGCCTTCGTGGACCTGATAATCGCAAGTTCATCAGCATGCTCCCGGAGGTGTGGGAAGAGTTCAGAAATTTCAATGCCGGATTGACCGCAAGCCTTGAACTCAAAAGGAGANCCCTTGAGCTTCCCCTTGCCTTTCTGGCTGACCCCCTTGGCAGGTTTGAAATCATACTCCTCCCCATGACGCTTCCCCAGCACNGGCTTNGGNTCGAAGGTATCCATATGACTGGGCCCTCCCACCATGAAGAGGAAGATGCAGTTCTTGGCCTTGGCCGGGAAATGAGTCGAGGGAGTCACTTCTCCGGCCTTCACCCCATCCCGCGCCAGCATCGAGGCCAACGCGGTTCCGAAAAACCCATTCCCCGCCTGCCAGAGGAATTNCCGGCGAGTCCTTCCGCANGGNAAATGAAATGGNGNGGGNGAGNGNTTCATCGTTCCTANCGGTAACTGAACTCGTTGGTNTTGAAGAGCACCAGCGCGAGNGAGGCGAGNGGATCGATCTTCTGCTCCCGNGCTGCCTTTCCAAGAAATTCCCTCGCTTGCTCCATCTCGCGGGTGCTTGGCGGACGGCACAGGATAAGATCAAAGGCCGCCTTGATCTGAACCTCCTCACTNTCCAGCTCCCGGAGGCGGTTNGCNAGGTGNACGGTCTGCTCATTGATGAAACGTCCATTCATCATCAGGAGAGACTGCACCGCGGTAGTTGANACCGCACGCTTGGCACAACTGCAGGAAGAATCCGGGTTGTCNAGGACCGCCAGCTCCGGGAGGGGGATGGCGCGCTTGGCAAAGACNTAGACGCTACGTCGAGACGCCTCTTCGTCCGTTGAGTTTTTCCAATCCGCACCCGATGAAGCCCCAACCACCTTGTCGGCAAAAGGCGGATAAATGGGAGGCCCCNCCATCTCANGGTTNAGCTTCCCGCTTGCGGCCAAAATNGAATCACGGATCGCCTCGGCTTCCAGCCGGTGCAGGGGCCATCGGGAGTAGAGGCTGTTATCTGGATCTTNTGCAGGTTCCGGATGCGTCGCCGAGAGNCGNTAGGTGGCAGAAAGAACGATCTGCCGGTGCAGGGGTTTGAGCTTCCAGCCTCCCTCAATCAACGAGTTTGCCAGCCATTCNAGCAGGGCAGGATGGGTGGGNTCGCCCCCTTCCANTCCAAAATTATTTCCNTCCTCCATCAGGCCTTTNCCNAAATGATATTGCCAAACCCGGTTGGCCATGACGCGCGCNGCCAGAGGTGCCTGCGCCCCGGTGATCCAGTCCGCGAGAGCCCGNCTCCGNCCAGACGANTGGCTGGTNGGCCGGGGTTCCGGTAANCCTTTGGAGCCTAGNACAACCGGAACCCCGAANGGAATGACTTCTCCCCTCTGNTGGACGTCCCCTCTGATTCGAAGGTGCGATGGCTNAGGCTTGGCANTATCGGNATACACCCAGGCCATCATGGGCTGGGGCTTGTCTTTCTCGAGGCTCTTCAACCTTTGCTCAAGCTCTGAGATTGTTTTGCGCTCCTCTTCCGTGGCGACCTCCCGGACCGCGCNGCGAACCCGGTTGCGTTCCCNTTCCAGCATGTTCTGCTGCTCCTTGGAGCGTTGCTCCGGTTCGAGCGNAATTGCTTCAATCGTAAGAGCCAGCTGCTTCTCATTCAGCTTTGCCTTACGTCCCTCCGGCAAACCGTCCCTCGCCCAGCGCTCGAGAATGGGANCCCAGAAGTGCTCCTCAAGCTCGCGCTGTGGATTNAGAGTAGTGCGCTGGTAAACCTCCTCGGCCTCTCGATATCGCTTTCGATCCTCGTCCGTGCCAACCTCTCTCTCCCTTCCGGTAACATTGAGGGGCTCGAAAGACGCCAGAACCCGGTGGTAGTCCTTCTGNCTGAAGGGCTCAAACTTATGATCATGGCACCTCGCGCATTGCAGGGTCTGGCCGAGAAACGCCATCGAGGTGGTGGCCACGATGTCATCCAGAGTGTCATAGACTGCAACCTCCCGGTCGGCGGCAATGGTGTCGAAGGTTCCAAGGGCGAGAAAGGTGGTCGCAATCTGGGTGTCCGAGGTCGCCCCTTCAATTTCGTCACCGGCAAGTTGCTCGAGAATGAATCGATTATACGGCTTGTCCTCATTGAANGACTTGATGACATAGTCGCGATACCGCCAGACAAACTTCTTATACTCATCCCGCTCGTAGCCCTTCGTCTCCGCGTATCGGACCACATCGAGCCAGTGGCGCCCCCATCTCTCCCCGTATTGAGGTCGCCCAAGAAGGTCGTCAACAATCCGGGNATAGGCCTCGTCNCNTGGATCCCGGAGAAAGGCTNCCGTCTCTGCNGGGGTGGGAGGCAACCCGGTCAAGTCGAGATGCACGCGCCGCAGCAATTCCCGGGGCGNCGCTTCGGGAGCCGGNTCNACTCCGGANTCAGACAACCTCGAGAAGGTAAAATGATCCACCGGCGTTTTGGCNCGTGACGTCACCGAAGTCGGCAGAGCCGGCTCTNCCGAGNGGGCTCCAGGCCCAATGGCTCGAAGCNNCCCCAAGCTCCCGGGCAAGCCCGGAGGCGGGAANCAAAAGNGCGGCCAGGAAGCCTGCCCCCATTCCAGTCACCTTGAAGAAATNTGCGATGCTTAACTATACCCTACTGGNAAAGCCCTGCTTTCAAGGGTTTTNCGCCTGATCTCTGGCGCGCGCTCCGCCGTTTCTTGTCATNATGNGTTCTGCAACTTGGGCTTNGTCCAAATGCGCGTATTNAGGTTCAAGTCCTCCACGATCTGAAAACAGGCCTTTAACTGATTAACGAGATGCNCGACNTGGNGAGGGGAGGANGCAGGCCGCGAAAGCCTTGGCTCAAACCAGTCCCTGCTGCTGGGGATGGCGATNAAGAGCTGGGATGGCTTGAACGCNANTCGAAGATCATTCCCAAATCGNGCTCGCAGGATCAGAATCTGCTCCTGTANCTCNGGGGTCAGAACCGTTACGGCTTCCGCGGGATCCGTNGCCCGAACGATAAAGGCCTTTTCGAATTCCGGGTTATCGACCCGCAGGANGTGNTGATTCAGGCCTGACTCCACCTTTTGGAATTTTGCTCCCAGCATNCCAAAATNCTTTTCCGCAAAATCCGGCACCACNAAAATACTCCCCTGACATTCTCGAGGAAACGCCGCGACTGCGAACAGGCCATCAAAGATCGTTACAATTTCTTTCTGCTCCTTCCCATTTTTGTACGAAGTGGTNTNNCNTTGAACTTTGATTTCGCCGATCTGGAACTCGGTCTCCCCGATAGAGCCCTTGAGAACATCCTCGCTCTCAAAGATGTTATAATACTGCTCATAGAGNCCACTTCTATAGAACAAGTCGTCGTTGAAATGTCCCCCACTTCGATAGGACATGTNCGGCTGGAGGCTCTGGACCAGAGCGGGAATCACTTGGCTTTTATAAGCCTCGCAATAGCGCCCTCGAGCTCTGAACGCACCGTGAAACACACTCCNTGCGACCANGAGTAGAGCCANAAAGAGATATTTGAGANCNTCCGCACCCTGCTTAGCGGCGAAAATAATCACCCAGATCGCAAGCACTACAACAAGCACTCCCACGATTAACAGCATGGTGAAGCGTATCCTCTCACCCTGTCGGATGTNCTCGAGTTGCCGGAACTNCTGGGAAAGGTCTGTCACAGGATATTGCATTTGCGAATCGGACATTGTCAGGAATCNCTAAAGCTGAACATCGGTCACCTTTCTCTGGGACTCCGGAGTCTCGAACCAGTCATGAACGTGGAATCCAAAGATTCCTGCCAACAAATTACCTGGGAATTTCCCCACGCCTTCATTCCATTCAGTGACAGCNGCGTTAAAGGCACGGCGCGCAGTTGCGATCTGGGCTTCCGCCTCANTCAGGTTCCGTTGCAGGCTAAGAAACTGCTCCCCAGCCTTGAGCTCGGGATAGTNTTCCGCCAGCAGCATGACCTTGGCGACTCCCGCTCCAAGNTCCTGCTCGTGGCTNAAGCGCTCNGGNCCGGCGGACTCCGCNANCTCAATCCCGCGCCGNGCCCTCGTCACCCGTTCAAACAATTCCTGTTCGTGGGAGGCATAGCCCCTGACTGTTTCCACGAGCTGGGGCACNANGTCCCANCTCTTTTTCAGCTGTACGTCCATNGCCGCAAANCCNTTGCGCAATCGATTNCGNCNGCTGATNAAACGNTTNTANAAGAACCGCCACGAGCAGANNGNANACTNCCAGCANNACNCCCAGNGTNANACCCAGNNCTACCATTCGCCTTTAATACGCTTCCCNNAAGCAATTCTCCACCACTTATTTNAGAGCCCCCAGNNCTAATCCGNCNANCGAATCACCGCGGCCACCGGCCAATGATCCGAGGGAACCATCTTGCCCCGCATGTGATGCTCGATCCACGCCTTCTGAATCTNCCACCNNGGGGATACCAGCACGTGNTCAATCATNCNCGAACCGGGAATCACTCCNTGCCAACGATTAAAGGTGTTGCGGTCCTTGACCTCNGGATGNAGCTCGAAAAANGNNGCCTTGAGNGGGTTGCTCCACTGCTCCNNATCCTTCCCNCCTGCCAGGGTNACCTTTTTCCCCATCAGNNAGGCCACTCCCGGNTTNGTCTCGGTAGCATTGAAATCNCCGGTGACCACGACGGGCTCACCTGTNCGCCTNCGGNCGTCAATCCGCNTGGCCATCAGGCGGCCNGCCTGTTCNCNNGAGGGCTGACTCTGATGATCCCANTGNGTGTTGTAGAAATAAAACCCCTTTCCGNTNTTCCGGTCCACCAATCGNGCCCANGTGCAAATCCTCGTCACNTGGTTNCCCCAGCTTTTNGAACCNGCGGTCTCCGGCGTCCCNCTCAGCCAGAAGGTCCCGCCCTCTGCCNCATCCCGCNTNAGNCGCTCGGAGCGAATGAACAANGCCGAGTATTCCCCGCGATTCTTGCCATCATCGCGACCCACTCCNAATTTCTGGTAANCCGGCAGCTCGCGGGTGAGGTAGTCCATTTGCTGGGGNAGAGCTTCCTGAACCCCGAATAGATCCGGATCCATCTTNCGGATCGTTTCNACNACGAGNTCCCGCCGAGCCTTCCAGCTACGGGTGCCGAGATCCNCTCTTGCAGCAAGACGGATATTGAANGATGCCACCGTNAGCTCAGCAGCCGGNAGCGTANTNAGAAGGGCNAGAAAAATTAGNGCGAGACGAAACANGCTGNAAATGCTACCCGNANTGNGGCCTGTTGTCCAANNTATGCCTTTACTTNCTGCCGTTCTCTTTTTTTCGCTCTCCNTGCTCNCCGCNGCGGCGTGGCCNGAGGGNAAGNCCTCNAAATGGAACGGATATCAGCGCCTCGACTTNGCNCTCCCNGANGATGGNGCNCGCTGTATCATTGTTCGGCCAAAACAGGCGGGAGCAGGAAACCCNTGGATATGGCGAGCNCGCTTCTGGGGACACCAGCCTGCCCTCGATCTNCAGCTTCTCGAAAAGGGATTCCATCTTGCCTACTGCGAGGTAGGNGGTCTCTTCGGAGCANGNGCGGCAGTGANGCGNTGGGACANGTTCCACGCGTTGGCNGTCCGNGAGGGGCTCTCCCCCCGCCCTGTGCTGGAGGGCATGTCGAGAGGAGGNCTGATCATCTTNAACTGGGCNTCCGCCAACCCGGAAAAAGTAGGTGCNGTGTATGGCGACAATCCGGTCTGTGACTTCAACTCGTGGCCGGGNGGGAAAAACGGCAAATTCTCAAAACGNGACTGGCAGCGCTGCCTGAAAGCTTATGCGGTGACGGCNAAGGCCGCATCNCAACACCNCCAACCTCTCAGCNAGGAGACTCTCAAGCCTTTGGCNAAGAANAGAGTTCCCNTCGCGNTCGTGCTGGGACTNGAAGATCAAGTCGTCCCGGCCGAGGAAAACGGAGCGCTTCTTGCCCGTAATTACGAGGCNCTGGGCGGCACAGTGAAGGTCTGGCGTAANNCCGGCAAAGGCCATCNCCCCCACGGTCTTCANCCCCCGGACGAGCTGNCCGCNTGGCTGATNAACGNAGTGAAATGACCCTTTTAACCCCATGGCNTGGCNTTGCCTTCCTGCNGCCGTGAANGCNCNTTNNATTCTTCGCCTCCTTTCCCTCACCGGGCTTCTCATNTGTGGCTACCTTGCAGGGCTGAAGCTTGCCGGAAAAACCTCNTCTCTGGCAGGCTGCGGCCAAGGTTCGGGCTGCGGCAATGTCNTGGGCTCAGAGTGGTCACAGCTCTTCGGGATTCCGGTCAGCCTTCTTGCATTCGTGATCTACCTCGCNTTGCTGATTGCCTCTTTCCGTCCTTCGAGATCGCTCTACGGAGCTCTCGCAATTTGTCTTACCGGCGCCGCTCTCTGGTTTGTCGGGATCCTCTATCTCACCATAAGGGCGGTATGCCCCTGGTGCCTCGCCATGCATACCATCGGAGTCGTTACCTCCATTGTTCTGGTGGCATCTCTGCGAGATGTTCCTCCGTCAAAATCTCTCCTGCGCTTTGCCCCGGTTGCGGCTCTCCTCGCCCTTCTCACCCTCGTCGTGGGTCAGATTCTGGGGCCGAAACCGGACACCCATGCCAGTAGTAAAGAGGCGCTGCGGGATCAAGGNGGGGCGATCGAAAACGCCGGCCGGAGAATTGCCTTCACCCGTGGGGGCAAGCGATACAATACCGNTACGATGCCCCATTTGGGGCCTCCCGACGCTAAGTACGTCATGGTGAAATACTTCGACTATACCTGCANTTCCTGCCGAAAGGTGCANGAGCAGCTGCAATTCGTTGAGAAGAAACACCCNGGCCTCTTTTGCGTAATCCTCCTCCCGGTCCCCTTGAATAGATCCTGCAATCCATTCATNACAAACCAGAGCCCAAANCACCAGCACGCTTGCGAGCTAGCCCGCCTCAGCGTGGCTGCCTGGAAAGCCAGTCCCACGAAATGGCCCAAAGTCCATGAGCAGTTAATTTCTACTTTAGATCTGCCGCCTGAAGTCGCGGAGGCCGCNGTCGGGCAGATTGTCGGCCACGATCAACTGGAGCTCGCNAAGCAGGACCCCTCTGTTGAGTCCCTNATCAAGTCCAGCGTCAAGGACTTCGGCCAGCTCAAGAAGNAGAACTCNCTTCTTCCCAAATTAATGTGCGCGGGAGGCAAAGTNCTNCATGGTGAGCCCAGATCAGCGGANGCTCTCCTGAGCGNNCTNAACCAGATTTACGATCTGGTTCCATAGCAGGGTTTTCCNGCTNGCTTATCCTNCANACCNTTCGCTTCAGGCAATTGGAGNAGTTTGNATGAATAACCTCCTCNCTTNAANGGTCCAACGGCACGTAACCCCAGAGAATNCCTTATGATAAAGATCTTTTCGGCCGCCGTAGCNCTNACAATTACCGGNATAATCTCCTCGCNGCCTGCNGAGGCGGGCCACCTNCACAACNGCATCACTTCCCACNCCAGATACGCGCCAGCGNCATACAANGTCTACACCACGCGTTATNTACGAGGGTATGACTGTCACGGCCGNCCGGTTTTCGGCTATAGNAGGATTTCCCTTCCCGATGCGAGACGTTCGAGCCAGTGCCGGNCANNTCATTACAGTTTACGTCCGAGGGTAGTTATCCCGCGNGCCGTTCCATGCGATCCTCCCCGCGTCGTTTTTAGGAGTCCCCGCCCGCACAACCGCTCCTCCGGAGTGTCCCTNCGATTCTCATTCGGCGGGCGACGGTAGTTCCCGGACACTGNCCTTCCGNNTTAGAGCCGCCTTGTTTCCNAGNGGTTCNGTGCNGTTGCCCCCCANTCGGGAACAGGTTCTCGAACTGCAAATTTAGCAGTTCGCTATTCTGCGGTCTGCGTTTACCGTCCCCNGTATGNGNCGCNTTTNGCTTCTTCTTCTTTCCCTTTTNGTGGGCGTGTCTGGCGTAATGGCTGCCCCACGCGCGACCGATGAAATTCTCTCTGCTCTCCAGACCCGNCTCGAACGNAACATTGGCTTCGAAGACCTCATTGAACAACTCAGTNNTCTAGAGCCCAGGGAGCTTNAGCGCCTGCAGTCTGANTTCGACAAGGTNTGGCCCGGTCTCCGGGATGCCTATCTGGACGCTTTCCGGAAAGAAGCCGAGAGCCAGCATTCGGGAGCAGCACGGCAGTCCAACCAACGNGCGATCAGGGAAGCNAGGGAGAGCTTTCATTCCGTTCGCATGATGGCCGAGGGGCCGATGAANGGCGCCATCGTCGCCAAGAGCGAGCCGGCTGTCGCATTGCTCAGGGAAGTTCTCCTCCCTTCTGGCGAAAAAATTCTGCAAGTCGCTGGANAGGNACTNAACGAGCAGCGCTCCCAGATTCTNAAACTCGGAGCGTTCCGAGACGGAATACTGAAAGCNGCCATCTCGNTNGAGGATGCAGAATCTGTCGCTTCCATACTGGCTCNGGAGCAATCCGTGGCNGAGGGGCTCTCCGATCTCGACCGCAACGGCCTGCGAATAATGAAGGCCAATCGCAAGATTGCAGAAGCTGAGATGGTCCCCGAAGNAGAGCGCCGNGGCGTGGAAGAACTCAACCAGATGCGGCTTCTTNTTGGCCTCNANGCACTNGTGCTCGACCCNAAGCTCTGTGAGGCCTCCCGCGGNCATTCNGAGGATATGGCCAANNTGAATTTTTTCAGCCACACNTCTCCNGTCAGGGGNAANGAATCTTTCGGGAAGNGNGCNGCCTTGTGCGGCACGAACTCCAGCGGNGAAAACATCTACATGGGNTCTACCAANCCNAGTTCGGCCAACCGGGGATGGTTTCGNTCNCCCGGGCANCACAAGAACATGTTCAGCCCNGGNCACAAAAGGGTAGGGCTGGGAAACNATGGGTCTCATTGGACCCAGATGTTTGGCCGCTAGNNGCNGNTTAGCCCATNTCCTGCTGAAGGNCACCCAGNCTCTGAGGCTTCCCNGCNGGCATCTGGACCANGGCCAGCTGCTGGCGACAGGTCACAAGCAGAACANCATCNGCAGNGCGNCGCATCTCAAANTTNCACCAGAAACGAACTTTNCCCCACTCNTCCAGCCNGCCCTGANTCTCTATGCNNTCNCCAAGGCGCCCGGGNTGACGNTAATCGATTTCGGTNCTGACCACGACGGGATAAANNTGNGTNTCCGCCATANGCCGCANATCNAAGCCGAGTTTTCCCNCAAGNTTNGTNCTGCATCTCTCNATCATTCGCAAATAGGCAAGGTTNTGNACGACCCCNCCCACGTCGGTGTCGTAGAACATCACTTCNTCTNGAGTAANTTCCCTGTAGAGATTCTGCNTCGTNTTCNTGCATGNAGCCAATTGTAGCGGNCCAGAGCCCNGAGGCAAAAGGTTGCGCGANNCAAAGTGGTAGGAGACAATTCCNCNGCATGCGGACGNNTTGCCTGCTANTTCTCNTCTGCCTNCTCCCNGCGAAGCTGCCNGGNNCAGCCTATATTGGNCCCGACCCTGCCCCNATCCTGTTCCCAAGGGATCAGATTCCCATCGACACGGACACCATGCGTGAGCTCTCCGNGCACCTCACGAATATCGCNACCCGCGANCCAGACGGGACTCCGGAGCAAACNCGGGCTACCGCTCAGTTACTTGCGCTTGCGATCCGCCTCAACCCAGCCAACCGCTCNGCGCTGGAGACCGACAAATCTCTNCGCGCAGGGCATGCNGTTGACNCTTTCNNAGGCGACATCAATCAGNCCNTGCGGCAGGCCTGGGGCATCGCAGACTGGCTGCTTGATCCCGACGCNGGAGCAGGNGGGAAGGCNCTTGGNANCCTCATTGTTGATGCNCTGGCCGTGGTCAANCCCNGGAATCCTCTCGCCAAGCTCCANGANCCNGAAGGTGANCNNGAGCGGTGGAANCNNGTCCTNCCCTCACTNGAGGCCTACCGGAGAATCCCTGAGCAGNAACCCCCTCCGCAGCCNGTCGCTCCGCCNNCACCCCCNGTGGAACGGCCGCCCATTCTNCTTGGACGAGCCANCACAAAGACCCCNCTTTTTCTCNTGNANGNGGANCGCCGCCGATCTCTGCGTATNGTTCCTCTNTCCATGAAAGTNATGGAGTCCCCTCAAGCCGNTATNCTNACTTTTGACCTGNATCCTGANACCGNGAGCCCAGACATCNCTACCGCTCGCGNAAACGTCNGGAAAGTACTNGAACNGCGCTGGCCCGACCTGCCNATTCGTCGNNTAGCACAAATCTCAACNGGTGCAGAACNCTATGCNCCNAANAACGGCCANGCCATCTCNGGGCCGGCGGCCCTCCTCATGCACTCCNCCATGACAGGNAAGNCCCTCCGCCCNGGGGTNACCTTGGTTGCNGAAATTGCCTCTGACGGATCTCTGATNCGGCCCCTCNAGAGCTGGAACTANNTACGTGCTCTNCGGCTTGCCCCGGGNGGNCGNCTTCTGGTNCCTCCNGANTTTGAGCCCGAATTACGAGCTATGATNGCCTTGGAGGACCCTGCNTTTTTTCTTCGATGGGAGGTNTTNATCGTNAGCTCTATCGACACCGCCNTGAACCTTGCCAGCGAAAATAGCGNCCCNGCCGGCCTNGCCGCAACGTCCGAGCTCTACGAGGAGCTNCGCGANGTCGGGCGNGANAAGGANGTTGGNCAGCTGTGCGTCAANNCGAAGGTTCGGGAGCGCCTCTCCGAAATTGCCAGCAGAGNCCCCTTTCATTACTCTGCGAAAATGCTNCTNGTTCAGGGTNATGCCGCNNTGCGNCCCACGAGGGTGGANCGAGAGGTTGCGGGGCGNATCTTGCGCAGNGCGCTCGAGCCCGTNAGCAGGATCTCNCANNTCNCACTTTCCCAGCTNAGCGCGAAACGCCTNCTGACCNCCGGCGAAGCCACCAGCGCCGAAATCGCGCGGTTCTCCANATTTATCTCTCCNGNNGACAAAGANCTGCTCCAAGAGGCCCNGGAANTCGCTCAACTTACCCAGACCCTTGGCAAAGGAAAACAAGATGGAGGNCTGAAAGACGGAGTGGCCTACTATCGTAATANTCCTCTCCCNNNNTATCATGNCCGCNTGCAGTCAAAATTTGCNGCTCTCCGNCAGAAACTNGCTCCCTTCACCCGCGAANCCNTCCCGGNNGCNCNTCCAGATGANCCGCNNACAGGCGCAGGCNCNAACCCNTAGTTACACAAATTCCAGTNTCNGGGTCGCTTTCCCNCAGGANGGCNGTCCANNCGAGCTCTCGNGACGCTTTTGCTTTAGCGCCNCTNCTTGATCCNCTAGGCTTTCTCCCANCGACCNGATGAANNTCNAGNTTTTCCNCNCTCTNCCNCTCTGTGCTCTTNTCTTTGNGCCCTGCCTTTGCGCTCAGGAAGACACACTCTTCTANCTTCCTGACATGGANGCAGAGTTATTCGATACGGAAGAACTCGACTTCGGCAGACGAGGGACATTTGACAAATCGGGCCTCGTTGCNGCTCTGGCCCGCATCGCNAGTGACTTTGATCCCGANGAAAAGAATGGNAAGGTNCCCAACCTGCTCCGGTCAAACGCNCTCGGGATAGCAGGGCGCATCAATCCNGAGGCCAAATCCTTCAAGACNACCTACGAGCAACTNGAGCAGGANGCTGAAGCCTACGGGAGCAGTGGNACCAGNAAGGATCGCCTCGTNGGAAATATTTATCGNGGNGTGCGCACCCTCCTNAAGGATAAGGAAAACGAGGANAACAAGATCTGCGCNGCCTACTGCGTGGATGTCGCTCTNCGCCTNCTCCCCGATCACAGATACGCNGAAAACCTNGAAAGNATACAGAAAGAGCTGGAGGNCGATGGTGTTGAGGTCGACTGGGATCAGCTACAAGGAAAAGCNGTNGTAAAAGAAACNCCGTGGAACCCCTTNGGCCAAGGCGGCCGGATGGAGCCAAGGAAGGAAAAGATGCCCGGAGGCGACGCCAAAGGACTCGCNTCGAATCAAAGTTCNGTCGTAGGNCTNGTNGTNGTNACTCTCGGNAGCGGGAAGCACGCAGGAGCNGCCAGTGAAATTATTGCAACGGCTCTGCGGGAGGAAGGNANCAAAGGNATTGAGTTCAANATTGACCAGAANGTCGGNGANATGATGGGGAACAGCCTCAAATCAATCCGGGATTANCTCCGAATTACNTATGAGCCNAAAGGAATGGTCCCGNACGGTTATCAGGTCAGTATNGTATTTCAGGATCGTGANCAGCGAGTCGATGGGCCNTCCGCNGGAACNGCNATGGCGCTGATGCTCGATNCGCTGTTTACAGGGGAAAAGCTNGATGAGGGNTTCGCCTGCACCGGNGGCATCACTCCNAATGGAAAAGTAACCAGCATCGGNGGTGTTGCTGCCAAAATTCGCGGNGCGACCCGGAGAGAATGNACNATNGTTGGCGTNCCNGAAGGTAACNCCAAGGNNGTGAATGANATNCTTGTNCTCGATGGNTTCCAGCAANTGCTGGACATTCAGGTTTTCACCATGAAGGACATGNNCGAAGCGCGGGCCCTTTCCCGNGAGGAAAAGGATAAGGANGTTCAGTCCACCCTCGANGACTTCAANGCTNTCGCAGANGTTNTNGCCGACCANGGTGATGCCGCNTTGAAAAATACCCGGGTGCAGGAGCGCCTNGAGGCNGTCCTCGAAGCCATGCCCAACCATATTTCCGCAAAGCTTCTGCTCGACCANATCCGNGGNGANGCNCNCGAGANGCTTTCCGTAGGCGGGAGNTTNCACGAGATTGATTCCCGCTCTTCAGCGGTCTTCANNCGNGTNCAACGCACCATGATGNGNGGCAAATTNAGCGAGGCCGANGAGGCNGAATCCGCTGCTGNNGATGCNCGAGAGGAACTCGAGGAGCTNGACGGCAAAATTCACGAGAAGTTTGAAGACTATCTGNAGGCCGCCATCGANATCTGCAAGGNGGTTGAAGAAAATGCCTCGAGCGGAGGGNAGGATCTNGTTGAAAGCCTCAAGAGCCGTTGGTCCAAGAATCAACAGCATCCGGAAAAANCTCNGGGACGACCCGGAGGTTTTTGANGAACTGCGCGGNTAGNTTTCATCGGAAGCTCAAAACGANCGCATTNGCNTNCNNCGCTTTTGNACTNNTTTTCAGGCNAGNATTTCCTNNACNACCTTACCGTGGACATCGGTNAGTCTNAAATCTCGTCCAGAGTAGCGATAGGTNANCTTTTCGTGATCAAAGCCCAGAAGNTGGAGAATCGTNGCCTGAAGATCATGNACNTGCACCGGCTTTTCCNCGGCCTGAAACCCAAATGGATCNGTTGCNCCATGGACGTAGCCACCCTTTACTCCTCCACCGGCAAGCCAGACCGAGAATCCATAATGATTATGATCTCTGCCGTTGATTTTCCCGGCGTTGGATCCTTTTTTGGGCATCTCGACCGTTGGCGTACGCCCGAACTCCCCTCCCCACATTACGAGGGTCTCTTCGAGAAGTCCTCGCATCTTTAAATCCTTGAGTAGAGCGGCAATCGGCTGGTCACATTCCCGTGCCAGCTTCTGGTGATTTTTCTGCAAATCATCATGGTTATCCCAGGGCTGCCCGGCACCGTGCCACACCTGAACGAATCGGACCCCGCGCTCAATGAGCCGCCGGGTAATGAGCATTTGACGCGCCTGCGTTCCTCTCCCGTACATCTTGCGGATCTCTTCTGGCTCCTTGCTGATGTCAAAGGCGTCACTCGCCTCCATCTGCATGCGGTAGGCCAGTTCAAAAGACTGCAGGCGAGCCTCGAGCCTGGCATCGTGGCTCCGTTCTCTCTGATGATTTTCATTCAGTTCCTTAAGAAGGTCCAACTGACGCCTTTGCTCGGATCCTGCAGTCTTTGCCTCAATATGCTCCACCAACTTTTCAGGGTCGGAATGCCTTGTATCCACATAGGTTCCCTGAAAGGCCCCGGGTAAAAACGCCGACTGCCAGTTCTGGGTCTCCTGAATAGGATATCCACCAGGGCACATGGCAACAAACCCTGGAAGATTCTGATTCTCCGACCCAAG
Organism: Roseibacillus sp.; assembly: GCA_002709915.1. GTDB lineage: Bacteria > Verrucomicrobiota > Verrucomicrobiia > Verrucomicrobiales > Akkermansiaceae > Roseibacillus_B. Next base: position 39,388 of record PARF01000072.1, on the reverse strand, counting down.
TCCGTAGGTGACCCATGATCCCATGGCAGGCCTCACAAGACGACCATCCCCACAGTTCATAAGAAGCAGAGAAGGCTCATGATTGGGAACATCCGCATACATTGACCTAATCACACAGAGGTCGTCGGCCATTCTGCCCACCTCGGGAAAGAGACTGGAAACCTCCAATCCTGACTGTCCCATGTGCGAAAATTCGAACGGCGACTTGAAGGCCGCCCCGGTAGGCCTTTCCGTCTTGAGCATCTTCGGCAACTCCTTGCCGTGCAGCTTGGTCAGCTCCGGCTTGGGATCAAAAGTGTCCAGATGCGAGGGTCCCCCATTCATGAAGAGGTGGATGACGGCCTTGGCTTTGCCTGGAAACTGAGGGCGTCGTGGCGAAAGCGGATTCATGCCGATCTCTACCCCGGGATTCTCCGCCGCAGCGACCAACCCCGGCACCCCATTGAGGGCCACCCCGGCCATGCCCATGCCGCAACGCGATAAGAGTTGGCGCCTCGTCAGAAAGAGGTGTTCGGGGTTTGTTGCGTGATGTGTCATTGCTCTACTAGGGGCCCGTTGCGCCACCGGTCAATCGACGTAAAGAAACTCATTTGAGAGAAGTAAGACCTGCGCGAGCAAAGGCCACCGGTCCAGCGCAGGGCCGGAGAACCCCTCCCGGGCTTCCGCAAGAGGAACATGCTCTCCCCGCTCGTGAATGACAGGACTCCATAGAAAACTGTCCCACGCTTCGTTCCCGGTTGACTCAACCAGAAAGTCAACTGCCTCCCCAGCTGCGACTTCCAGGCTCAACGGCGTCAGAGCCTTTTTCCCCGGAAGCACAGTCCATTGACCGGCGATTGAGCGCCGGGCAACAACAAGGCCGCGCACGGCATCGCCCTTGAGAGCAGGCTTGGAAAGCTCGCCAGTGATCTCGATGTTTGTGCTTCTCGGAGCCACCCACCGAAGAATAGCAGCGTGGTCACCCTTTCCCGGGTGGCCCCCGGCAGAATGCCAGTGCACCCATCCGGTCTTCGACGCCGGTAGCTCAGGGCCTCCCTGCCACACTTTTCCAGTATAGTGGGACAAGGTCTTGAATTCCACCCGCCCGGTATCCCGAAGCAGGCGTCCATGTCCATAGCTCCACGCTCCGGAGGTCTGGGCCTTCTTCCCGGAAGTAGATTCAATAAAGCGTGCGGCCCCTGCCGATTCTGCGAGTGAAGGATTCCGTTTGAGAATCTGATTATAGAGAGCGTTGATTCGCACTTGCTCATTTTCATGCCTTGAGGACCGCCCAGCTGCGGCTCGTGCCTGCTCGTGCATGAAAGGGCTGTTCATCAGATAGAGGGCCTGATTCGGAGTAGTGGTGGTGGCCCGCTTTACAACGGGCTGACTGGAGTCCGGAAAGTCGAAGATTCGAAAGAAGGACGGTGTATTCTGGCGCTCAATAAGGCCGTAAATTGTGCGGCGAGGCGGAAACGGAGCTTCGTGGATTTTCACGGGGCGGCCCCCTGCCCGGAGATCAAGACGGCCGCTCACCTGCAAGGTCGTATCGCGCCAAGACTCGAGGTCTTTTCGGTGACGATTGCTACGGAAATAATATCGGTTTTCAGGGTCGCTCTGGGCGTGCTCGGGACCCGCCTTGCTGCTGCGCTGCCATGCCCGCGAGGTCATGATATGCCGAATCAGGGCCTTCACCGACCAATCTTGCTCCTGAAGGTAAAGTGCCAGATGATCGAGAAGATCCGCGTGCAGCGGGGGTGGCGCCTGTAATCCGAAATCTCCCGGAGTGTTCACGAGCGGGCTTCCCATGACATGCATCCAGACTCGGTTTGCACAGACCCGGGCAGTTAACGGATTCCCCTTGCGAGTCAGCTCATGCGCGAGCTCAAGACGCCCACTGCCTTTCTTAAAAGTATCGGCGGGATTTTCTCGGAAGAAGGCCGGAAATGCTCGAGGAACCTTGGGGCCTCGACTGGATTGCTGCCCTCGCTCAAAGATGACCGGCTCCCTGGGGCGCGGTCGGTCGCGGACGGCCATTGCCCTCGAGGGCGCAAATTCCGATTTGCCCTCCAGCTCGTCCATCTTGGCCAAGAGCCCCCGGTATTTACCTCTTTCGGTCTGGTTGAGCTGCGAGAGAGCCTTCTTGCGGTCAAAATCGAGCGGGTTCGAAGGCCGTTGGTAACCCTTGATCTTTTCTGCCGCATAATCATGCGCGGTATTGGCCCGCTTAAGAAGTTCTTGGCGAAACGCCCGGTAGCCGGGCGAGTCCTCAGGGGAAGCGATCACGGGCAATTCGCCTTCGGGCACCTCCTCAGTACTATCGAATACCCCGTAAAGCCCATAGTAATCTCGCATGGTGAGCGGGTCACTCTTGTGATCATGGCAACGCACGCACTGCATGGTTAGGCCCATTGTGCTCCGAAAGGTGACATCGATCCGGTCTGCAATGATGAGGTCATGCTTATTGAGATAGCGGCGTCCCAGAGTAAGAAAGCCGAGAGCGGCCTGCTCTCGTATGGGCACATCCATAAGGTCCGCCGCGATTTGCCTCCGGAGAAACTCATCATAAGGCAGGTCTTTGTTCAGGGATTCTATGACCCAATCCCGGTAAGTGAACGCAAATGGAAAGAGACGTCCCGCTGTGAAATCATAGCCCTTGGTATCAGCATAGCGAGTAACGTCCAACCAATGGCGAGCCCAGCGCTCTCCATAGTGACGGGAAGATAGGACCTCATCGATCATGCGGGCACTCCATTCCGACAGAGGCTCTCCCGTCGCTCCAGAGACCTCAGCACCCAGATTGGCCGGAGGCTGAAGCCCGGCAACCACGTGCCATGCACGCCGCAGGAGCACCCCACGGGCAGCATCGGGCACCGGTTTGAGGTTTTTCTCCCTTTGACGGATAGCTAGGAGTTCATCAACAGGGTGGCTCTTTCCCGCCAAAGGGGGACGGGCAGGCATCTGAAAAGCCCAATGCCGCTCCGCGGATGCGGCACAGGCCCTTGTGACGTTAACCGCCACGGAAAGAACCGCGATCCCGAGCAGGAACAGGGAAAGAACTCGCATACGAACTGGGTTTCCCAAAACTTTGCCCGCCGCGGGGCACACCTGCAAGAGCAAGTAGTCAGGCTGGGCCCTCAAAAGGAGCGGTTAAACGAGAGCATTAACCCATGAAAACGCGAACCGTAGGCTCCGGCCACCAGGTCACCGGCATCAAATTCAGGGGTTGGATCAAGAACTGTCCGATCTGAAAATGCGTACTGGTAGGCCAGATCGACCGTCCAGGTCGTCGCCCGGTAGCTTACCCCGGCACTCAGCCAATGCCGATCGGCATCGGCAATAGCCGGATTAAAATTAAGATCCGGCTGGCTGTTTTCTATGAAAATATAACCTGCGTTGAAGGCCCATGTTTTGTTGGGAGCATATGTTACCCCGAATCCATACATGAAGTTAGACTCCCAGTTAAAGGGGATCGGGTTGTCCGGCAGCGGCGCCTGCCGCAGGGTTGAAACTTTCAGGCGCCTCCAGTTCACCCACTCAACATTAGCTTCCAGTGTCCACTGCTCGTTAGGCCGAAAAGCGTATCCTGCAACCAGAGTGTCCGGAGTAACCAGATCCAAGGCAGCCGCTGGAACGGCAAGACCGACTTCCGGAGCCGCCGCAAACCCCGAAAGGTCAAGTTCAGTCTTGGCCCTGTAAGTGAGGCCGAAGGAGTGTCTGCCACCTGGCTGCCACAACAGCGACGCAATCCAGCTAGTGGAATAATCATTTCCTTCGAAGCCAAATTCCGCGGGCGGATTTGGCGGAGGCAAAAATTGCTTCAGAGTTCCATCAGCATAAGTGAGGGCAAGACCCGCTCCGATAGAAAGGTCGGAACTTAACTCATAACCAAGGACGCCCCAGGCCGTGGCGTAGGTAAGGTCCGTCTCGGTTGCAACAGCCCGGAAAGGAGTGCTTGCTCCCCAGTCGGTGCGCAGGCCGAAGGGCGCGTTCAGGCCAACCCCCGCTGACAGGCGTTCGTTGAGCGGCGCAGCGGCATAAAACTGGGGAAGGGGAATAAACTCTGCTTTGTTCTGATGGCTTCCTCCATCTATCGCTGTTTCGCCATCGATTCCTAGACGCACACCGTAGAGGCCGAGATGCACTGCCGCGGAATCAAGCTGCGTCAATCCGGCAGGGTTATAAAAAACTGCGGACGGCCGGTCAGCGGTTGCTACAAAAGCATTCCCTCGAGAAGCCGCAAAGGGATCTTGGACCGGTATGTAGAAACCGTTGGCATGAAGACCCGCTACCGTAGCAAGAAGAAGGCAGATGACTCGCATGGCGGGCGGGGTAGAAAATTGAAGAGAATGAGGAGGTGTCATTTTGGGGGCGGGTTCGTGCGCTTTCACAGAGATTCAAAAATGGAGTGCTCCTCTGTGAGGAAAATAGACGATCTGGAAAGGTCGCAGAATCTGGCCTCGTCCTCAATAAGCTTCTCGTGGGCCGAAACGCCCTCCGGCGTTTGCATTGCTTCCAGAAGCTCCTCATGGGAATTCCACCAGATTTCTGTGATCCCGTCATAAGGACCAGAAGCACCACGCCCCTCTTGTGCCACTTGATTGAGAGGAGATTCCAGAAGGTGGCTCTGAACATATTTTCCGGCATTAAGCGCTTCGGCAAAGCTTTTGACGAGTGGGCCGTGATTCTCTTTCCAGTAGCGGAAGAATTCTTCCTGAGGCATCCCGGCTTTACGGTGAACGCAATAAACGAGTTTAATCATTTCAGTTAGTGGGTGGTGATGTTTCTAGGGGTGAGCGCTAATCAACAAAGCGAGACCAGAACAGTTCGTTGCCTACGAGCTCTGCTGCCAGCTCTTCGAATGGGTCATGGGGCGCCCGCTCAATCCGGGAAACGTCAAATCCTATCCGCAATCGAATCTCATTCCGGCTTGGGTCTGGAAGAAAATCGAAAGCGCCACCGTGGTGCGCTATGCGCATGCAGGCTCCAATCAGGTTCAGGGTTTCTCTGGGAGGCTCCTCCGCACTAGAGCTCATGATTACAGCAAGAAGCGCGCGCAGCGGGTGGGCAGGAAAGATTAGCTCAAGTCCAGAAAGGCATTCCTCTAGTCGAACAGGCCCATCGCTCTCAACTGCCCTCGCAAGAGACTGAACCAAGGGAACCACCACTTCCTGGAGGCTCTCGAGCGGCCCGGGCCAGTCAGGCGGTGCGCCACGTGCCTCACTCCATTCAACAACGGAACTGCCAGAGACAGCTGGCTCAAGCGCATCGCGAACGCGGCATCGATCATTATAGTCAAGGCTCGTCGGGCTGGTTAAATCCGTGGGGAGGTAGGAGTGCACGGCGCCGAGAAACGATAAGTGGCGGCGATACAATTCGCGCCAAGAAAGTCCCTCATGGCCGAGAGCCTCGGAAAGGGATCTCTCCCGCGGATCTTCCGCGAGGCGGACTACTATTCTGAGAGCCTCGCCGACATGGCGAATACCGGTATCCCGGAATACCGCCAGAGCTGCAAGCGACATGATCCGGTCCGATGCCGCGAGGATATCCACGCTCATCATTTTCTGGCGGACGAGCTCTTCCCTCTCCAACCGAACTATATAGAGCTCCATGGCTCTTTTTAGCGTGACTTCCAGTTCCGGGACTTCCCACGGTTTGGTTACATAGCGATAAATGCCGCCCTGATTGACCGAGGAGACGGCGGCATCAATGTCCGCATACGCCGTAGAAAGAATCCGGACGACCCCGGGTTTAAGGAGAGCTACCTTCTCGAGAAAATCGCTGCCTGTTTCCTTCGGCATCCGCTGATCGGTAACGACCACCCCTATCTCGTCCTGGTATTCACGGAACCGCTCGAGGCCCTCTGCTCCATCCTCAGCAAGGACGATTCGGAACGTTTTCCCAAAGAGCTTGGCAAAATATTTTCGTGTCTTCTGTTCATCATCGACAAACAGAATGAGATGTTGGCGATAATCGAGAGTTGGCTGGCTCATTTTTCCCACGCTTTTTGGAGGTCCGCAGTATCCGCCTTCACTTCTTGGAGGGAGCTCTCTTCCTCAGGCCTGCCCGCGGAAAGGCCAGACTCTTCGGCATCCATCTCTCCCTGCGAGGGCCGGGGGATGATCACCCGGAACTCGGTTGGCCGCCCGGACGCGCTCTCGACCTCGATCCGGCCATCGTGGGATTCAATAATCCTGTGACAGATGCTCAGGCCCAGTCCCATTCCGGCACCCACTTCTTTCTTGGTGAAGAAGGGGTCGAAAACATGATCCAGATCTTCCGCCGCAATCCCCGGCCCATTATCCTGAACCTTTATCTCCACATGGCCCTCTCCGCTCCGGGCCGAGGAAACCGTGATACATGGCTCGACTCCGCGCTCGCGGGCCCCTTCGAGAGCTTGGGCGGAGTTCTGGATCAAGTTAACCATGACCTGGCAGAGCTGGTTCGCGTTTCCAACTACCCGGTGACTCTCCGGGACCTCTACCTCGAAGGATATCCCGCTGAGCTCTCCCGCCAGCAGTCTTCGCGCATTTTCAACGGTTTCGGCTATGGTTATCTCCTCCTTAAGGACGGCCTCTCCCTTGGTGAAGGATCTCAAATCACTGACGATCCGGATGACCCTGTTCACACCTTCCTCCGCATCGGCAATCGTCTCTTGAAAATCCGCACGCTCCTGCTCTTCCACGTCATCGGCATACATCCGGAGTGCATGCAGCGCGGTTTTAACGTAGTTCATCGGGTTGTTAACCTCGTGAACGATGCCAGCGCTCATCCGTCCCAGCGAAGAAAGGGTTTCTGCCTGCAATAACCGCGCCTCGTTCTCCTTGATCTCTTCTAGCGCAACATCGCGTTCATCTACCGCTACCCTGAGTTCCCGGTTAATCAATCCGAGCTCTCTCTGGTAGCTCTGTCGGTCAAGAAGGTTGCGAATCCTCAATCGGAGCTCGGCGGTCGTGAACGGTTTGGTCAAAAAATCACTGACCCCCGCCTCAAGAGCCTGAATGCGAGGCGTTTCATCAGCCGCGGCTGTTAACAGAAGAATGGGAACTTGCGAGGTAGAGTCATGCTGCCGAAGCCTCTGGGTCAGGGTGATCCCATCCATCTCCGGCATCATATAATCGAGAATGATCAACTGGGGCTCAAACTGTCGTGCCAGCTCCCATCCCTCCATGCCATCACAGGCCTCAATAACCCCACATCCCATTTCCTCGATCTCTCCTTTAAGGAAGCGCCTCAATCCATTTTCGTCTTCCGCAATGAGAACGAGCTCCTTGTTGAAGGAGCCGTCCAAACTGGAACCCACTGCCACGAATGGCTCAGTCGAGCCGCGGCGGGGGGCCGCTGTCCCCAGCGCCCCGCGTATGCGGGCTTCGTTGTGAATCTGAGTGAGAGGATCATCCGTCCCGGAAGGCACTGCTCGAGAACCATCCGGCAGAGCGAGAAGAGGCACGGAGATCGTAAATTTAGTACCTTTCCCATACTCGCTTTCTATGGCGATAGTGCCGTTCATCGAGTCGGTCAGGCTCTTTACCAGAGCGAGCCCGATCCCAACACCATTGTGCTTCTTAGCCGCGGAGGTGTCGGCCTGCCAAAAGCGCTCAAACGCAGAGTTGAGCTGATCCTCTTTCATTCCAGCGCCATTGTCCTCCACCTCAAGAATCAGGTGGCCATCATCGAGTGCGGCTGAAAGCGAAACCTCCCCTCCCGCTGGAGTAAATTTTAATCCATTCACGGCCAGATTCAGAACGACTTTTTCCAAGCGGTCCCGATCAAGATACACCTCTTCGGCCTCCCCGCATAATGCCTCCCAGCGTAGCGCGATTCTTTTTCGGTCGGCCATGGGCTGCAGGTTCCTCCCAAGACCATCTATGAAGGTCAGAGGACAGAATCGCTCAGGCCGCATCGGCATCTCGCCACTATCCATCCGCACCAGGTCGAGAATATCGTTAATGAGGCGAAGGAGCCGCATCCCGTTATCCTCCATCCCGTTTACAAGCTCGGAAACCTTGGCGTCGTTTTGCACCAAATTGAGGTTTTGCATCTTCTCGATAGGCGCAAGCATGAGCGTGAGTGGAGTGCGTAACTCATGGCTGATATTGGCAAAGAACCGCGTTTTTGCTTCGTCGAGGTTCTGGAGTTTCCGGTGGTTTTCCGCCAGAGCCTCCTGTTGGGAGACCACCTCTTCTCGCAGACAAAACTCCGCGAATCGAAGCTTATTATAAAAGTAAAGTCCGATACAGACGAATGCCGCAGTCACAAAGAGGAAAAACAAGGCGATCGTTATATCCTGAACACTGGTCGAGGTGTTTAGGGCTACCGCAAGGTAGCCTGCTATGCAGAGAGTCGAACTGATCACCCCGTCGATACATCGCCACCGAAGAAGCAGCACCGTTCCGACCATGACGAGATTCAAACCTGCGTAGTATGGCGAGCCCCCTCCCCCGGTCTCGGAGAGCATCCCGTGAATAGTCACCATCGGGATTAAGGCGACGAGATGGCCAAGCAGATGAAGCGTTCGACGTGACTTGCTGCGGACCCGATAAAGAAGAAAAAGTACGAACAAGAGCCCGCAAGAGCACGCCATCCGAAGCAGGAAAAGGGTGCCCACAACTCCCTCAGGGCTCTGCGCAGAAGGAGTCCCAAAGGCCGCCCAGTCCATTCCAGCTCCCAACGCGATGAAGACCGCGGCCAGAAGAGCGCCTCGGCGATAGTTCAGGAGACGGTGCTCGTCCTCCTGAGCTTCAAACCTCTGCTGGAGCAGTGATGGTCCCCCTCCCAGCTCTGGATCAGCTTTTCCCATGGTCGTCATTTTTACGAACCTCTAAGAACAGATTCACTCCGGTTTCATCCCGGTCGAGAGTTGTTTCGAATTGGCCGCCGTTGAGGGGCGCTATCTCCATCATGGCGTTGTCGTCCCGGTAAATCAGATTCCATTCCAGAACGTATTCCATCCATGCGCGGCTGGGATTTGTATCACTGACATTCGTAACCAGCATGAGGCCCCCGGGGGCAAGAAGGCGGGCGAATAGATCGTTGAGGCGGCGGCAAACCCGCTGGGAGAGATAATCAAAGAGGCCCGAGCAGTAGACCATGTCGAAGGATTCCCACTTCAGATCCACGTCCCCGGTCGAGGCCTGCCGCAAGAGCTTGTGGACCGAATGCTGAAGGAGGGAAATTGGCGCCACCCTGCCAGCCTGGGCTCGAACCCGGGTGAGCTCCTTCCGGGTATATTCGATTGTCTCGGAGTTGAAATCCAGAAGGGTGATATCGCATAGATCACTGAGTTCTTCATTCTCCAGAAACTGCTTCACTTCGTGCGCAGGACCACAACCTAGATTGAGAATGCGAGTTCTCCTTCCCTTCATCGCGTTGCGCTCAGCCTCACCCTTAAGCTTCCTGGTGAGATAAGAAATGCGATTGCGGTGCGCAACAACAGGAGGCGTCTGCAGGAAGGAATGATTGATGAGTTTTGCGAAAAGAGATCCGCCCTCGTAGGAATCTCTCACCATCATGTTTACCATTTCATAGTCCCCGGCATACCCGAGTGGTTTGTGAAAGGTGCGATAGGTAAATGGAGAACAAAGGACCAGCGGATGAATCTGACGGCGGACATAAAACTTATGCGTTGCCTCGCGACCCTCAGGGATTTTGCCGACCGACTCCTCGAAACTGGCCATTGCTGCCTGCATTTCCTCCAAAACGCTGCCCTGTAGCTGATCGATGATCTCTCGCTCAAGAGTAGGGCGGTCCACAGACGCTGTTGACCGTATGCCCAAGTCTATTTGCTCCATCCACCGCTGCATCCCGACAAGCAGGTTTTGCATGTCTGCCACCGTTAACTTGAAAGACAGATCAACCTCATGGGCTCGCTTCCAATCTTGGACGAAAGCGTCAAACTGGTTTGCGAGAGGATCACGACCCTCCCGGTCCGAGAGGAAATCTACATCAAGCCAGGCGTTTCCAAGAGTCGCTTCGCACACCAGCAGGATCCCCGTGTTCACAAGACCTGTAACAACCGCTTCTCCCTGATAAACTACTCTGTCGCCAACCCTGATTCTGAAATCCCGCAGGACCTCAGAGAGTTGAAGAATGCTATAAGGATTATAGATCTCAAAAGCTACGGAGTAGCGGCGAAGCCTCAGGATATTGGCCGTAATCTCAGAGCCTTGGCTGTTGCGGCAAACTACAACACTGGTGAGAAGCGAAGATCCTTTCTGCATTGACTAGGTAGCTGAGATCAAAAATGGTGTGAAAGTAAGGACGGGCTTGCTTGCTGATATGCTTAGAAGTCTGGTCCTGTGAGCAATCTTTCCCCGTTACTATCATGTCGCAAGAACCCCCAAAATTCACCATTACACGCGAAGGACAGCACTTCAGGTGCCCAAACGGCGAAGACTTGCTCGAGCTGGCTGAGGAAGAGGAATTTTCTGTTTCGGGAGTCGCGGAGCATCTGAAGCTTACCAACAGGCAATTGGAATATGCTGTCGAGAGGGCCTCTGGCCTTCGACCCAAGGAGCTGTTCCGGCGGCACCGGATGCTCCTCGCCCGACGACTTGTTGCCGAGGGGTTCTCCCTGCAGGTCATCGCACACCGCCTCGGGTTCAAGCACTACACTCACTTCGCCTCTGAGATTAAATCCTATTTTGACCTCCCGCCGCGACAGTTCCAAAAATCGGTTCGCGCCCTCTGTCCGGAAACCTGATCGAAAAGAGGGTCCCTTGAGATCTGGATCAGCTGGACCTCGTTTGACAGTGTATTGTTTTCCGTAAGCCATCGCTCTCAAAAATTTTTTGTGCTCAGCAGGTTGGATCCAAGAAAGAGCCGTCGAACGCCGACGGCAGCAGCTGCTTGAGATTGACTTTCCCAACAGGAGTCGCGTGCGGATCAACCAGAAATACGACGACGTCGGGGCAGAATTCGTTGAGAACCTGGCGGCATGCTCCACAAGGGGCCGGAGCTCCCGGGGCGCAGATTACGATAGAATCAAACTCGCGTTCTCCCTCCGAAACCGCCTTGGACAATGCCACTCGCTCAGAACAGATTGTCAGCCCGTAAGAAGAGTTCTCAACATTACAGCCAGTAAAAATGCGGCCAGAACGAGCACGTAGTGCGGAGCCCACCCGGAAGCCTGAATAAGGAGCATACGCCGATTCGCGAGCCTCCCGGGCTATTTGAATCAATTCTATGTCCAAATCCTCACTCATGGCCCTGTCGCTGAGCCGATGAATCTCGCACCCGAGCGATCCGGCAGAGCGCCACGGGGGCCGGAAGATCATTCATCGCCTTCACGCCTTTAAAGATGGCTTAAATATCTTGGTATGTGTAGCTAAATCGCCCTCTTTTCCCGAAAATCCTCAGTTTGCCAGAAGGGCATTTTTCCGTTCAATTCGTGTTTTCTATGAGAATTTTCGTCATCCTTTCCCAATTTTCCCACACCCGAGAGGGCCCTTTGCGCCCTGTCTCAGGCACTACGGCACCTTGAAGCGACCATATCACGGAGGGTTGTATTCGAGCCCATCCGATGACGCCCCGCACCAGAGCGCTTCTACCGCAGAGGGGGGGGAACCAGAGCCGCGATGCGCTTCCGGGCGAAGATGGGTTCGGACGCTTATGAAGAATGCGAAACCCGCTCGATCTATCAGCTTGCAACCCGCCACCCTGCCGGCCCGGGCTCTCTATTTGCTGCCTTGCGGTAGCCCTAACTCCGATTAACCTCGATATCGTATGAAGTCTGTTTCCTTTCTGAAGGCTCTGCTCACGGGCTCAGCTATCGTCGCCCTCGCGGGGCAGGGAGCAGCTCTTGAGGACGAGTCCGCGCCCTCCCCTGATAATCAGGAAACGCCCCGAAAACCTGTAGAAGATCTCGGCCCGGACTATCGGTCAGAGGAAGTCACTTTCAAGGCGGGCAACGTCGCAGCCAAGGCCTACCTCGCACTCCCGGCGAAAAAGGTGCCTGGCCCTTATCCGGGAATTCTGGTTTGTCCAGAATGGTGGGGGCATAACGATTACGTCCGCATGAGGGCGGAGATGCTTGCCGAACTAGGCTATGCCGCACTGGCAATGGATGTTTATGGAAACGGACAGAAAGCGCACGACCCAAAAACTGCGTTGAAAATGGACGGATCCCTCAAAGCGAACCAGCGCGAAATGAATGCTAGAGTGCTGGCACACCTTAAATTTCTCAGGGGGCGCCCAGAAGTGGACGGAACCAAGATTGCGGCTATCGGATATGGAAGCGGCGGAGACGTCTGTCTTCAGATGGCGAGGAATGGAATGCGCGGGCTTGGGGCCGTGATTGCTTTTCATCCTTTATTTAACGTAGTGCCCTCTCAGCCCCCCATTCGGAAGGCAACCGCCAAGGTGATGGTCTGCGACGCTCTCGAGGACCCTTACGTCCATCTCAGAAAGGGCAAGGTAGAGGCTTTCCGTGATGAAATGGCGAGCGTCAAAACAGATCTTATGATCGTTCCCTTCCCCAATGCGATGCAGAGCTTCACCGTTCCGAATGCCGACATCGTTGGCGAAAAGTTCCGGATTCCTCAGGCTTACAGCCCTGAGGCAGACAAGCGCGCCTGGGGGCTTCTCAGGGGATTCCTGAGGGATCTCTGGAGTCCCGCTAGTCCGTCCGGATAAAAACCTTGAGAGAAATTCCGCTCCCTCCGTAACCTTGAATACCAAACACTTTCACCCCCCGGTCCTGTGGAACTTGCTGCTCGTTGGCACTACATGCCTAATGATGCTTGTCTCCTGCAAAGAGACGGGACCACCCTTCAACTCGGGCGCTCCCGAGGGACTGCAAGAGCGCCCTCCGGCGCCCGACCCTGAGGTCATCGCTGCTCTCAAGACACAGGCATTCGGCAGCAAGCTTCTTGGCCTGACGAATTACCTCGTCCGGGGCGATTACGTGCAAGCCGATCTGCCGAAAGCGCCCCGATATTATCTCCTTAATTTCAGTGGAAGCACCTGAGGCCCCTGCCGGGAGCATGCTCCAGAGTTGCTGGAGAAATACCAAACACAGATTGCGAAGAACCCCGAAGTGGCTCTCATTCACGTTAGCTGCGATGAAACCTCAGGGGATGCCCTCGCATGGGCTCGTCAAGAGGGGTTTACTTGGCCGACTATATTATTCTCCGACCTCGAAAGGGCCGGGCTCACCCAGTATGAAGCTTGGCCAGGTGAGGTGCGTCTCGTAGACCGTGAGGGTGTTGTTCTCACCAAGGACGAGAAGGAAGCCTTTGCGACCATTTCCCTAAAAAATTAACATTTTTCTTTCCTGGTGACGCTTCTTCCTATCATAAGGCCAGTCCCATCATTCCCTATAAATATGAAACTATTACTCTTGGCCGCTTCTCTGGCTTTTATCTGCCAAGTCCCCCTCGCCGCCCGAACATGGACCAGTGCCGATGGCTCAAAGACTTTTGAGGGAGAATTGCGCGCCCTGAGTGAGACCGCGAAAACAGTCACCGTCCTTATGGAGGGCGGCAAGATAAGGACCTTCGCNATCAGCCTTCTCTCGGAAGCGGACCGGAATTTCCTCAAGAAAGAAGGTCATAAAATCCTTCTAGCTGCGAGTGACGGAGAAGGGACCGGCGGCACGCTACAGGGNCAGAAAATAGGCAATAATCTGACAAAGCCAGGCATTCTTTCCAAGGTTGAGGGAACGAGCTTTGCCGAGCATCAGCTCACTAAGTCTCCCGACTATTACATCGTGTATTTTTCAGCGAGCTGGTGACCGCCCTGCCGCACTTCTGCTCCACAGTTGGTGAAGCAATATCAAGCCGAGATCGCAAACAATCCTTCCGTCGAAATGATCCATGTGAGCCTCGACCGTGACAAGAAGGCCGCGGAGGCCTGGGCGGCAAAAGAAGGGTTTCCCTGGCCGACCGTTATGATGGACAAAGTCAAGGAGAGTGGACTCGAGGATTACATGCCTAGTGCGGTTCCTGATTACAAGCTTCTCAGCAAGGACGGCAAGATTGTCGCAGAGGGCAAAGGCAAGGTATTCGCCAGAGCGGCCGAGCTCACCAAGAAGGGATCCTAAGCACCGGGAACCTATCGCAACATCCCGCCAGCCGCCCACTCAGGCCACACCCAGTTCGATTGTATCCTTCATCCAAAGATCGTGAAACATATCCTTCCATTCGCTCTTCTTCTTATCGTGCCTAACCTCTCCTCTTGCACCCTTGCGGGAAGGCTCATTCAGGCTCCTGTCCGATTGATGCAGGCTGGCGTGCGCACGGTTACCGATGTCGACCAGCGGGTCTCCCCGGCAACAGCCGAATCCAGCCGAATTCATGGCCTCGCTCTGAGGCATTCCGAGCCAGNACCCCCCTCAGGGATCTTGCAGGAAAAGCCGGCGGCTTCCGTCAGGAACCAGATCGAAGCGGAGCCTCAACGCCCCGGAGGGGAGTAGCGCAGCAAACTTGCCTGCCCACTCAACAGCCACCACGCCCTCTGGATCCTCCAGAAGGTCATCCCATCCCAGCGCCAAAATCTCCTCTGCAGCTTCCACTCGATAGAAATCGAGGTGATACAGAACCCGGCTCGCAGCTGGATATTCGTGGAGCAGAGTAAAGGTTGGACTAGTAACGAGTCCCTCGTGCCCTATTCCTGCGGCCAAGCCCTTGACGAATTCCGTCTTACCGGCCCCCAGATCGCCGTCCAGGCCGATGACCGCGCCAGGCTGCAGTTCGCGCCCCAACTCACGCCCGAGCGCACGCATTTCGGCGGGATTATCGCATTTCCGAGGGAAATCCATACCGATGGACTCTGCCTCCCTCCTACGGCTTTGGCAAAAATTTCTTGCTCCCTCGGTAAGGCTGTGGTGAATTCCCCGCCCGCTTCNCCTCTGGCGCAGCGGCTCCATCCCGTCTCCTAAAAACAATGGCCTACGCAGTATTCAAGACCGGCGGCAAACAGTATCGCGTCCAAGAGGGCGACAAGCTCGATATTGAAAAGCTTGAGGGCGAAGTCGATGGCGAGGTTCGGTTCGGCGAGGTTCTCTTAGTGAATGACGGCTCAGCGACCACGGTTGGAACTCCCCTCGTGGAAGGCGCCGCAGTTACGGCAAAGGTTCTCGATCAGTTCCGTGGACCAAAGGGCGTGGCTTTCAAGTTCAAACGCCGAAAGGGCCATCACAAAACCAAAGGATACCGGAGAGCTCTTACCAAAGTTGAAATTACCGGCATTGCTGGATAACTATTTTCCATATTATACCCTCAGAAACTCATGGCTCACAAGAAAGGACAAGGATCGGTCAAGAACGGGCGCGACTCCCGCAGCAAACGGCTGGGAGTTAAAAAGTTCGGCGGGGAAGCTGTCATTGCCGGCAACATAATTATCCGGCAGCGCGGCACCAAGTGGCACCCCGGAGAGAACGTGGGACTGGGGCGCGACCATACTATCTTCGCCTTGGTCGATGGCAGTGTCTATTTCGACCGCAAGGGCCGCCGCGTGAATGTCGCGGAACCTGCCGCAAGCTGAACAAGCAAGAGTGCGGTGTCTTAGTTATCATCACAGCGACCTCTGAAGGGAGGTCGCTTTTTTTGCGGCTCTTCCCGACGCATATACGATCGTCCTCACGCCCGAAATGTTTAACCTTGTCCTTGTCGCACCCGAGATCCCGCACAATGCCGGCGCGGCAGGACGACTCTGCCTCGCTACGGGATCTACGCTCCATCTGGTTAAGCCGCTCGGATTTTCTCTGGACGATAAACAAGTACGCCGAGCAGGACTGGACTACTGGAAGGACGTTGAGGTGAGAGTTTGGGACTCTCTCAAGGATCTGCTCGGTAATACCTCTCCGGGGCAGGTCTGGTTCCTCACGACCAAGGGAACAACCGCGCATTGGGATANTGCCTTCCAACGGGGAGACTTTCTCGTGTGTGGATGCGAAACACGTGGGCTACCACAATCCCTCCTTTCCGAATTTCCGGATCGACTTGTCCGCATTCCGATGGCGGCGGATGGAACCAGATCACTGAATCTGGCGACTGCAGCAGCGGTGGCCCTCTATGAGGGTATGAGGCAGGTGCGGTANGAGGCCAAAGCCGGCTTACTCGGAATCAGGCTCTTCGTCCGATTCTCCTTCGGATGTGGCCTGAATATCCTGTAAGGCCCCAATGAAATCACCAAGGATTTCAGCAGGCACCATTATCGTNTCCCTGTTCCCGGATACGTCTTCGGTAATCTTCACCACTTTCCCCCGTGCATTTTCCTTCAAGTCGAGGAAAAACACTTTCCGGTCCGCAAGAATCTTTTCTGTGTGCAGTAAATCGCTTTCCACCTGTCCGCTTTCTTTAATTTATCCTGAGATTTTCCGCTGAATCCCCCCACGGGTCAAACTCAAAAGATCAAGACAGGGCGGGTGCTCAAACGCGTTAGATTACGTTTTCTGCACATATTTACGCCCGCGCCACGGCTCCAGCCGCTTTCCAACCACGAGGGCAGAGACTCTCTTTCCGGAACTTCTCAATGCAGACCGACCGCCCGGCGCACCCGGTTGAGCACCACCCTTGCCTGCTCCCGCGCACGACTTGCGCCTTCCTTGAGAACCCCGTCAACGTATCCGGGGTCCTCGGCCAGCTCCTGCCGTCGCTCCCGCATGGAAGCGAAAAAGTTCCAATAAGATTCCCAGAGACGTTTCTTAAAATCCCCATAGCCAATCCCGCCCGCCTTATGGTCCATGACCATCTCGTTGTATTCCTCCGCGGTGGCAAACAGCTTGAAGAGATCCAGAATGACTGAGCCCTCGACAGGCTTGGGGTCCTCGACCGCCGCCGAGTCGGTAACGATTCTCATCACCTTCTTTCGNAGGGCCTTTTCTTCACCAAAGATCGGCAGGGTATTATTATAGCTCTTACTCATCTTCTGCCCGTCAAGACCCGGCACTTTGGCAACGGCATCAGGAATGACAGCTTCAGGGAGAACCAGGGTTTCTTCCCCGTAGTTTTCGTTGATTTTGGTAACCAGATCTCTGGTAACTTCAAGGTGCTGTTTCTGGTCCTCTCCAACCGGAACCCGGTCTGAGTCGAAGAGAAGGATATCCGCCGCCATCAAAACAGGATACGCAAACAAGGCATGGCTCGCGGCAACTCCCTGTGAGACCTTGTCCTTGTAGGAATGACACCGTTGCAGCAGGCCCATGGGACAGACCGTGGAGAGGATCCACGCCAGCTCACAAACCTCGGGAATGTCACTTTGCCTCCAGAAGACCGCTTTCTCAGGATCCAGCCCACAAGCCAGAAAATCCAAGGCTACTCCCCTGACGTTGGCGCGCAGCTCTTCAGAATCATGCGTGGTAGTCATCGCGTGATAGTCCGCGATGAAATAAAACGCCTCTCCCTTCTCCTGCAGTTCAACTGCCGGCCGCATGGCCCCGAAGTAGTTCCCAACGTGCAGAGTNCCGCTTGGCTGCAGGCCCGTTAATGTCCGCATGCCGGCATGTTTACGCCTCCCCATGCCGGAAGCAAGAAGCGAGGCGCANGTCTTCGTGCCTCGGCGGGCTCCTTGTGTGGAATAGCCTGCCATCGCGGAATGCCATTCTTACGACTGGACTCTCTATTCCCTGCTCTGCTCTTCTTCCTTCATGGATTCTCTGAATGGAAAGGTCGCGGTTGTAACCGGCGCCTCGAGCGGGATAGGATACGCTATCACCGAGAGCCTTCTGGGGAAGGGCGCCCGGGTGTTCGGGCTTTGTCGCCATATTGGCAAAATCCCAGAAACTGCTATTCCAATCTCATGCGACCTCCGGCAGCCTGCCCGCATCGCCCACGCTTTCGAAATTCTGCAACAAGCGGTCCCCTCGGTCGACATTCTGGTCAACAACGCGGGGATCGCCTATCTTTCCAGCCTCCTAGAGGGCAAAGTNGATGATTGGGACGAAATGTGGGAGGTCAATGTGCGCGGGCTCGCACTGTGCAGTCAGCAGGCTCTCAAAATGATGGCCCCGGAAGGAGGAAGAATCGTCAATGTGTCCTCCCTCAGCGGGCACCGGGTACCTCCGACCGGGGGGTTCTACGCCCCCACCAAATTTGCTGTCAAGGGTCTCACGGAATCGATGCGATCCGAATTGAAAGCTGCTGGACTTCCTCACCAGGTCGGCTCGGTCTCTCCAGGCTTTGTAGATACTCCTCTGGTGAACGACTATTTCCGCGGCCGGGAAGCCGATCTCGCTGCCATCCGCGAAAATACCAGAATGCTCGCGGCCGATGACATCGCCCGCGCTGTTCTCCATATTCTGGAGGCTCCTCCACATGTTGAAGTCGGAGACGTCATCCTGCGCTCTACGGACCAAACCGTCTAAGGGGAGAATCTGNCACGGCGGAACTTGCCCCTTCAGGCGAATCGCCGCCACATTTATTCAGGGCGTTTCGCTCGGCCACTCATACGTGGTGGGGCCCGATCCGCCCCCGCCTCCGCCAACGCGGTCTGCTACATCCTTGCTTGTNATGAAGAGGAACAGACCAAGGAGTAAAAAGAAGAAGGCAAATTGTACGAACTCGAGAGCCCGGGCTTTGATTGGCCGGCCCCTGATCATCTCGCCGAGCGCGAGCACGATGTGCCCACCATCAAGGATGGGCAGGGGCAACATATTGAGAATTGCNAGGTTGACGTTGAAAAGGACCATGAAGAAGAGCAGCCGCCGCCAGCCGTCTTCCGTGCTCAAAAGGTCGTACATCATCCCGCCGATCCCNACTGGCCCCGAGAGATGCTGAATGCCCACGTCCGACCTAGGAGAGGCTATTTTGACCAAAGTCGTTTCCATCATTTTGTACACCTCCTCGATTTGCTCCAGGGGGTTGGGATAGAAGAGCGCCGTATTAAATTCTCCCCCATTTCCAAAACTCACCCCGATCATGACTCTGGGTGGCTCTATGTTTGTTGGGCTTTGTGGCGTGACCGAAAGTTCCTTCTCTCCCCCATCTCTCTGAACGATGAGCTGAAGGGCGCTGTTCTCTGCGCCTTCCACGATNTCTCTGAAGCGCGACCTGCTACGCAGTACCTCGCCATTCACGGCTAGAACCACGTCGCCAACTTTAACTCCTGCCCGGTCTGCCGGTCCACCGTCAAGGACGGTGTCTATCACAGTCTGGTTTTCTACCGAGATTCCAACCTGCCGCATTGCCTTACGCTCCCACCACTTCGTCTCGGGAATCTTGAATTCGGTCGTCACGGTGACCTGTGATCCATCCCGTGAGACGAGGAATTCAAGTTTGTCTCCCTCGCTCAACATGATGCTTTCCTGAACCGAGTTCAACGAGCCNGCGAACCCGTCCACTTTTTTTCCGTTGATTGCGAGGATCTCATCACCCTCCAGTAATTTGCCATGTGCTGGACCGTCCTTTGCAACGTATCCTATCACGGTGCTCTCGGCTGCATCCATGGGCTTACCAACCCCCATCACCACGAAGGCTGAGACGATCGCCAGGAGGAAGCTGAACAGGGGGCCCGCGAAGGCCACGATAATCTTGTCGAGAGGCTTTACTGGAGGCAGGGAATCCTGCTTTTCCTCCTGCTCTCCGGGCTCTCGGTTCTTCCCCTCCACTGCCTCCATGGGCGCCATTTGAGGCAGCGCCACAAAGCCCCCTGCAGGAATCCAACCCAGGCCGTATTGTACTCCGTTGATTTCTTTCTTCCAAATGGGCTTACCAAACCAGATCTGGAAGCGATCCACGCGAAGCCCCCTCCACTTTGCGGCAAGAAAATGCCCGAGCTCGTGGACAAAGATAATGACGTTAAAGAGCGCCACCACGATGAGAATGTTAATAAGGAAAATCATTGNTGGATGGAGCTGGAAACTAACGCCGGCGTCTCTACAAGCAAGGAGCCATTCAACACTTGGTCACCTGGGTGAGCTTTTCGAGCGGCCTCCACAGCCCCCATTAAAGCTCCCCGCACCGCGTGCACCCTGCCATGGTGGACTTTAGGAATGGNGCATAACCCGCGAGACCCTCGCCCTTGGTGGCCAAGGCGTTCAGGCGGGAACCCGCTCGTTCGACTCCGCATCCGAGCGAACTCTNCGCAGCAGGTTGATTAGAACNCTGCGCTCCCTTTCTGACCACTTTTGGAATACCGTCTCCAAAGCTTCTCCACGAAGCTGTGAAAAGCGCTCGACGATTTCTTCCGCCTCCTTGGTAACGGAAACCCAAACTACCCTCTTGTCGTCAAGGTCNCTTCGCGTCTCGACCAAGCCTCGGCGATGGAGTCGCTTCACCGCCGACGTCATCGAGCCGCTGGTGAGTCCAACCTGTCTCGACAGCCCGTTGACCGGGCGTGCGCCCTTTCGCGCCAAGCGCTCGAGGATCGCAACATCACTTTCACACAGTCCGTCGGGGAGAATCTCTCGATCGATTTCACTAAGTGACTGTTCTGCTCGAACGATCGCTCNCCTCAGGCGGAACATTTCGCGCCAATCCTTTTCGTTGAAAAATGCCATTATGCTTTTCTATTCAANCTTCTATCTTGGTGACCTCGCAGAGCACGATCGCTTCGTAAGCATCCTTCAAAACCGGCCCGGATTATTTGAAACGAACCTTTCGCTACTCGCGCGAAGGGAGCAGGTTCTANACCAGCAAGCAGGAGGCCCTCCGGATGTAGAAGCATGTTCGCCTGCATGGACGAGCAGCTTATCCTCGAGTCTAAAATCCTGACAAGCATCGAGCGCAAAAAGTTGAGAGCCAGATGATCGGAAAAGGTAAACCAAACACCTTTGCAGGAAATTTAATCGTCTGAATATCCCGAGAGAATCTCGCGTACTTTTGTATCGAATTCCGTGCTGTCGTGTTGAGACTGCCTCTGTCTCAACGTGAAGCCTGCTGTCACCCTTGCCGAAACCTGCGCCCCTGATGGCGTGCCCTTTACCCTCGTTGAACACGACGGGGAGTTCTCTCTTCATTCGGGTGGGGTCCAACTGGAAAGCAGTTTTGCCCACAATGGAGCGGCCGAGCTGGGGCGTCTCTCCGCGCAGCCTTTCCGGAGCGCACGTCAGCCCCGGATCCTCCTCGCCGGCCTTGGATTGGGGTATGTTCTGAGCGGACTACGAGGCGCTCTTCCCCAAAAAAGGGCTATTTTTCAGGTAGCAGAGCCCATTTCCGACCTTCCCGGGTGGCATAGGCAACATCTTGCCTCCCTCCACGANGGCCAGCTTGAAGACTCTCGGCTGATNGTCCGCAAACAGACNNTCAATGACGCCCTGCGAAAAAACAAGGAGGGCTGGCANGCCCTGGTGATTGATGCNGATGGCACCCTNCCGCANCCCGGGGTNACNGATCGGGGAGGGATTCCNCACTCCTCCTTCTTGCACCGAGCGCATTCTTCGCTAAAGGAAGGGGGNCTTCTCGCCATTTCCTNTAGTGCNGANCATCGCACTTTNGAGAGGAAGNTGCAGAGNGCAGGTTTTGATGTANTCCGNGAGGTNGTCCCGACCTCCCANAAAGGGAAACAAAAACANAGATCTACAATNTGGCTTGCTCGAAAGGGCGCCTACGAACAGACCCGCACTNNTCGNGGGNNTNCACACAAATAGACNAAACTATGAAACCGTCCCGATTANTCNTCANCCTTGCCNTNGCCTTGCCNGCCGCNNATGCCGGTGAATTCAAGGTTGAGAANAAACCGTTCAAGTCCACNGTTGAATTNGAGGGCAGTTTTCTCTCNGCNGAGGCCCACNTNATNNAGATNGATCCNAAGGTCTGGANCGATTTNACNATNNAGGAATTGGTCGCTCAAGGAGGAGNNGTGAAAAAAGGNGANCCNATCGTNGTCCTCGACACNGAGGGAATTGAGCGTCAANTGGCAGATGATGCCGATGCGACAATGGCGCGGAAAACGGCTTTAAAAGGTAGTGAGCTGGAGCTGGCAAACCTTGAGCAAACCACTCCTTGGCGCCTCGAGGCTGCGGAACTGGGCTACAACCGCGCCAGGGATGATCATCAGTATTTCGTAGAAGTTCGCCGCCCACTCGAGGAGGAAACTGCCAAGCGCAGTCTCCAGAGCTCTGAGCGCTATTTAGAATCCGCTACCGAGGAGCTTAAACAGCTTCTTAAAATGTATAAGGAAGACGATCTCACTGAAGAGACCGAGGAAATCATCCTCAAGCGCCAACGATATTCGGTCGAAAGCGCTGAATTCCGTCTTAAATCCGCCAAGCTCTCGACCAAGCGGGCTCTCGAGGTGACTATCCCTCGATCCGCTGTCGATCAGGAACAGGCACTCAAGGATGCGGAGGTCGCATGGAAAACTGCCCGCGAATCCCTTCCTGCCGCCCTCCAGCAAAAGCGCCTTGATGTCAAGAAGTTGCAGGTGGCCGATAAGCGTGCTGATGCCAACTCCGTCGATTTGAAGGCGGATCGCGCCCAAATGGATGTTTTGGCTCCAGCCGATGGGATTATTTACCACGGCGAAATGTTGAACGGGCGCTGGAATCCAACCGCCGCCGCCAAGTTTATGAAAGTTGGGGGCAAAATTCCCCCGAGGGTAGCACTTGCCTCCCTCATCCCCGCCGGTGCGAAGCTTCACCTTGATGCTTTTGTCGACGAGGCCGCTGCCGCCAAGCTCAAGGGTGGTCAGAAGGGCTATGTGGCCCCGATTTCATCCCCAAGGTCACGGCTTTCCGTAGAACTGGCGAAAGTAGCCACCCACCCTGGCGTGGATGGGAAATACCACATCCAACTGGTTCTCTCTGCAGAAGGGTCCCCAGAAGGCCTTAACTTGGTCCCTGGGATGAAAGGCAAAGGCAAGATCACTACCGGGGATCAGGGGGATCGCATTGCGGTGCCCGTCAAGGCGTTGCAAGAAGAGCATGACGGAACATACACCGTAAGTGTCAAAAATGCCGAAGGTGAGGCGTCCGCTGTCCCCGTAACGGTAGGAGTTGAGTCAAACGGGATGATCGTTGTTCTTTCAGGGCTGCAAGAGGGCCAGATCGTGATCACCCCTGACGAGCCCGCCGCTAAGTAACCAAGTATAACTTCAAATTCCAGCACCATGCGAACCTACACACCCATCGCGATCGCCGCCGGGCTCGGGCTTCTCTGGGCTCAAGGATTGCTGGCAGAAACAGAGGCTCCGAGCGAAAAGCCATGGCTTACGAAACTGCCTCCGTTGCCAGAAATTGAGCCTGTCACCAAGGCCCAAATTGACCAATCCATAAAGCGCGGTGTAGATTTCTTGATATCAAGTCAAAATAAGAACGGCTCTTGGGGATCGGCCACAATGACGAAAGGGCTTAATATCACCGCTCCCATCCCGGGTGCGCACCACGCCTTCCGGGCTGGCTCGACCGGGCTTGCACTCGAGGGAATTCTCCGTAGCGGGGATCGGCGCCCCGAGACCGTAGCCGCCATCGAAAAGGCGGAGGCGTGGTTTCTGAAAGAGCTTCCAAGGCTAAGAAGAGGCACCGTCGATACAATGTATAACGTCTGGGGCCATTCGTATGGCATCAAGGCCCTCGCGGAGCTCTACAGTTACCGAGAGGGTGACGACGCGAAGCAATCCGCACTTAAAAATCTGGCGCAAACCCAAGTCCAACGACTGCAGCGCTATGAGGACGTCAATGGCGGTTGGGGCTACTACGATTTCGATGAGGCAACCCGTAAGCCTACGGGGATTCCAACCAGCTTTACAACAGCCACCGTTATGATGGCCCTGTGGAAGGGCAAGAGCGTCATGGAGCTCGAGCTTCCGTCCACGGAGGTAGCAAGGGGAATTGAATTTCTTAAGCGCCAGCAGACTCCTGACTTCGCATACGTGTATTCAAACAGCCATCGGTATCGGCCTCGCTACAGCATCAACCGCCCCGGGGGCTCATTGTGCCGATCCACCGCATGCAATGTCGCGCGAAGGGTTTGGGGAGATCCCGCACCCACAGATGAGATCGTCAAAGTGTGGCTCGACCGGCTCATCCTCCGTAACGGATGGGTTGACATTGCCCGTAAACGGCCAAGACCGCATTCAACTCACTTCGCGAATTCTGGCTACTTCTATTTCTACGGTCACTACTACGCGATGGACTGCGTAGCACTTCTGCCAGAAACCGACAGGTCTGTTTATTATCAGCACTATGGGAAAATCATGCTTTCAAAACAAGAGAAGAACGGTTGCTGGTGGGACTACCCGCTCTACAAATACCATTATGCCTATGGAACCGGCTACGCACTTTGTGTCCTGGCGGAATGTAGGAAAGGCGCCAAATAAAGAATCGCCAAAATACTGTTTGAAGGCACCAAAGCCTTGATGTCAAACTTTCGGGCCCTTGGCACTCGCTCGGCGCTGGTCATGCTTCCGTCCGGCGTTTCCTTGGGAGCTGCCTTTGGTGTCTGAGCTTCTAGAGAGAAAGGACGTTTGTATCGAATAGCCTCATCCCGGACATGGATCCGACAAATTGCCGTAGCGAAAATTTGAACAGGAGTTTGGCAGCGAAATTCTGTCCTCCAAGGTAGTGGATGAACGAATGGTCCTTTTCCGATCCATCCGAGAGGCTCAAATCATGGATTGACGATATTGACGATACAGTGGGAAATGGAAAATCACGCATCCAGCGCCTGAGGCTGTCCACTCCATCAGAAATGCCTCATGGATATTCCTGACAAGGGATTATCACTGGACTGCATCAAAGGGAATTCTTCATGCTTTAAGGCGATAAGGCGCTATGGAGACTCCATTCAATTAAACCAACGGGTCGGTTTATATTTAATATAGCTAAATAGATCATTTATATTGCCTTTGTGGTGTTCTGTTCCTTTCCTTCTTGTCGGTCGGTTCGGTTCACCAATGTGGCCAGCCCTATATCTTGATGAAGAGATAAAAGTGTCTGGCGGGCGTCCGGGGGGCGGCCAGAGCAAAGCTTCAGGCGGCCTTTTAGTGGCCAAAGCCGTGCTCTATCAGGAGGAAAGGCATCGGATCTCCTTTATCCTGACGGACTTCGCCCTCGCTTCCTGATTGTATTTCTGCTTTCCAAGAGCAATTCAATCTCATGGCTGAAGACATCCGCGAACAATTGAGACAGCTTCTGCTGGAAAAGTCCGTCCGGACCGGTGAGTTCACCCTCGCTTCTGGGAAAAAAAGTGATCTCTACGTGGACTGCAGAGTAACCAGCTTTGATGCTAAGGGCGCCCGCCTGATCGGGGAGGCCGGCTGGTCCCTTGTGCAGGAGCACCTCGCCAAGGAGGCTCTTTCCGCAGCGGCGATCGGTGGGATGACCTTGGGGGCAGATCCGATTTCGCTCGCCATCGGAATGGAGTCCGCGAGACAGCAACCAGATCGCTTCCTTCAGGTTTTCACGGTGAGAAAGGAGGCAAAGGCGTATGGCGCTGGTCGCCGAATCGAGGGAAATTTCTCATCAGGAGATCCTGTTGTGGTGGTGGATGACGTTGTGACGACAGGGGGCTCAACCCTGCGAGCGATTGAGGCTATAGAGGCTGAGGGGGGCAAAGTTCTCTTCGCGTTCGTACTTGTCGATCGCGAAGAGGGGGGCAGGCAGGTTCTCGAAGAACGGGGCGTGAAGGTCATCTCTCTGTTCACTCGCACGGAACTGTTGGCTGGCTTGTAAAAAATCGGCGTCTGGCTGAGCCGAGAGCCTCCCCTGCGCATTCGCGTTTGAAGGTGTATAAAAACGAGGCATAGTATGCCCAAAATTTTCGATGAAGGTGTTTGTCACAGGCGCCACGGGCTTTATTGGTCGCGCTCTGGTGCTCGCCCTGCAGCAAAGAGGCTACCCGATAGTGGCTTGGGTTCGCTCCGAATCACGCGCCCGGGCTCTCCTCGGTCAAGGCGTCGAGCTCCTTGGCGTTGATGCAGGGGAGGATGCCCTTTTGGAAGCCTTGAGCAACTGCCAGGGAGTGGTTAACCTCGCCGGGGAGCCCATTTTTGGCAAACGGTGGAGCAAGACTACGCGCAAGGCGATCATCGATAGCCGCGTCTCGCTGACCTCGAGACTCGCCACCGCAATCGGTAAAGCTGATCACCCTCCCGGGGTGTTTGTCTCCGGGAGCGCTGTTGGATTTTACGGTGACCGCGGTAGCGAGGAGCTTGATGAGCGTTCCGACGCAGGCGAGGGCTTCCTCGCGTCGCTGTGTCGCGAGTGGGAACGGGCCGCTTTGGACGCCTCCTCGCCCCGCACCCGTGTAGTGTGCCTCCGGACCGGAATCGTGCTCGGCCAGGGGGGAGGCGCCCTCGAAGCAATGCTCCCCGCTTTCAGGATCGGGCTGGGAGGGCCACTGGGAAGCGGCCATCAGTTTGTACCGTGGATTCACCTTCAGGACTGTATTGCTCTCATCTTATCCGCATTGCATAACTCAGATCTCGAGGGTCCTCTCAACGTTGTGGGTCCCGCGCCAATCGCACAGAAGGACCTTGCACACGCTCTAGGGAAGGTTCTCGGACGTCCCAGTGTTTTTCCTGCGCCGCGCATCGCCCTGCGCGCCGTTATGGGTAAAGCGGCCTCTGCTCTTCTTTCCGGACAACGGTGTTACCCCAGGAAAGCAGAAGCCTCTGGCGTCCCTTTTCGTTTCGAATCGATTGAGGGCGCTCTGGATGATCTCATCGTAACGCGTGGCGTTGATATCGCTGTGGCGGGCCCGGACTCACCTCCTCCGCTTGGAAATCCTGCCTATCTTCGCCGAAAACCTCCAAGATACTTTCTGCACGCAACAACGATCGTAGACGCTCCGTTGTGTGAGGTCTTTTCCTTTTTTTCGCAACCGACCAACTTGGCTCTTCTGACGCCTCCAAAAGTCGGATTCACCATCCATCGCATGGAGGGCCCCATGGAGGCGGGAGCAACGATTGAATATCGTCTTCGGGTCGCAGGCTTCCGCCTCAAATGGCGTTCGCTGATCGAGGAATGGGAGAAGGGGAAATTCTTTGTGGATTCGCAGGACCACGGGCCCTACCGCTTATGGTGGCACGAACACCACTTCGAGGCGAGAGGTGAACAAACCATGATCGAAGACAGGGTGTATTATTCGCCGCCTCTTGGCCTCCTCGGCCGCATCGCCCATCATTTGTTTATCGGAGGGCAACTTGAAGAAACTTTTCATTACCGGGCTGCAGCAGTTCGACTGCGCTTCGGTAATGTGCTCCCAGATGATCACCGTGAAACGAGTCCATAGAACGCTGGTATGGTTCAGGGGAAAGGACCTGAGGGTCTCCGATCATGAACCGCTGATTAAGGCTCTGGAAGACGGAGAGGTGATTCCTCTTTTTGTCTTCGATCCTTACTTCTTCCACCCTCTCCGCGCGCGCAAGTTGCCTCATCGAATGCAGTTTCTTCTCGAGAGCATCTCGGAGCTTGCTGATAACCTTGCCTCACATGGAAGTCGGCTCGTTTGTGTGTCGGGCTCAAGTGTAGCAGTCGTTCCCGAATTAGTTCAGAAGTGGGGTGTCACTCAGGTTTTTGCTCATCGTTGGACAGAGCCTTTCGGCCGAATTCGTGATGCAAGGATCGCCGATGCCCTCTCCGTTCCCTTCAAGCTCTACGAGGGCGAGACGCTGCATCCGCCCGGGACCCTTCGTACCGGCAAGGGGGCTCCTTATTCAGTCTTCACGCCGTTTTCGAAGGCGCTGCGGAGCCAGGCTCGAATCTCCGCACCCTTGCCTCCTCCGGAATCGATAACGCCGGTTCCGGAGGTCGCGCTGAGCGATAGCGAGAACATTCCCGCGCTCGAGGATCTCGGAATCGAGCGAAACCCATCTTTGCAGAATGGCGGTGAAACCGCTGCTCGACACCGCCTGAAGTTATTCCTCAAAACCCATGCCTCCAGTTACGCGAGCGGCCGAGACCAGTTGGGGGCGTCCGCAACAAGCCGCTTATCGGCTGACATTAAGTTTGGCACTCTTTCGGTCCGTTCGATCTGGGAAAAAATAGCTCCACTGAAGACGGAGACCTCTGCCGAATCCATCGAAACCTTCAAAACTGAGCTGATCTGGAGAGACTTCGCTTACTCCACCCTCTGGGATCGGCCCGAGGTGCTGAAACAGCCCTTCCGCCCTCAATGGGAAGGGTTCCCATGGCAGAATGACCCCGAAGATTGGAAAGCGTGGACAGAGGGTCGAACCGGTTATCCTGTCATTGACGCGGCAGCCCGCGAACTCAGGGAAACCGGTTTTGTCCATAATCGGGCGCGGATGATAACCGCCAGCTTTCTCTGCAAGCACCTGCTCATTGATTACCGCCGCGGCGAATCTCATTTTTTGAAATATCTTACCGACGGAGACTGGGCCCAAAACAATGCCGGATGGCAATGGTCAGCAGGCAGCGGCTGCGACGCCCAGCCCTACTTCAGGGTCTTCAATCCCTTCTCTCAGGGAGAAAAATTTGATCCAGAAGGCAAATATGTTAGGCGCTGGATACCCGAAATCAAACTACTGCCAAGCCGTTACATTTATCGTCCGTGGACTGCCCCGGAGGCCGTCCTCGACAAGGCGGGCATCTCCCTTGGTGGTGACTACCCCCTACCTATCGTAGATCACGCCATGGCTCGCGAACGTTTTCTTAGGGTGGCCAAGGCCCACTTGAAGCGGAATGAGTAAGTGACCAGAAGATCAGCAACTACCCTCAGCCTGATTTCTGGGGTCCTTGGGCAACCGGCTGCTGTCACTCCAGAATCTGCCGTAACCTTGTGAGGATCAACCGGTTATAATTCTATGGCGCTCTTTTTGTGGCGGAATCGCGGGCCTGCTAGCCCTCGAAATCCAAGGAGCGGCTCCATTCTGTTCCACGTGGAACAAATCCCTTGAAAAGAAGTGGTCAGCTTTCACGAAGAGAATCCATGCCCCACAACCCCTTGAACTCCCACCCCTATCGGCTACCCTCTGCCGCCCCCACGCCCAACCATGTTCGTTTATCCAAAAGAATACGACGTCCTCGTAATCGGCGCTGGCCACGCGGGCGTAGAAGCCGCTCTTGCCGCAGCGCGCCTCGGAGCCCAGGTGGCCATCCTGACTCAGAACTTGGACACCGTGGGCCAGATGAGCTGCAACCCCGCAATCGGAGGCCTCGGCAAAGGTCATATGGTGCGCGAAATCGATGCTCTGGGAGGAGCCATGGCTCTCAATACTGATGCCACCGCTATCCAATGGCGCCTTCTGAACAGGTCCAAAGGACCAAGTGTGCGAGCTCCCCGAGCTCAATGCGATAAAAAGGCATACCAATTTCGAATCAAACACACCCTCGAATCAACCGAAGGCATAGACCTTCATCAGGGAAACGCTGCGCAACTCCTAATCGCGAGCGGCGCAATCAAGGGTGTTCAAACCAACCTTCACTTTGAACTCCGCGCCCGCACCATAGTCCTGAGCGCTGGCACTTTCATGCGGGGCCTTATGCACGTTGGTAAGCGCAACGAAAGGGGCGGGCGCATGGGAGATACAATCTCCACTATCAGCGACTCCCTCCTCGACCTGGGCTTCAAAATAGAGCGCTTTAAGACCGGCACGCCCTGCCGGATAAACGCTCGCTCTATTAACTTCTCTCAGTGCGAGCGACAGGACGGCGATAGCCCTCCCCCACTATTCAGCTATCTGGCGGATAGAATAGAGAGCAGTCCTGATGATATTTTCACCTTGAATACTTGGGGCGACAAAGCATTCCACGTGGAACAATTGCCCTGCTGGATTACATGGACCAACTCACAAACACACGATGAAATACGGGCAAACTTGGACCAAAGCCCGATGTATTCGGGTCAAATTGAAGGAACGGGGCCTCGGTATTGCCCATCTATCGAAGATAAGGTGGTCAAATTCGCAGAGAAATCCAGACACCAGATCTTTTTGGAGCCCGAAGGTCGCCACACCCAAGAGTATTACGTTAACGGAGTATCGACCTCACTGCCCTACGAGGTGCAACTCTCCTTTATCCGGACCATTCCCGGATTGGAGGACGCAGACATCATCCGCCCGGGATATGCGGTAGAATATGATTTCTGCCCTCCCACACAGCTATTCCCCACCCTGGAAACCAAGCTGATCGGGGGCTTGTATTTTGCAGGGCAAATCAACGGGACTTCCGGATACGAAGAAGCGGCAGGGCAGGGCCTTCTTGCTGGAGCGAACGCTGCCCTCAAAGCGAAGGGTGCGAGCCCGCTCGTCCTCTCCCGAAACCAGGCCTACCTCGGCGTGATGGTAGACGACCTCGTTACGAAAGGCTGCACCGAGCCCTATCGGATGTTTACCAGTAGAGCGGAATATCGCCTGCTGCTACGGCAGGACAACGCTGATCAGCGGCTTGGCCCCGTCGCCGCCTCGCTCGGTCTTAATTGTGCTGTTCGCGAAGAAAGAACCGCCACCAAGATCGCCCTCCTTCAAACGGCATCGGCATTCGTCAGAGAAACATCCTACGAAGGCCTCAAGCTAGACCACTGGTTCCGCCGGGAGGAAAACACCTGGAGCTCACTCCCGGCTGATATTCTTGCTAAATTTCCCGTTGAACTCTGGCCCATGATCGAGACCGACTTCAGGTACGAAGGCCATATCCTCCGCCAGCAGCAGCAAGTTGACCGCATGCAGCGGCAAGAAACTCGAACCCTTCCCGACTCATTGAACTACCAGTCGCTTGAGGGCCTAAAGCGGGAAGCGCGGCAGCGACTCAGCGAGATCCGGCCCCACACTCTTGGCCAAGCCGCAAGAATCAGTGGCATTACTCCAGCGGACATCGCGATCCTCTCTATCTGGCTCGAAAAAACAGCGAGAGAGAGCGCCGAGAGGATTGACCAGGATTGACCTGTTTCCTCACGGGTCGGCAAACCTCCGTACGCCTCTGTAGTGTCTTTCCGCTAACTGGCGGGCTGCTGCTGGCCACTATTTTTATTACTATGGTTATAGTATTTTAGGGTGACTGTTTTTCTCCTTTCGCGATTGCCAGATCAGGTGTCGGCGAGGTTCCCATTTCGGAGAATGGTAGCACGCACTCGCACGTCATTTCCAATGCGATTGAATGAGCAGCTTCTCATCTCTATGCGCCTTTTAAGATCAACCGCGCCCTCTCCTCCTACCGCAGGAATGTCTCCACCCGTAATCAGCGGAGCCAGATAAAACACGACTTCATCAACCCACCCTTCATCTAGGAACTGACCAACAAGAGTGCCCCCAGCCTCAACCATAACGGTAAGAACTCCGTGGTCCGAAACGAGCTCTCGCAGAACACATTCGATTCTTCTGGACCTGTAAATAAGGGTTCGATCTCTAAAATCATCCGTAAGAATGTGGGAGTCCTCCGGGACCCCAACTTCTCTTGACGTCAAGACAACTCGGAGGGGCTGCTCTTTTTCTGCCGCAACCGATGTCCCCCTAATTGTGAGTCGAGGATTATCGCTCCGAACCGTCTTCCCGCTTGTTAAGATAGCGTCAACTTCTCCGCGTAGCGCGTGAACCTCTTCCCGGGATCCGTCTCCACTCAACCACTGACCTTCTGACGAGGGTCTGGTCACCCTGCCGTCCATTCCAAATGCGCTCTTCACGATGACCCAGGGAAGCCCGCTTCGCTGAACCTTGGTGAAAGCTCGGATAATCGCCTGGCAGTCCGGCTCTTCGATACCCTCAATCACATCAATTCCTGCCTCACGAAACATAGATTCAGCTTTGCCCTCATGACTCGGGTTAGGATCGGTAGCACCGATCACCACCTTCTTGATACCGGCCCGTATGAGCGCAGTAGTACATGGCCCGGTCCGTCCATGGGTCGAACATGGCTCAAGAGTAACATACATCGTCGCGCCCTTTCCGGCCCCTTCGCCGTAACGTCTTGCGGCTTCATTCAACGCTTCCACTTCTGCGTGCGGGCGCCCTGGCCCCTTGTGCCAGCCGCTGCCCAACTCTATCCCCTCTTTTACCAGAACAGCGCCGACAGGCGGATTGGGGCTTGTCTGCCCTACCCCAAGCCTCGCCAAAGAGAGCGCCCGGCGCATATATTCACTGTCGTTCACAACTCACCATTAGCTCTGTCGCTCCGTTCAAGCAAGGGCCGTGGACAACATGATAAAATCATGGGCGAACCATGGGAATCGATTGAGTATGACCGCGAACAGCAACAATCTCTGACTAAGGCTCAGCTCCTCTTCTTGCTTATTCCCGGGTTATTATTTCCGTGGAACTCCCAGTATGCACGCGAGGAACGCTCCTGTAGAAGAGTTGTTCGCCTCCTTAAGAAGAAGAATTATGAAATTTTCAAAAGAATCTCTTCCTTCATCAACCTGAATAACAATTCAGCGTTCGCTACTACGGGGCCTCTATTTTGCGTGCAGATTCATGGTGAACTATTTAACATATACACAGTGAAGCGCCTCATTCCTGCCACTTTCCTGATTGCACTACTAGTGCTTTTCAGCTGGATGGCCCCTAGGCTCCAAGGCCTTCTGCCCGGATTTAGCCCCCTGCCCCCGCTCTTTTTCTGTATCGCAGCATGTATGTCAACACGGTGGATCTGGCTACCCGCTACCGCGTGGACCCTTTCTTACTTCATAGTTAATATGACACAGGGATATTCATACGGGCCGCACTTTTACGTGATCATTGCAGGTCTAGCAGCCAGCTTCTGGGTTGGAACCCACATGCGTCATAGACCATGGTTCTTGCTCATCGGCGGCTCACTCGGGGCGGCGCTTGCCTTCTATATCGTCACTAACACAGGAACATGGTTTCTGTCAGCGCAGTATGCAAAAACCTGGGCGGGGTGGGTTCAATGTCAGACCTACGGCCTTCCGGGCTACCCACCAGCGTGGATGTTCTTAAAAGGGCAATTGGCCGCCAGTGCCTTATTTACTCCGCTTTTTCTTCTCGGTCAGGGGTATTTTGGAGGCGCAGAGCTGGGGATCCGTAAGCAGGCGACGGTTCCGGGGGCTTACTGAGCTCGAGGACCAATACCTTAGCTCTTGCCCGTAATGCGCCTGAGGGGTATGCACGACCAGTAGCCACCACCATGCAAGACCCTTCTGCAGAGCCGCCTTTCGCCGCGATGGATTTTTCCAGCTCACCGGTGAATCGGAGCCTCAGCCCTCAGGATAAGATCGACTTTTATCGAACGATGGTTCGAATCCGTCGCTTTGAACACTTGGCGCTGGGCCAGTACCAGAAAGATAAGATGGGGGGCTTTCTGCACCTCTACATTGGACAGGAATCTGTTGCGGTGGGGGCCGTATCTCTGATGGGAGAAAACGACCACGTGATCACAGCGTATCGTGACCATGGTCACGCGCTGGCTGTCGGGATGAGCATGGACGAATGTATGGCAGAGCTTTTTGGAAAGGTGACAGGATGCTCCAAAGGCAAAGGCGGCTCCATGCACTTCTTCGCTCCCGACAAGAACTTTTGGGGAGGCCACGGGATTGTAGCGGGACAGACCCCACTTGGACTTGGTCTTGGATACGCCTTGAAGTATCAGGGGTTGCCAGGGTGTGCGCTGTGTTTTCTCGGCGATGGAGCCATCAATCAGGGAGTATTTCACGAATCTCTTAACCTCGCCGCACTCTTTGAGATCCCAATTGTCTACATCATCGAAAACAATGGTTACTCAATGGGAACATCACAAACCCGCTCCAGCGCGTATCGAGATTGTCTGGCGCAGCGGGCGGAGGCTTACAACATGGCGTGGGATCTCGTCAATGGAGAGGACCTCTATGAGGTCAGGGCCAAGACCCATATTGCGATGGAACGAGCCCGCAAGGAGCATCGCCCTAGCCTCCTCGAGATCCAGACGTATCGCTATTACGGACATTCGGTCGCCGACGCAAACGCAGATAAGTATCGCACACCTGATGAGATAGAGCGCTACAAAACATACCATGACCCTATCCGCCTTTGGGAGCGACGCCTTATTGACGAAGGCCACCTTACCGCCGAAGAGGCCAAGGCGATGGAAAAAGAGGCCACAAAGGAGACAGCTAAAGCAATTAAGTTTGCCGAGAGCTCGCCGGCTCCAACCGTTGATGACATCCTGCATGACGTTTACTGGGAAGTAGATGAAGATACCGAGGCGGGCAACACAGGCCGCCATTTTTTCAACGACTAAACGGAGGCGTAACAATGAGAGAGTTACTGTATAGACACGCCCTTCGGGAAGCTCTTGATGAAGAGCTGGCCCATGACGAGAACGTTGTTCTCCTTGGAGAAGAGGTAGCCGAATACAACGGAGCTTATAAAGTTACAGAAGGCCTCTGGGACAAGTGGGGAAGCAAGCGGGTGGTGGATACCCCCATCTCGGAAGCTGGCTTTATAGGGATGGGAGTAGGCGCATCCATGCTTGGAGTTCGCCCGGTCATGGAGCTGATGTTCTGGTCCTTTCATTCGGTCGCCTTTGATCAGCTCGTGAACAACGCGGGATGCGTTCGCTATATGGCTGGGGGCAAGATCAATGTTCCCATCGTTGTCCGCGGACCCGCCAATGGGGGCACTAACGTTGGCGCAACGCACTCCCATTGTCCCGAGGGACTCTTCGCGGCTTTTCCGGGGCTCAAGGTCTGCGCGCCAGCGACTCCGGCCGACGCAAAGGGCCTGATGAAATCCGCTATTCGCGATAACGATCCGGTTTTCATCATGGAGAACACCAAGCTTTATGGAAATTTGGGAGAAGTTCCTGATGTCGGAGAGGGGGATTTTCTAATCCCACTTGGCAAGGCTGATGTCAAAAGAAAGGGAAGTGATATAAGCCTTATCGCGCATGGGCGATCTGTCCTGCACTGCCTCGAAGCAGCGGACACCCTTCACGAAGACCACAACATCTCTGCCGAGGTTCTGGACCTCCGCTCGATCCGGCCTCTCGATCTGGAAGCCATTATTAATTCGGTTGTAAAAACGAACCGGGCAGTTCTTGTCGATGAGTCCAAGCCCTTTAATGGAGTCTCTTCCCAGATCGCGGCCCTGATTCAGGAGCATGCTTTTGATCATCTCGATGCCCCCGTGAAGAGGGTCTGTAGTCTCGACGCTCCTGCGATCTACTCGCACCACATCGAGGATGAACAGCTTCCAAACGCTCGCCGGGTGGTAGACCAAGTGCTTTCCATGGCTTGATTTTAAGGGCAGCATTGCAATAAGCCCCTCAAGAATTGGGCCAGACAATCACAAGAATAGGGTAGGGGAGATTCTGTTTGCACTCTCAGCTAAGAGCCTTAGCATCCGGCTTCCTATGAAAACCTTGGCGTTCATCCCGGCGATCCTGTTTTTAGCACTGAGCTTCTCATCCTGTGGATTGAGCTGCAACGGGTGCTCCTCAAAGAAGTATGTGGAAATTGAAGAAGTTGAGTGGATCGAGGAAGAAGTGATAGCAGAGGCAGGACCCAAGGGCGGAACGGGCGAAACAGTGAAGGTGCGTCGTCCGGTTGTGAAGACTGTACGCAAAGCGGCCAAATGTGCCCCTTGCGGATCGTGGTATTGCACGGACCCCGATTGCGGCGGGACCGTGAGCAGTCAGGTCCTCAGAAGGGCAACTGGCCAAGGCTCAAGCGGGGAGCCACATATTGGGCTGATCCCGACGATGAAAGAGCTTGCTCCGGAGGAAAACTAAGCCCCGGAACCGAACGATTTTCCTGCGGGCTCTCCTTCAACGGGGAGCCCGTTTATTTTAAGCGGTCCTCAGATTCCGTGTTACACTGACACGAGTTTGAAAGAACTTATCTCAAAACTATCACCTCCTGATCTTGACCGGAGCTAAGCTTTAGGCCCAACTTTCATCACGTATTGACCCATGGCAACGCACATTGAAATGCCCAAGCTCTCGGACACCATGACTGAGGGGACCGTGGTTCGCTGGCTTAAAAGCGTCGGCGACCAGGTGGAAATCGGCGATGAAATCGCCGAAATCGAGACAGACAAAGCAACCATGGCGATGGAAGCCTTTGACGAGGGGATTCTCGCAGAGATTCTGATTGAGGAAGGGGCTAAAGCTGAAATAGGCGCCACCTTGGCAGTTCTCAGAGATGAAGGGGAGGGCGATCCTGCTCAAGCCCCGCCGGCGGCAGAACCAGAGCCCGCTATCGCCGAGCCCGCGCAACCGGTGCCCGCGACCGCACAAGTTTCTGACCCTCCAGCCGAACCAGAGCCCGTATTGACGGAACCAGCTCCGGCCCCTGCCGTCTCGCCACAAGTTACCGAAGACGCCCCCGAAGTTTCTGCGGCCTCTGACCGGATCAAGGCCTCTCCCCTCGCTCGCAAATTGGCCTCAGCTCACGGGGTTGACCTCGCGGGCCTTACTGGCAGCGGCCCCGGAGGCCGAATCGTTAAAAAAGACGTGGAAAAGGCAGCTAACAGCGGGGCGGTCGCGCCAGCGCCAGAAAACGAGCCAAAAGTAAGCGCATCCCCACCGCCTGCGGCCCCGAAGCCTGTTCATGTTCCCGCGAAAAGTCCACCTCCGGCCCCGTCGCCTGGGGCGGGGGACCACCGGGTCGAATTATCCAGCCTTCGCCGAATTATTGCGGAGCGCCTGCTAACCTCGAAAACAACGATTCCCCACTTTTACCTTCACGCGGAGGCAGATGCCGCGCCCTTGATGGAAATCAGGCGTCAGATTAATGTTCAGGCAGAAGCGACTCACGGCAACAAATATACCGTAAACGATCTCATTCTGAAGGCTGTGATCGGTGCTCTGCAGGCAGTTCCCAGTGTAAACGCCACATACCAAGGGGACCATATTCTTCAATTCGGAGAGATTGGTGTATCCGTCGCAGTTGCCGTCGAAGATGGTTTGGTAACCCCTGTGGTGAGGAATGCCGCAGCCAAATCCTTGCTTCAAATTTCGAAGGAAGTGAAAGACCTCGCTAATCGGGCGCGCGATGGAAAGCTTCTGCCAAATGAGTTCGATGGAGGCACGATTACAGTTTCCAACCTTGGCGCTTATGGGATCGAGTCGTTTGACGCCATAATCAACCCACCTCAGGCCGCGATTATTTCGGTTGGCAGCATTGTGGAAAAAGCAGTCGTCGAGAATGGAGAAATTGTTCCCGGGTTACGGCTCAATCTCGGACTTTCCTGCGACCACCGAGTTGTCGATGGCGCTGTTGGAGCCGAATTCCTGTCACAGGTAAAGAAATTGATCGAGAAGCCGGCCCTCATGCTGGTTTGAGCCTCTGGATCGTCCACTTCGGGCGCATATGACAGGGACCAGTAAGGGAGAGGTTGTCCCGAGCTTCGGACTTCGTAACCGAAGTTTCTCCAAGCAGATTGGGCGTCAGGGATCTACTATGCGCCCAGAGGCCTTCCTGCTGAGAAGTCTCGCCCTGTTTGCCCCAATCGGGTTGGCCACTCTTCCGCTCTGTGCCGAACAGCTATCTATCCCGTCTCCCCATGCACTATGCGCGGAGGCGGATGCAATCATAACAGGCGAGAGAGTAGGTGCGAGTAGCGTAAAGGTCAGGCAGTGGCTGCGCGCGCGGCCTGATCTTGAAACCAGAAGCTCTCTCATTGAAATTCCAGAACTCGAAAAAAATCAGAGGGTAGTCGTGGAGAGAGGCACAAAATCGAAAGGTTCGAGAACCCGACATCTCAAGTCGCAGCAGCTTCTGTGCTTCCTTGTTAAAAACCGGGACCGGTGGCAGGTGATGAACCAAGGGGAAGCCGGAAGTTTGGGCATGGTGTGGATAGAGGCCGGCCGCTGTTACCAGTATGAGCAAATCGAGAATCACGATGGTGCGGAGACCCCCGGCTACAGCTTGGTCGTGTCCAAGTTCTGTAAAACGGAAGAAGAATTACTCACCCAGGTTCGCCGAGGCCTCAAGGATCGCAGGAAATGGGAGAGGGCATTAGCCATAGAGAATCCTGAGGAGCAGGCGATTGTGCTATGCTCATATCTACTGCGGAGAACCTCTCCTGAGGGCGCATACGAAACCTACCGCAAGCGAGTCAGGGCACTTCTGCCCAAGCTCGGCGAGCATGCGGTGGCAGAGCTCATGATCCTTTTGCGCCGCGCGAAAGCAGGAGACAGACTCGACGAAGCAATACTTATTCTTAAAGACCTCGGGCCGCTGGCGAGACCCGCTACTGGCGATATCGTCCGTCTTCTTGAGGAGTCCGGGCGAGTGGATTCAGGCATTGCGATTGAGGCTCTAGCGAGAATTGGGGACACAACCGTCGCTCATCGCATTCTCCCGTTCCTTCAGGACACCCTGCATGTAAGAGCTGTCGTCGCAGGAGCGATGGCGAGCTTTGGCTACCAGGACTCCATTCCGCTTATCGAGAAGGCGCTACCCAACGCGGAAACCGTAAAAGCAACGGACGCACATCATATTTACGCCATGCTGCAGGCCCTTCATGAACTCGGAGCTGAGAAAACTCCTCGATTTACGAGGGATTACCTCCAGGTCCCAGCGATGCGACATCTGCACGACCTGCTGGAACCTTTCCTCGATGGGCGCGACATGGAGTAGGGAAGACTGTAGAACAATCTTCTCAAACCGCATAGTTAGTCATCTAGAATCAATGCCTTATGGCTATTACATTTAAGATGAGGTGGAAGCATACCTTAACTGCACCAAGTATGCACCAAAATTAGAGCAAATTGGCGCAAATTATGAGAGTTGATCCTGACTGATTCATGATGATGAGAGTCTCTCATTTCTGATTCTCCCAATATGCATTTTCCGAGGATCGCATTTTCTCAAAGATGCTTATCCCGCGAATCGCGTTTTTACCAAAGAAGCTTTTCTCGCAAGAAATGCATATCCCGCAGATTCGGTTTTTTCGCGATAAGCATATCGGCCAAATCCCATTTCTCCGATTATCCCGCTGGGACACAAATAGCGCTCTCGAGCGGAGCGGAGCGGTGCCATCACGCCGCGAAGCGGCGTGGTGGCAGCAGGGCTTCGACAGAGAGGGCGGGGGCGTTCCAATTTCATTGGCGGCGGCCTTCAGACTAGAAAGGCGGTGGGCGCCACTAAAACTAGTTGGCATCACCTCGTCAAAAAAGGGAGACGTGCGGTTGTTACGCCTAGCTGCAGCCCCTAGAGTAGTGGTTGTCATGGATTTGTTAGGGAGGCGCGAATGAATGCTGGCTAACGATTATACTTGTCCCTCAACACACCATTCTCCAAAAAGCAGGTTATGCGTAACAGGTGTTTTATCATTGCGGTTGTTGCCCTAGCGGCTGGCATTTTTTTCTACTGGCGAGCACAAACACCAGAGTGGTTAGGCGACATGAATGTTAGCGTAAATGAAGGCGCGCGAGCTGCTGACAGGAACCTGAATAAACTGTTTGGAGGAGTTGACCGCCAATCTTCGGATTATGTCGACCCCAACCCTGACCCATATGCTCCTGATTCCACACTACTGTCTGTTAGCTACATTTCATTTGGCCTTGCGGGGGTTCTGTTTTTAGTCGGCTTCATCATTGGCCCTCCCAAGAAGGCCTCTTGAGTTCCTCCTGCTGAAAAGAACTAGCCCTAACCTATATCTCATTTTTCTGATTAGAGAATCACCTGCTGAATGTGGG
>PARF01000071.1 GCA_002709915.1 Roseibacillus sp. | reverse complement strand
CCGAGAAACCAGGGGTTTACGATTTCCGCTACCGAGCCGGATGGGGAGTCCTCAAATTCGGGAATTACGTGCACACCATACCCGCACAGAAAAACCCCGATGGCTCCTATTCGGTTGTGGGTGAGATGGCCCTCCCGAAGCTCTTCGGAACTCACTCGCTCGAAGGCAAGATCGATACCCAAGCCTTCGATGCCTCCTACAAATCAGATAAGGGGGATCACGGAATCATGATCCTCCGCCGCCCCGGCGGGGCAGACGCAGACCCGGAGTAGTAGAGATCAGCAGCTGGAGCGCTCGGACCTCTCAAGACTTCACAGACTCAACGCTGTTCTCATGGCTAACGCTGAAGTCATCGACTCGTATTTCTTCGGCAGGCCACTCATCGTAGGCGTTTGGGGTTAGATACAACATGTGAACTTCCCTCCTGCTCGGTCAGGATGAGAGGGAATTCTTCAACGGGTGTCAGCCGTAACTTTCCAAGGCCGTCCAAAATTGCGCGCATCGACCAATTCTGATATCCCTGCGCCCCTTTGACTCGGAGCGAGCGTCGGCTCTGTAATCTTCCAGAGCCCTCCTTCATCTCCATTTTTTCCTTTCAGGGATAGATTGCCTGCACTGTGACTAACACGATATGAGCAGCAGAGACTTACGGAGGCTTCGGGAAATATGGCGCCCTGTCCGCTCCCGCAGGCAGTAAAAAACCCCACGATCTCAATCAGAATCGAGGCGGCAATTACGCCTCATTGATGGCTTATATTTGTTCTAAACGCTCATGGGGCATAGCTCCTGTTCTGCTTCCCGAGGCGGAACTCGCCAGTAAACCTTATAGCGTCGAATAACCCCGATCTACTGCGCAACCTCGATGACACCCGGCTCTCCCAGCAATTCGACGGAAAACTCCTCCATCCCACCACCGAGAAGACCTACCACCGTCACTATAGATGTTCCTTTCTCACAGGTGAGCTCAATCACTTCACTCACGCCCTCTCTCGACCCTGTGATCTCCGTGTCATCTACAAAAACCGTCAGCTTACTCAACTTGCCCCTTAAGTTGAACGCGATCTTCCCAGCCTCGTTAACCTGCAAGGGGAATCGGGCCACACCATATCTTTCCTTCCCTCTTCCAACGACTCTGGGCAGTTCTTTTGCCGGCACAGTGCCATTCACGCGCGCAATCATCGGCGTCCACCGGTAACTCTCAATGTTCTCCGTAAAGATCTTTTTCCCGTAGTGGCCAATAGCATCGCGGGTACGGTCATGGGGCTGGAGAACCTCCCAGGTGCGCACGAAGCGCTGCGGCGTCGTCTTGTAAGGTCCTTCCTTTCCGAGTTCAGAGAGAAAGCGGATCAAGTCCACGAATTCGTCCTCGCGCAACTGCGCAGTCAGTCCCATTGGCATGAGCGAAACCGGACTCACGCTATTAGTCGCCACTTCCTTCCGCGGTATCCTGATCTCTATCCCCTTCGCGTCACGCACAACGATTTCCGTGTCGTCCTGCCGGGCAATTGCACCGGCTACCACATCGCCCACCCGCGTTGTTACCACCGCAGTGTGGTAGCCCTCTTTAATCTTTTTGCTGGGCTCCAGCATCGACTCAATGAGGTAGTCCACCGGTGCACTCGCCCCAATACTCACCAGATCCGGTCCAATGATTCCTCCTGCGCCACCAATGGCATGACACACAATGCACTGCATACCCGCCCGACGGTAGGCCTGTTCTCCCCGTGCCGCACTCCCCTCAGCTGCTACCCTTAGCATCATGGCCTCCATCTCGGCACTACTGAGTTTTAGTTTCATCGGCCTCAGATTACCCGCCTTCCTAAAGGCCTCGATCAGGGCCTCAGACGTGTTGGCCGAACTGCCGGCATGATTCAATCCCACAAGAGCCATCGAGGGATTCATGGCTGATTCTGGGCGCTCCAGCACCTCCGCCAAGGCAGAAGGCCC
Organism: Roseibacillus sp.; assembly: GCA_002709915.1. Classification (GTDB taxonomy): domain Bacteria; phylum Verrucomicrobiota; class Verrucomicrobiia; order Verrucomicrobiales; family Akkermansiaceae; genus Roseibacillus_B. The sequence goes on along the minus strand of PARF01000071.1, from coordinate 18,768 downwards.
ATTTTGATTCACCAGAAAGGCATCCAGTATCACCTTCACGTCATCCGCTTTACGCGCTCCTTGGAGGAGCGATACTGCCAACCCCGCTCCAATCTTCGGGTCGAGACGAGTCTGCCCCACCACTGCCCGGAGACGCTTATCAAAATCCATTCTGACATTCCGAGCNGTCGTTGAAAAAAACTGCTNNGTCTTGGCACCTCCGAGTGCCCGCAAACCCTCCANAGCAGCGTTCGAGGAGACTTTTTCCGGGCCGAGAAATGCCTTTTCGAGAGGTTTCCGGGCCTCCTCCAACTTCCACATCCCGGCCAACGCNGCAGCCTCCGCAAAAACCGTCCCATTTCCTTTCTCGAGAAACTGGTTAAGTCTGCCCAGATTACCGGTCGGTCGCTGCTTACGCAAACGGGCCGCATCACGCAAGCCTCGCAGGGCTCTTATCTGGCGGGACNTTGGTGCNCCATCCGCAAGCGCTACAGCGAACAGNACCTCGAGATGCTTTCCCTCACCCACATTGGCAATCCAGCTGATGACCTCGTCAAGTTGGGTCTCGGTCTCGAACTCTCCNTCTGCNAGCGACTTNAGNACATGCGAGATTCCAACCGCCTGCTTGAGAGCCCGNCCCGCGAAAAAGAGCTGCCACGTATGTTGGAAGGGGTTTCGTTCCCGTGCGACCGGAAGCCAACGCGAGGCGTGTTCACGGCAGATCGACCATAATGCGAAATCGAGATATTTATCCACGCCCTCTCTCTCCAGAGCCCGCAACGCCAAAGCCACCGTGTCTGGCCAGGGCAACTGAGCCAGAACACTCACTGCCCANAGGCGCACTTGTGGATTCGGGTCTTCCACCGCCTTCTCCAATAACGCCCGGGATATCTTCTCTTNGCCCGCCGTGTAATATAAGGCTCGCAGCGCCCCAGCCCGGGCCTTGGGATTCGATGAAGATATGAGCTCCTCCGCCCAGTCCCGTCTGAACGCTCCCACCGCCTGTGACCCCCAGATCGCACGGAGCTTCTGCAGGTCCTCATACTCCTTGAGTGAACCATACCACTCTTCAAGCGCTGGCATGATCTCCTTGGCTTTCCGCTGCCGCAGTTCGACCGCCACGCGAGTACGCGTCAACCCTTCCGGAGAATCCAGCAGGGACACAAGTCCAGCAGCCTTGGCACTCACGATTTCGGGCTTTTGCACCAGAGGACGCTTGGGAAAGCTGATACGCCAGATGCGCCCGTGCGTGTGATCACGACGCGAATCCCTGAAATCAACTTCTCCATGCTGAATAATCGGATTATACCAGTCCGCGATGTATATTGCTCCGTCGGGCCCCATCTTGACGTCAATAGGGCGAAAGGCCCGATGGGTCGAGGAGACCAGATCCTCAATCTTTGTGGAAACATAGGCTCCCTCCTTATGAGTGAGACGAAAACGATTGATTCGGTGACCGCGGAAATCGGGAGCAAGAAGAGTCCCCACCCAATCTGGAGGTACGTGACGACCGGTCACGATCTCCAGCCCACAATGCTTCGGCTGTCCCGGGTTGAGGCCGCGGAGAACCCGCGATGCCCCTGGCGACGTCACCCCTACGAATCGTGGAAAAACATAATTAATGCCGTCACCACCCGCTCCGTCGGTCATAAAGCTTTGCCCCCATTCGTCTAGGATGTGCCCCCACGAATTGACCAGGCCCTTCATGAAAACCTCGAGCCGTCCGGTCTCGGGACGGAAGTGCCACATCCCTCCTCCCAGAAGCCTCCGCACCCCATAAGGAGTCTCCACGTGGCTGTGAATGTANATGGACTGGTTCATCCAGAGATGGCCCGCAGGCCCCCAGCGGAAAGTATGGAGAAGGTGATGAGTATCCTCCGTGCCAAAACCTGAGAGCACGATCTTTCGCTCGTCGCTTTTTCCATCTCCGTCGTGATCCCGCAAAAAGATGACCTCGGTGGAATTTGCCACATAAACTCCTTTGTCACCGGGCAGAACCGCAGTTGGAATGTGAAGGTCAGCCGCAAACTCACTCACCTTGTTCGCTATTCCNTCACCGTTAGTATCTTCGAGAACGTAAAGCCGGTCAGTCTCCTCCTCTCCTGGTTTGATGTGGGGGTAAAGCGGGCTGCCAACCACCCAGAGCCGGCCCTGACCATCCCAATTCATGTGAATCGGCTTGGTGATCTGGGGATCCGCGGCAAAAAGATTAATCTTCGCCCCATCCGGCAGCTTGAATCCCGCCTCCTGCACCTTCACATCCGGATTTGGAATCTCCTTCAAGCCCCGCTGAGCAGACGCAGCCAGCGCTCCAGCCAACAACAACAAGCCAAACAGGATGNCTCTCTTCATCGCCATTCTCCTCATCCTTACAGTTTGTTGAACACTACTGCCCGCAATCTCTCGACAGCCTCTTCTTCCTTCTCGATCAGCGGATCAAACATGGGAATCTCTTTCGCGTTGTTGCCCTGTTCATGCTTCCGGAAAAGGAACAGATAAGTCTCGTTTGACGGTCGCCATCGGTGAAAGAACAGCCGATTCTTTTCCATGATAGTGGTTCGCAGGGCCACTACTGAAGAATCGTTGGCAGAGAGATTTTCTGGCAGCGTAAGACCCAGGCCGCTCACTAGTGACTCCCCAATCAAGACATAGCCAGCGTCCCCGTAGTGCACCCCGTTGATCGACAGCGGACCCCGACTTTTCTCTCCAGCTTTCAGCTTGTTCCCACCCATTTTTTGGAACAGGTCGAGGAAACGATGCCCACGGGCCTCCGCGAGATCCCTGATAGCATCGCGGTAGACCGCCAAACGGGCATTGTTGGCACTTTGATCGGGCAGCGGATGGCCCAGATTTTCCAGCGGAGGAGGCGAGATCAGGACCACTTCGCGCAGCTCTGCTCCCGCTCCTGCCACGATCAGATCCAATAGCTTCCCATAGGTTTCTACAAATAAACTGAGGCTTTCCTCATCACCGGACCTCGAGCGAGCTGCACCCGCAGGATCATCGGTCCATCCTTTCTTCGCCGTCATTGCGGCATTAGTACCGTAACATACCAGCAGCACGGTCGGCTTCACCTCCTTCACTACCCGCTGCAAACGATCCCGCCCTTCCTTGGGGGCGCCGAAATAAGAACGCGCATCCCCAAACACCGAGTCTCCACTCCAACCTATATTGCGAAAGGTGAGGCCCTTGACCCCGGCCCCGGCTGCAAGATTGAGAAGGGTCTCGACATGCCCGAAACGCTGCGCACGTTCCACCACAGTATTCCCAACGAGTGCCACCCGGTCGTCGTTACGGAAGCCAAACGGGGCTGCGGGCAATAGCGCGGCAGAGGCTGATAGCACTGCGACGAGTACGAAATAACAGGGAGCCTTCATCGATTAGGGTTATACTCTTTGATTGGCAACTGTGCAGATACATCACAAACATGGACTCACCACAAATCTTTCCAGCACNAAGAGTGGCATGCGGGAGGCCCCATAANATTAGTGAACTGAGACATCGGCGTCACCTCTCCAGATGATGCAGCATCTCTTCGGCGTGCGTTTCCGATTCTCGTCTAAAGCTTTCAGCCCCAGACGTGTTACCGTCACTCACTCTGCTCCGAGGGACGATGGTGCAAATAACACCTTGAGTATTTCAAAATGCACCACCCGAGGAGCGACCCTGCGCCCCATCTCTGCGATTCACTACACAAACCGCAGTAACAGGCATCACCGTCAGACTCAGAAAATAAATGGTTTATACCACGGGGATCCGAAAAATCGCTGGGAATTCAACCGGGCGAGGGAACCCCTGACAATATTCTCAAGGTCTTTAAGGGTCACAGTGCCAACTGGAACCATCCCCACTCGGATCAAATTTTTCTAAGTCCGCTCCATGTCTGCAGGCGGCCTCTCACTCTTTTTCCAAAAGCCTCACCATCGCCTCGCCCATGGCCAGACCGACATTCATATAGGTTTTAGCGTTACCTCCGTAGTGCCCATTGGAAGCACCGCCCATGGAAAGTGGGTGGGTATAGACGACGGCGGTTTCTCCCTTGTGNGTATCGCCGAAGGAAAACATGCCATCGATGATCAGTTTTTCATTTCCGCTGGCAGTTTCCTTGTTGGTCTGGCCGAGAGTGGCGACAACCATCTTGGCCTTGGGTGCGTCAAATTCCTTCCGCAAAGCCTTAAAGAGCTGGGCGAGGTTTTTCCCATACATTGCCGCATGAGCCGCATTGTAGCGATCCTTGTCCCCCTGCCACCAGAGGAACCCAGCAACCTCATAGCCTGACGACCCGGAAAGAACCGGCAAGCCCGGGTAGTATTCTGGCAGCTCTGAAAGAACTTTTTTCGCTCGAGCGACATCTCCCTCGAACTGCAGGCCGGCATGCCAGTTATGTTTTGGTGGATCCGGCACCTCACCCTTGGTCCAACTGGGATATCGCACCTCGTCATTGTAAGCGGGTGTTACCAATGTCACTGTTCGACCCGTCTTTCGATCCGTAGTTTCAACTTCGTGCCTCGGACTACCAGGGGGGAGAAGGTCCCATCCCAGTGAGCGATTGCCAATCGCACTCTTTAGAATCATTACCGGGCCATCGATCGCGTTACCCAGCTGGTGTCCAATTCCAATCTCTATACCGATCTTACCCCCGGAAACGGTTAGCCAGTCGTTGCGGCGAACTCCGCCTCGGCCGTCCGGTCCCCCGCTGCCCATTGTGTGAATATTACGCACGTCCATCCGCTTGGTCCACTTACCAGCCCCGTCAACCATGAACGGATATAGGCCCTCCTCGGCAACAGCGTATTTAAGAGATCCCGCTTTGTCACCCTTCACCCGGCCCATCTCTAGGGTATTAGATTGTCCCATAATCAGAAAAACCTTAACCGGTTTACTCACATCTGCAGGCTTACCATCGGGATCAGGCAGACCAGCTTCCGCATCGGCATCGAATGGGAAGAGGAATAGGATCAGGACAGCGGAAAGTGAGACTCCGTAAAGCACGCGCCAGAAAGGAGATTCGTGGTTCATNCCGCCAGATTCTGAGTTTGATTCTTACGATAGAAAGATCCTTTTTCATCTTTCAGATGGGACGCTACCACGACCGTAACGCCCACGGTTTCAGCTAACCCGTATTCTCGTGCCNCCGATTTTCAGCTTCCCGAAAATCCTGGGCAGGACATTTGAGTATCGACTCTACCTACTCCAGATGAGGGAAAGACGTATTCCTTGTGAAGAGAATTACCAGATCACTCCCCATCATTNTTTCTACCGCCTCTGCCCAATGGGTGTTCGTTGAACCCTCCTATTCAGCCACCTACGCGCGCAGGAAGGGTCCTCGGCGTTTGTTCTGTCGAAAGCTTCACAGTCGATCACATTCCGGAGCATCGTGGCCAACACGCGCAAATACGCTTGCTCTCTAAACTGTCGCATCCATACGATGCACCATCCAAAAAGATGAGCTGTGTTGCCCATTTATAAGGTTCCTGCGGCCCGCGTCAGTATGCCNACCATGCAACATTTCACTGTCAGGAATCATTTCCTGCATCGCACCGCCTACCTGTTCCTGATTCTCTTTTTCGCCTTCGGACCAAAGGGCACGGCGGACCCCGTGATAAACGAAATCTTTTATCACGAGAATCATGGAACAGAGCCCGAGAATCCGGATACGGAATGGATCGAGCTTTACAACTCATCTCCAGCCGAGATCAACCTTGCAGGCTGGACGCTCAGCCAGGGAGTTGCCTTTTCCTTTCCTCCAGGGGCTGTCCTTCCAGGAAACAGCTACCTCGTTATCGCNGCGGATCCCAGCACCTTCAACACCATCTATCCGGGAGTCGATACCGGAGAAAATATCTTTGGTCCATGGGTTGGCCGCCTCCGGAACTCTGGCGAAACGATCACTCTCCGGGATCTGGATGGAGATAGGGTTGATCGCGTCCGCTACGCCGACGAAGGTGACTGGGCCGAAAGACGACGAGGACCGCTGGACAACGGGCNCCGGGGCTGGATGTGGGTCGCAGCTCACGATGGCGAAGGAGCATCCCTTGAGCTGATTAACCCGCTTCTCCCTAACAGCAAGGGACAAAACTGGGGATCCAGCCTTCAGGTAGGCGGGTCACCAGGGGCAGCGAACTCCGTCATTGAGACAAACACGGCCCCTCTGATTACTAATGTAAGACACACCCCCATCATTCCCCGCGGTGGCGAGNCTGTGACTGTCAGCGCCGAATTAATAACAACCGCCACCCTGGGGTCCACATTCCTATCATGGCGCGTCGATGGAGAGTCCGACTGGATTACCACCGAGATGACGGAAAATCCTGACGGGACTCTTAGTTCTGAAATTCCGGGTCAGGCTGATCGGACGGTAGTCGAATTCTACCTTCAAGCGTTTGCGGGAGCCACCGAACGCACATGGCCTGCTCCTTCGCAACCAGACGGAAATCAGGAGGCCAACGCCCTGCTGCAGTTTGACGATTCTTATGACCCATACGCGGTCTGGATTCCCGGATCACAGCCTAAATATCGCATCGTGATGACAGAGGAGGAACGCGCCGAGCTGGCTGATATCGGAGACGACAGCGAATCACCGCGGAACGAGGAGGAAAGTAATGCGGAAATGAATTGTACGTTCATCGTTGAGGATGGCACTGGCCTTGCGCTGCGCTATCTTGCCAGTGTTCGGAACCGCGGAGCCAGCTCAAGGAATCCACCGCCTAACAACTTTCTGGTAAAGTTCCGTAGTGATGAAGCTTGGAACGGATGGCCATCAGTAAAGTTTAACGCGCAGTATCCTCATTCTCAGGTGTTCGGAAGCACCTATTTCCGCGCAATGGGAATGGAAACTGCCCAGGCAGCGGCATCGCTTCTCAGGGTTAACGGAGAAGACCTCGCACGGAGTGGGCCGAACATGTTCGGCTCCTACGCGCGCGTAGAAAGTTTCGGGAATGAGTACGTCAAAAACCACTGGCCCCGTGACCCCGATGGCAATCTCTACCAGGTTCGGGACAATGACGACAACGACGAGGAGGGTGATCTCCGATACGAGGGACCGAATCCTGACAGCTACCGGGATACCTACTTTAAAAAAACCAATGAGGCCGAGGATGATTGGACCGATCTTATTGCTCTTACAGATGCTCTCAACAATGCCCCAGCAGAGAGCTACTTTGAAGATGTCGGAAGAGTTCTCAATATCGACCAATGGGTAACCTACTTTGCGCTTGATACTCTCTCTGGAAACAGGGAAGGAGGNTTGATCACGTCGAAGGGAGACGACTATGGCCTTTACCGGGGGATCAGCGATCCACGATTTATTCTGGTGCCTCACGACCTCGACACGATGTTCAACCTTGGAAATACCACAGTTGATCCGGACAGATCGATCTGGAGCTTCGATGATCTTCCTGGACTGGTTCGTTTTTTTCAGAACGACGAAGTTATCCANCTCTACTATCGCAAGTTNCTAAGCCTCACCACTGGATTATTTTCCGAATCCAACCTGTATCCCATGGTTGACGACCTCCTCGGAAACTGGGTGGAACAGGACGAAATACGAGACGCAAAAGAATGGATCTCCGAGCGGGCAATCGAAGCAATCGAACAGGTGCCTGATACCTTCACCGCAACCTGCGACCTGCCAGTCGTCGATGGATATTTTCGAACTGAAACAGGTAGCGCACTCTTTACGGGAGAATTCAGATCGGGACGTGTCCTTTCGGTCCTCCTGAATGGCGTCGCCGCGGAACGCGACCAGCGCGCTGGCACCTGGCAACTGTCCGTAGATCCATCGGGAAATTTTTTCAGACCCGGGCTGAATCGAGTCACTATCCAATGTTTCACTGGTCGAGATGGCAGCGGAACGATGACAGACGAATCCTATCTTGAGGTATGGCATGACACATCCACCACCACAGATATTTCAGGCACCCTTGCCGGCGAGATTCCCGTAGGAAACCTCACACTGGTTACTCGAAATTCGTATCTACCCTCCCACCCTTTCCTCGTCCGTCTTGAGTTCCGCGACGGCGATGGGAATATCAACCGGAACCTCTGGGAAACTACGGCCAATCTCTCCACCAATATCCCAGGGGTTACGCTCACGCCCGGAACCGTCACGATCAGGAATGGTCTTGGTTCTGCCCTCGTGAAAGTCGATGGAGGAGCNGACGGATTTTCTTCATCTCTGATAACCAGAGGAGCAACATGGCGCTACCTTGATGATGGATCCGATCAGGGAACGGCCTGGCGCGAGCGTGAATTCAATGANGAAACCTGGCGGAGTGGACCTGCTGAGCTTGGCTACGGGGACAATGACGAAGCNACTGAAGTGCGATTTGGCCCTAACGAGGATAATGACGACAATGATGAGGATGAGAAATTCATCACTACTTACTTCCGCAGAAATTTTTCCATCCTCGATACTTCGGAAATTCTTGCACTGGATTATCGCGTCAAGAGGGATGATGGTGTCGTGATTTACCTTAATGGCACAGTCATCGGACGGGATAACGTCAGGTCGAATCCTGGNTACCTCACCGAGGCCAGCAACGGGTCCAGTCGAGAGGACGACTTTCTGGACCCAGATGACTTGGATTTTGCAGAGGAGGATATTCATACTCTTCTGGTTGAAGGGGAAAACACAATCGCCGTCGAAATTCACCAGGATGACGATGAAAGTTCCGACATCAGCTTTGANTTTGAACTCACTGNCACCATCGCAGGAACCAACCCCGGTGACCTCACACTTACGGCGACCGCGTCCAATCAGGAAGCTCGGAAAAACATTACAAGCCTTTTTGACGAGGACGTTATCCAGTATAATGGAACTCTGCAGGGGAAGGAAACAACCTGGAGCGGAATCGTAAGACTCACGAGCGACACTACCGTACCCCCTGACCACACCCTTATAGTCTCTCCCGGCGCTCTCATCCTCCTTGATGGNGACCCGAACCCCGAAGGGACTGAGGGCACCGACCTGATCATTCAGGGCAGCATCATTGCTTCGGGAACGGAGAGTCAACCTGTTACTTTCACCTCCTTTGCAGACAATTCCCCGTGGGGGCATATCCAGTTTGAGAATTCCCAGTTAGCTCGATTTGAATTCTCCAATATTCACAGAGCCGGACATTCACCTCGGGGTGGGCACACCAACCATGGGAGGGTCCTCAGGATAAAGGGATCAGACGTCACCTTCGAAAACTGTACGATTTCGGACAATCGGGCTAAAATCGGGGAAACCGAGCGTGAAGGAGGNATAAATTCCCTGATGACCTTCAAGAGGTGTCACTGGGCTCGATCGGTCATGGGCGTCGAAACGTTCGACACGGGTGTCCTAATGGAGGACTGCTGGATCACGGATATGCTCGGGCAATACCGGGAGGATGGCGAAGTCGACGATAACGACGCCGTGTATCTCCATGAGGCCGGCACCGGGCAATCCCTTGTCCTTCGCCGAGTAGTTGTCGCCAATTGCGAAGATGATGGAATTGATACCCTCGGAGCGGATGTGTTCATTGAAGACTGCCTTGTCCGGGGCATGGGAGACAAGGGAATGAGCATGCTCGGCGGGACAGCCACGGTTCGTAAATCTCTTTTCACTAACTGCAACATTGGATTCTCCGCAAAGGACGATGCAAGAGCCCTTCTAGACTTCTGCACCATCACGGAGAATAGCTCGATCGGCATACAGGCAGAAAACAAGAATGGAGACGACGCTCCCAGCTTCTACGACGTCTCGAACTCTATCATCTGGAATAATCAGGAGGATATCCGTACCGACTATAACCCTGCCGATATCGAACTGCAGCATACTCTTGTCGGCTTGCCTTGGCCTGATCCTCAAGAGCAGAATGAGAGTAATCTCAATGACAACCCAGTCTTCGTAGAACCGGGTAACCGCAACTATCATCTGACTTCTAAATCTCCTGCCAGAGATGCAGCAAACCCGAACCTTCCACGCGATCCTGACGGCACACTGCAAGATCTTGGCTGCTATTCCTACGATCAGGTTTTTGATGGAGCTGGATCAGAAATTCGCTGGGTCGCGGCCAATGGACCATACCGGATTACTTCGGATGCTATCGTGCCTGCCGACGGCAATCTTATTATTGAAGCGGGAACCAGTGTTTACTTCACTCCTGGAACTCGCCTCACGGTCAACGGTTCTATCCGGGTCGAGGGCACGCCCTTTTCCAGAGTTCAGTTCACCAGTGTTCCTGGCGCACCCTTTGTTGATGATCCCGCCAGCGAGGGTTTGCCTCCCGGCCCTCCCAAGTGGGATGGGCTGAAGATTGTTGATTCAATGAATCCAGAAAACCGCATTGCGCACATCGATGTCCGCAACGCCCAACATCGAGAGGGTTCAATCGGAATCATTCGTTCCCAGTGCGTAATTGATGATGTTCGCTTCAGCGGAACCCATATCCGCATGATCTACACCGAGGACGCCTCAGTGATCATCGAAAACAGTACGTTTCCAGACATGTTTGGGCCTGATGAGCAGGCCGCTGAACTAGGCCTCGATAACATCAGCGAGCACATCAAGGGTGAAGGAGACATTCCCAAGAGTGGAAGGTATATTATCCGGAATAATTACTTTGGAACCAATAAGGGACACAACGACGTCGTCGACGTAGTCAGCGGCAACCTACCGGAACCAATCGTCCAGATTCTGGGGAACTACTTTGCCGGATCACGTTGCGAAGAATTGGACTTGGGGGGCGATATTTATGTAGCGGGAAATACCTTCACGAGGGTTTTCAAGGATGATGAAACCTCTGACCGCGGATACGCCAATGCAATTTCTACTGGAGACCGACCGGACACTACCACCATGGTCGCCAGAAATATCTTCTGGGATGTCGATCACGCCATCAGCCTGAAAAATGATTCGCATACTATTTTTGAGAATAACACCGTCTATAAGATCCATCCGGACTTTGTTGATACCTTCGACAACACAAATATTGGATCTGCCATAAATCTCTTCGTGCCGGGGGATAGCTCTCCTACACCGGCAGCCGGCGCATACGCAGGATCCAATATCTTCATCGACGTTCCTCGTGTCTTTGGTAATGCCGATATGCGGACCGAAGACTCCACCTTTCGCACCCCTCTGGAGTTTACTCACAACCTGGTGGATCCCATGATTCTGGATACCAGCCTTGGCGAGGAACATCCCGGTGAATCAATCTTTGATCTCGGCACTGATAACCTCTCTTCGACAGCACGATTTACCAACCCAGAGGAAGGGGACTTTACTCTGCGACCGGGATCACCAGCTCTCGGGGCAGGACCTCTTGGCGGAGATCTTGGAGCTCTCGTTCCGGATCAGATACAGATTTCTGGAGAGCCCCCCACCTTCACCACCTCTCGGACAGCAGAACTCACAATAGGAGGTCCCGGCATCTTCGGCTACCGCTACCGCATCAACAACGGCCCATGGAGTGAAGCATTCGACATCGGAGATACTGGCGGCCTGGTCCCCGGAAGCCCAACGACAAGAACAGCACAAATTCTGCTGAGCGACCTTCCTGACGGCACTTACACTGTCCATGTCCAAGGTAGAACTTTTGCTTCGGAATGGCTCCCTGATGTTACCGAATCTCGCAGTTGGACCATTGACTCCACTTTCTCCCGACTTGTGATCAGCGAGGTGCTCTCGGAGAACGGCGATGTGTTCGCTCATGAAGGAACCTATCCGGATATCGTCGAGCTTCATAATCAGGGTGCTTCCACAATAGATCTATCCGGCCTTAGCCTTTCTGACAGTCCCGAAACCCCCGGAGAATTCACATTCCCGACAGGGGCGACTCTCGCGGCCGGAGAATTTCTCGTCCTGTTTGCAGACGATGCGAACGGCACCTCCGGGACCCATCTTGGATTCTCTCTCAGCGCAAGCGGTGAGGGCCTCTACCTGTTTGACTCTGCAACTCGGGGAGCGGTCCTCCTTGATTCCATCGAATTCGGATCACAGGTTCCAGGATTATCCATCGGTCGCGACATACAGGACCAATGGCACCTGAATATACCAACTCCCGGCACGGCAAATCTCAGGCAGCGCACTGGAGATCCGGCAACACTTCTTATCAATGAATGGATGGCAGAGGGAGAGGTTCTCTTTCGCGATGACTGGATCGAAATCCATAACCCCGACCCCCTGCCGGTCGCACTGGAAAGCCTCGGGGTGAGTGATCATCCTGATAATCCGCAGAACCACACATTTCCGTCCCTGAGCTTTATTGCGGGCGAGGGATACCTCAGGCTTATCGCCGATCGGAATACTGCCGCCGGATCGGACCATGTCCCATTCGCCCTCGATGCAGATGGAGACCGCATCCTTCTTTTCGATCGAGGAGGAAATCCCATAGACCAGGTCATCTTTGGCCCACAGGGCTCTGATATATCCCAGGGACGCTGGGAGCTGTCCCCCACTGGTTTGTCCTATTTCAATTTACCTACAGCCGGTCTTGCCAACGACACGGAGGAAGAATCCAGCGATTCCGCATTCCTGAACGCCCTCGCACTTTTGCGGTATCTTCGAATCTCGGAGATTATGTATGAGCCGCTCGGGGGAAAGCCCTACGAATTTCTCGAACTGAGGAATACAGGACCAGTTCAGCTGAACCTGCTTGGTGTTCGCTTCACCAACGGCATTTCGTTCACCTTTCCCTCCATTATTCTTCAACCCGGCGAGGAGATTCTCGTCGTTGGGGATCTGACAGCCTTTGAATCCCGCTATGGAAGATCGCTTAATGTTGCAGGCGTATTTGAGGGAAATCTTGATAACAGCGGCGAAGCGATTGCACTTTCACTGCCACATCCTTTCGAGGCTGCAATCCTGCGCTTCGACTATGATCCCGACTGGTGGCCTGCCAGTGCGGGGTTGGGATTTTCCTTGGAGTTGCAGGAACCTCTTGCTCTCCCACGGGATTTTGACTTCCAACGCAGCTGGCGTCAAAGCACGGAAATCAACGGGACACCTGACGCCAGCGGTATTTTCGTTCCGACCACCTTCCCGGAGTGGCTCTCCTTCCATGATCTCACCGCCCTCGAGGATGGGGATGGTGATGGCTTGAACGCCTTGATGGAATTCAGCCTGGGTCTCCACCCCTTTCTGGATCTCGGATTCAATGGACCTTCCTCCCTCCCCCGTATTGCAGTCGGAGACAACGGGCAAAATGTCATATCCTTTGATCTGCCGGCAAATTCCACGGCGGTAGATGGATACGGTTCAGATGATATCATCTACACGGTCGAAGGATCAGACAATCTTGTCGACTGGGTCACCCTGATTTCAAAATCAGACACCACTTCCTTCATCGGAACTGGAATCATAGCACTGGATCCTCCGTTTAATGGCCGGGTAAGGGTCCGATTCTCCGACGAGCGCAGGGATCTACCCGCCCGTTTTCTCCGGCTGAGGGTTGAATACATCCCATGAAACATACGGGAAAAATCACCCGTTCCTGCTGAAGGAAGTTCGCCCCGACTAGCGACGACTACGGTTCTGGTTCTGACGTCGATTCAGCTCGCGGGCCCTCTCAGCCTGTTTCTTGTTAAATTCCCTGCGCTTTGCTTCCAGCTTGTTATCCGTTTTCGCCATGATTCTACTCGCCTTGTAAATGGTGTCAGAAGCCCCCTTTCCGTAACGGAGAACACCTCCCGTTACCGAAACCTGCATCCCGGCCTTGAGATCAGTCACTTTCGCCTTTTTTCCATTAACAAGAATACTGGTAAAACTCGTTACCTTATACGTCTTCTTGCCCACTGTTACCATGTCTCCACCGACCTTCCGGATGGTCGGCAACTCGGATGCTGCTCCCTTTCGCGTGGTTGGGACAATGCGCTTCTTGTTCTTGTTGTCCCCGCTGGAGGGCAGGGGAAGAAGAGTGATTCCGGCAATGAGAAGTAGGGTAACCCGCAGCTTGATCATCCTCCCTTGGTAGCGGTCTGCCCGTAAGCGTTCAACATCAGATTAAGAATTTATCTCGGAAGATCTCCCCGAACTCTCCCTGCCTCTCGCGACAATAGGGCCAAGGATGATCCAAAGCACTGGCGGCAATCCGGCACTCAGGACCAGGGCAAACATGGGATGCTCGTGCCCCCAGTGCCCAATTGCAGCAAAGGCGAACCCGAGGGGCAGACTTCCACAGGCCAAGGCCAAACAGAACCGCCGGAAAGGCATCAGAGTCAATCCTGCTACACAGGAGATGACTTCAGGAAATACCGGCAGCCACCGTGAGAGAGCAACCATCCACCCCCCTGCAGCACCACTGAAGAGCAACTCTCCTCTGACCAGACCCTTTTCCCCTGCAACCCAACACGCTGCTGGCCTGCCAAACTTGCGACACAATCCGTATGCGAGCAGGCCGGATAGCAAGGAGCCAGCACCTGCAACTATTCCTCCTGCAAAGGGTCCATAAATAAATCCCAGTGCAGACATCACCACCGTCCCGGGAATCGGAAGGACCAGATCGAGGATCAGAAGGGCCATACCCACCGCCCAAGCCCATGACCTGCCGGGCTTGATAAGCACTGCGCTGGTATTCTGCAGATCGAAATACCCGGAAAACACATCTCCCCATACTGCGAAGGGAAGCAGAACCAGAACAACAAGAATGAGGAAAAGCCAGACAAGGCGCACGAGACACTGGGGGAGACCTTTCGCAGCTTAGAACATTTCCGCGCGGAAGTCACGGATTGCACTCGCGGTTACAGATATCCCGACGGTAGACTCTCTCGAACCTTATGCCAAAGCCTCGCCCAGACCCATTCGATCCCGAGGAACTCCCTAGTCTCGCCCGCAAGGTCATTAAGGAAGCCAAATTCCCAATGCTTGCCACCATTGATGGCGATCAAGCTCGCCTCCGACCTGTCTCGCCAGTGCGAGTGGACGGATTTACGATCTATGTGGCCAACCTCCAGGCGTATCACAAGACTGCGCAGATCGCTGCCAACCCCAAGGTGGAACTCTGCTACCTTGCTCCCAGTCACGATCAGATTCGTATCACTGGCACAGCCCACTCCCTTAGCGAAGGTGAACAACCGCTTATCGACGAAATATGGCAGCAAAACCCCCTCCTTAGACAATATCTGGGGAGTAGCACCAACCCGGAATTGATTATCTACCGCATTATCCCGGAACAGGTCCGGTTCATGCGGGAATGGGCATTGGACTACTCTGATGTGCCTCTTTAAGTCCGCCCCTGCCCCCTCAATTGGAAAGGAAGGGATCACTCATTACGATCAGACGCACGAGATCATGTAAGCCGCCGTTCGCACTTTCGAGATCTGCGAGAATCTCGTCGATGCTGGGACGGTCGCTGATAGAGCTCACGACCCAAGGCGTAAGTCATCAGCCAATCAAAGGGGTCCCTGATCAGGCATTTACCAACATGTTTCTCAACTTTTAGACCCACCCCTGACTGGTCTGCCCAAGCTCCGCAAGTTTCGCCGCCCTGAGCTGTAGCGTCCCTTCGACAACATCAAGCTCTTCCTCTGTGAGATGCCAGTCTCCTCCACCAATGGTCTGCTCAATCTGGGAGGGCTTTCGAACTCCGACAATAGCTGAAGTGACCTCGGGGCGCCGCAGAACCCATGCGAGAGGAAGTTGCGCCACAGACCGTCCAGACTCCTCCGCAAGAGGCCTGATGGCCTCTACCACCTCGAGGTTAAGGTCGAGCTGTGGAGGACTGAATTTGGGATCCCTGCTGCGGTGATCTTTGTCAGACAGTGCTTCCGCACGTTCGCGGGAAAACGCCCCTGTCAGCAACCCCTTCCCCATCGGACTGTAACAGATCACACCGATGCCATTTTCGCCACAATAGGGAAGATGATCCTCTTCGACCTCCCGATTCAGCATGCTGTAGGGAGGTTGAAGAGAGGCAACTGGATGAATTGGCTGCAATCGCTTCAACTGTTGTACGCTGTGATTCGAAACACCAATCTCCCGGATTTTTCCCGCTTCTTTCAGTTGCACCATCGCGCTCCACGCCTCCTCGATATCCTCATCAGGATCTGGCCAATGGATCTGGTAGAGATCAATACTTTCCACCCCCAGTCGCTGAAGACTGGCCTCGCATTCCCCGATAACGCTCTCCTTTTTCAACCGTCCTTTGACCGTCGCATCGTCCTGCATGATGCGTCCACACTTGGTCGCTATCAGAGGCCTCTCCGCCCCCGGCATGTCTCGCAGGGCTTTCCCTACCAGCACCTCGCTGGCTCCGTCTCCATAAATCGCTGCAGTATCAATCCAGTTCACTCCAAGCTCAATCCCTCTATGGATCCCAGCAACTGCCTCCTTCTCGTCCTGGTCTCCCCATCCATAAGACCATTCTCCCCCTCCGATCGCCCACGTCCCAATCCCAATGGTAGTAAATTCCAGCTGTGTCTTTCCGAGTCGCCGCTTCTGCATCCCTTAACAAACTGTTCTCTCCCAATACTGTCAACGCTTTCGCCTTTGCCATCCTGCCTGCTTTCCTAAGATCATTCCGTGCCTCATCCCACCAAACGACCAAATACATTCCTACGGCGTAAACAGGTTGGGAAATGCCTCGTCTACCTCGAACGCTATTATGTCGAAGGGCAACCACGGTATTATATAGAGGCGCAGGGTCCTGACTTCAGGATTTGGAAGCGCACCCGCGGAAGTGAAGAACGGGCAATTGAAATCTACCACCGTTACCGGTTCTGGGTCTGGTGGATCGAGGCTTGTTGCAACTGGCTACCTGCTACCCGCTTCATCACCTGGCTGATGCACAAGACCATTTGAAAGAGAGGGATTATTGATTCAGTCGTGGACTATTTGATCCTGCAGGTTCACTCTCTCCCATGCTCTCTTTTCTTAGCCATTCCGCCTACGATGAGCACAAAATGCACGAAGGTCACCCTGAACGACCCGAACGCACACAGTCGATTCTGTCCCACCTCAAGGAAACCGGCCAATGGCCCAGGTTCAAACACCTCCAAGCCTGTCCCGTAACGGCTGAGGCACTGCAAAGAGTCCACGAACCTCTCTATCTGAAGAAAATCTCTACCAGCGCTCCCGCATCCGGGCTCGTCATGATCGATCCAGACACGCATCTGTGCCCAGGCTCTCTCCCCGCCGCGAGACTGGCTGCGGGAGCAATGGAGCAGGCGGTTGACCTTGTTCTTTCCGGTCAATCCAAGCGAATTTTCTCATGCGCGAGGCCACCCGGACATCACGCAGAGCACGATGCCGGAATGGGCTTCTGCTTTTACAATAACGTCGCAGTTGGCGCCGCCACCGCACTGGCGCACAAATCTATCGACAGAGTGGCAATTCTGGATTTTGACGTGCACCATGGCAATGGGACTGTTGATATCTTCAAGGATAATCCATCTGTTCTGGTGGCTTCCAGCTTTCAGCATCCCCACTACCCGAACCGTTACTACGATATCGAGCGAGCGAATATCGTGAATACCCCCCTGAAGGCTGGAACAGAAGGAAGTGAATTTCGAAAAGCCATTGAGCGGGACTGGTTACCAGCTCTCGAAAAGTTTAAACCCCAACTGATCTTTATTTCCGCGGGATTTGATGCTCATACCGACGACCCTCTGGGTGACATTCACCTCGAGGAGGAGGACTTTAAGTGGGTCACAGAACTCGTCGTTGGAGCTGCAAAAGAGCACTGCGAGGGAAAGGTCATCTCCACCCTCGAAGGAGGCTACAATCTCGATGCCCTCGCCCGGTCTGTCTCAGCTCACCTTCAGGCTCTTGCGGACTGAACCCGGGCCCTGGAAATTCTCACCGGCTACTCCTCCTCGTTCTCGTCCTGAATTTGCATTCCCTTCAAATATTTGAAGAGATCGCTATCCGTGGAGAGAACCACAGTACTCTTGCCGCCAATCATCTCCGGATACAGCTCCATCGTCTTCGAGAATTCATAAAACTCTGCAGCCTCTGGACTCTGGTTGTATGCGGACGCATAAATCTCAGTGGCCTCCGCGTCTGCATTTCCCATGATGGTCTGGACTTGCTTATAGGCTTCAGACTCAATCGTATTGAGCTCCTTCTCCATCTTGCCGAGAATCTTTGCGGCTTCACCCGCACCTTCTGATCGAAAGCGATCTGCGATTTGCTTCCGCTCAGAAATCATCCGCTGATAGATTTGCCCCTCTACTGTCTGATTGTAATTCACTCTCTTGAAGCGAATATCCAAGAGCTTGATCCCAAACATCTCAAGTTTGATTTTGCTGGTCTCATAGATATCTCTTTCCAAGGCACTCCGACCACGCGAAATTGGAGGAAGCACCCCTACCACCCCGGTAGTATCACCCTCTACGATTACTTCTGACTGTTCTGGCACACGTCCCTGTGTAGTGCGAATGACCTCTATCAGCTCATGCTTCGCTATGGTATTTCTGGTCTCTGATCCAAGGATATCGTTGAGACGAGAGGACGCAGTTCGCTCATCTCTCAGGAGACGCAAAAATGTGAGAGGGTCGGATATCTGCCACCGCGCATAGGTATCGACCATGATAAGAGTCTTTTCCTTAGTAGGCATTTGCGACACCGGTCCGTCCCATGGCAGAATTCTCTTATCGAATACGTTAGCCTTCTGGATAAACGGAATCTTGAATTTTAATCCGGCTTCGGTAATCGGCTTCCCTTTTGGCTTACCAAACTGGGTAATAACTACCTGTTCCCGCATGTTCACCGTATAGGCCGCCCCGCTGAGAACTATTAGTCCAATCGCAACAACAATCAGGGTGAAACACCCGGCAAGATACTTTTGATTCATCGCTGAATTCCTCCCTGGTTCAATTGCATCA
>PARF01000070.1 GCA_002709915.1 Roseibacillus sp. | reverse complement strand
GGGCTCCTGGAAAATCGTTCCAATTTCCCCACCCCTCACTTCATGCAGCCGGCCCTCGGAGGCCTTCAGCAGATCCTCGCCCTTGAAGAGAACCTCTCCTGCGAGGACCTTGCCCGCGGGTCGCGGCAGGAGGCTGATCAGCGACATGGCGGTCACGCTTTTTCCACACCCGGACTCCCCCACGATTCCGAGGGTCTGTCCCCGATCCACTGAGAAGGACACTCCATCGACGGCCTTCAACAGACCGCGCTCCGTATCAAAGGCACTCTCCAACCCCCTTACCCGGAGGATCTCCTGCGATCCCGGTTCGCGTTTCTGGTCGATCTGACAATCGACGTCGTCGGCTGGCCTTTCCTCCATCATTACTTCACCCGGTATTGGTCATAGACCTTGTCCACTTCCGCAAAGGCCTCCTTTCTTTTTCGTGCCTTTGCAGTCTTTTCCCGCTCCTCCATGTCAATCCAGTAGACGTAGCTCTCCTGGGCTTCACGGGTCATCTTCACATTGAAGTCCTCTGGCCACTGCATCCACCGCCAGTGCCCGAGGCGGTAGCTCTCCCTCTTGTAGCCGGGAATCCAGAAGGCTGTGTCGTGCAGGATCTTCTCCAGCTCCCACGACATCTCCCGAATCTCCTTCTCCGAGGTCGCGAACCGGATTCCCTGCGCCAGCGGATCAGCCTCTGGATTGGCATACACCGAGATGTTGTTGGTCATCACCCGCGGGGTCGTCGTGCCCGGGTCATAGGCATTCGAGGAATGGATTCCCTCAAAGTAGCGAGGGAAGGGAGGCTGGGTCCCCCAGCCCCAGAAGGTCAGGTCATGCTTCTTCTGCATCACCTTCTCATAATTAGCCGTTCCATCCAGCCCCTCGAGACGATATTCCAGTCCCGCCTTGAGAGCTTCTTCCTTGAGTCGCTGGAGCATCTTGCCCACCACCGGGCTCGTGGTGTGGGTAATGGAAAAGCTGAGCTTCTCGCCCTTTTCATTCTGGAGCACTCCATCGTTGCCCTGCTTGGTGAACCCCGCCTTACCGAAGGCCTCCCGCGCTTTTGCCGGGGAGTAGTCCCGGGCCGAAATCTCCGGGTTGCTGAACTGCCCATAACCCTCGTTGTAGATATTGAGGCGTCCCGCATCTCCCCGCAGGTCGATGTCGATCACCTTCTGCCAGTTGGTGGCATGCTGCAGCCCGATCCTTACATTCACATTTCCGAGGAAGGGGCGGGAGTGGTTGATGTAAAGACCCCGGGGCACCCGCGGATACATATTGTAGAAGGTCTTCTTTTCAATGTAGCCATTGAAGACTTCCGGGATTTCCATCTGCTCATACCACCGCTTGGGCAGTCCGAGGTGGAACATGTCGATCTCTCCTTTCTTGAAGAGCTCGAAGGCCTTCTCATCGTTTCGCACCAGACTGTACTTGATCCGATCCACGTTGAACCGGTTGCGATAGTATTTTATGTCGCCTGCCCACCAGTCCTTCACCCTGGAAAGGGTGATGCTCCGCCCCTTGACCACGTCTTCCTTGCGAATCCGATAAGCGCCCGTGGTCGGGCGCACCCTCCAGTTGTAGCGGTCCTCGAAGTCCGGCCCGAATTCACGGTAGAACACCCGGGAATAGGGGTTCAGGGAGGCGTAATACTCCGGCTTGGGCTTCTTGTTGGCCAGTCGCACTGAGAGATGTCGCTCATCATAGCGCGTGATATTCTCGAACATCGTGCTGTAGTACTGGCGATACCATGGACCGGTGATGTACTCGGACAGGCAGACATGAAAGGTCATGAAGAAATCCTCCACGGTCACCGGATTTCCATCGGACCATTTTGCCTTTTCGTTGATCCTGAAATAGACGGTGCGGCCGTCCTTCCCCACCGCCCACCGGTCCGCCAGCCCCGGAATCGTTTCCATCGTATTGGGGTGCAGCGAAACCAGAGCCATTTCGATATTGTCCCAGTGCTCGGAACGAAAGCTGTTGTTCGCACTCTTCCCGATGGAACGAATGGTTGGAGGAAAAGACAGGCCCGAGAAATAGGTGTTGAAGGTCCCTCCTTTCTTGGCCCGGGAGGACCCGAGCTCGGGCTGGTCGAGGCCCTCCGCCCAGTCGAGATCGCCCGGCAGGTCCTCCATGGTGGCATCCAGGGTGAAGAATTCCGGCGACTCGAGACGGCGGTTGGTATTGGCGAGCTCTTCCTCGAGCTTGGCCCGGTCCTCTTCCCCGGGTTCGGCCAGCTGCTTGGAAAGCTCTGCCCTCTTTGCCGTCAGTTCGCGCTCGACTTTTTCGTTCTGACTCTCCCTGAAACCCGCTACCTGCTTCTCGTTGTCATAGTCCGCAAAATCTTCCCTGCTGTCGCAGCCGGACAGGACCGCTACAGGAAGGAAAAACAAAAGGCGCCATCTTTTCATGATCAACGGTAGGTTGTAAATTTCTTGGGATCGAAGGCCTCTCGCACCGCTTCGCCCACAAAAGTGACAAGCAGGAGCACGGCGACCATGCCCCCGAAGACCGAGCCTACGATCCAGGGGTAGTCGAGGTTAGCCACCCCGTCCTGCAGGATTCTCCCCCAGCTGGGATACGTATCCGGCAGGCCGAACCCGATGAAATCAAGTGCAGTCAGGGCCGTAATCACTCCCACCACACTGAAGGGCAACAGGGTGACAACAATCGAGATCGCGTTGGGCAGGACGTGCCGGAAAATGACCCGGACCGGACCAGCCCCCAGAACCCGGGCAGCGGCCACGTAATCCCTTGCCTTTTCCCGGTAGGCCGCCGTTCTCATGTAATACGTAATCCCTATCCAGGAGAAGATACAGAGCACCAGCAGGATCGTCACAAGGGTCACATCCTCCCGACCGATCCGGTCGGCAATAATGATGACCACGTAAAGGAAGGGCACATTAGCCAGGATTTCAATGAACCGCTGCACCACGATGTCAAAGGTCCCTCCCAGGTATCCCATCAGGCTTCCCAGGGTGATCCCGATCGCATAGGTCAAAAACAGGTAGATGATGGCCGCCTGAAAGACCAGTTGCAGGCCTCCATAAATCTGGGCTAGGACATCCCAACCCCGGGAGTCGGTGCCGAGATAATGCCGCGTCTTGATGCTGGGTGGGAGAGGTGGATAACGGACGGACTTCAGGTCCGTGGCCTGCTCTTTCTCTGCCGCTTGAACAAGGTCCCCTCCCTTCACCGGGGTGGCACTCCGCCTTCCATCCTTCCACTCGTAGTGCCCGATGACATCACCAGTGGTCCGACTGTAGAATTCCTCTTTTCCCTGCCGGATCCCCTTCCGAAACCGTAGCATTGAATGCCGCTTGGCTTCCTCCCCTGCATAGTAGCGATACGCCAGCCCGGAATAGGCCTCCTTCTCTCCTTCGCGGTAAAACACTCCCTCTCGTTCCGAAAGATTCTCCCGGACAGGATCCTCCGAATCGAAGGTGGCATCAAAAGGCACCAGGGGCAACAGGACCCAGTTCCCACCCCCTTTCTCGCTTGCAAACACTCGCTTGAGCTCCCCGTAGTCGACCTCGCTTTTCCCCTCCTGCCCGAAGTGCTCTCCCGAATAGATCCGTTGCACAAAGGCAGGGAAGTGCATTTTCCCATCATATTTCACCATTAGAGCCTTCTTTCCAACCAAGGCATGATCGAGCAGAGTAAGGAAGAGCAATCCGGCGAGGATCCACAATGAGACATAACCCCGCGTGATCGACTTGAAGCGCTTCAGCTTGCGAAGGGTCTGGGGATTCCAGTTCACTTTCCGGGACTTAGTCCCCAGACAGAGCACTCCGACTGACATAAGGAGAGCGCAGAGGATATATCCAATGATATTGGCCTGATGCTTCTTTCCCCATGACGCCGACTCCAGACCCTCCTCCTTGGCCTCAAAAGAGAAGAACCAGTCGAGAGTCGGCAAGGCCCACCCGGCATGATGCGCGATCACCGCACCCACGCTGATCACGACCAGTAAAATCCCTGTAAGGCGGAAAAGCATCTATCTGAAGCGAATTCTTGGGTCCACGAGCGCAACACAGAGATCGGAAATCACGTTGCCCAGAAGCATCAAGGTCGCTGAGATTGTCAGCACCCCAAGCACCACGGGCTCATCCTTTTCCAGAATAGCGTTGAACTGGAGCAGGCCAAAGCCGTTGATATCGAAGATTCCCTCGATCAGAAAACTTCCCCCCACGATCAGGGTGACATTCTGCCCGATCGTGGTGGCAATAGGAATGATGGAATTGCGAAAGGCATGCTTGAAGACAGCTGAGCGATAGGGAACGCCCTTGGCCGTTGCAGTACGCACGTAATCGGCTGCCAGGTTGTCCATCAGGTTGTTCTTCATCATGAAGGTCATGAAGGCNAAGCTCCCCACAAGGTAACAGGCAAGAGGCATGACNGCATGGTGAAAGAGATCGAANATCNTGGCACCNAGGGGAAGCTCACTGAAGTTCTCCGANACNAATCCGGAGAGTGGGAAAAGGTCGAGGCGAGCTCCCAGAAANACGAGGAGNAAGGAACCCAGCACATAGCCCGGAATNGCGTAGCCNGAAAACACCNCAATGGACGAAATGTTGTCGATCCANGTNCGGTGCTTGATTGCCTTCACAATACCGAGGGGAATACAAATCCCATAAATCAGGATCATCGAGATTACCCCGTAGAAGAGCGAGATGNGAATCCGGTCCCTCACCAGGCTGATGACCGGATCCTGATACTTGTCCGACTTACCCAGGCTTCCCTGCAGAAGACCGTCATGCCCGGCCTGAAAGAGCACCACGCGCTCCTGCAGGTCTCCTTTGTCCGGCAGCTCCAAGCCTCCTGAATTTCTTTTCCAACGCTTTTGCAGTTCAGGCACTGTCACAAGGCGGGCCTGCCAGCCTTTCTTTTCAATCCAGCCCTCGAGGACGCTGCGTTGCTCTTTCGAGGCGTCTTCCGGAGCCTGTATCTTTAACGCGCCTTTCCCATCCCGGACCACTACTGCCTTCAGGATCGTCCCGGGCACCTCGAAAGGAACCTTTGCTTCTTCCTTCTCAAAACTCTTNGCTGTCCTGTTCACGTCCCGCGGCAACACGCCCAGCCACTCAAAATAAGACCGCCAGACCCCCTTTTCCCTCCGGTGCTTCTCCTCGATCTCAAAGAGCTGGACGGGAGTGATCGCCGCGCCCTCCGATTCTCTCATCCCCGAGGGCCCGCCCTGCTCACCTGCAGCAGCATTGTTCATTTCCTGCAGGTCCCGCTGCACTGGCCCGCCCGGAGCAGCCCGGATGAGGACGAAGACAAGCAGGGTGATCCCAAGCAGCGTCACAGGCACAAGAAGGAGACGCCGTAGAAAATAAACCTTCATGGAAAAGAGACTCNGAGAGCAGGAACCCTCCCGGTTCTATCCTTCCAGTGGAACGAATCAAGCCTGCGGGTTATTCATAGTCACTAGTGAGTGAAATTTGCCAAAAAAGCAGCCGATTCCGCAAAGAGCTTTGCCAAGGGGGTAAGATCCGTTGCATCGTATCGCCGATGCACGCGCTCGGTCCTGAATCCCCCCCTCTGCTGAGCGCGCTCTCAAGCCCTTGTGGGATCCAGACGGCTTCCCCAAAAGACGTTGANCAGTTTCCAACAATGCGCCTCTTCACAATCCTCGGCCTTTTAACAGCTTCCCTTTTGACGGGAGCTTGTAAGCAAGGCGAGACTGCGGTCGATCGCGCCACCAGGGATGGCATCCTGATCATGGGTAACACTTCCGAGCCAAAGGGCTTGGATCCNCACATCGTCAGCGGAGTCCTCGAGAGCAATATAATCAGGGCCCTTTTTGAGGGACTGGTGGTCGGCCACCCGTCGAAGGATGGAGTGGCGCTACCTGGTGTAGCCGAAAAATGGTATCCAACTGATCCTCAGAAACCTGACGAGTGGGTCTTCAAATTGCGCAAAGATGCCAGCTGGTCAGACGGCACCCCCCTGACCGCAGAGGATTTCCTCTTTTCCTTCCGCCGTATCCTCAGCCCGTCACTGGCATCGGATTACTCTTTCATGCTCTACTACATCAAAGATGCGGAACCCTACCACAAGTCACAGCGATCCTACCTCACCTGCCGTAACGACGAATCCTTTCCGGTGGCGTGGGAGACGCTGAAAAAAGTCGACTTTGGTCCGAATGAGAAGGGAACAACGGACTTTAACAAAAAAGGACTCGACCACCTCAAGGCGGAGCAGATCCGCGCACTGCAATCAAAGCCAGAGCTGTTCGAATGGCCCGAAGACGTAAGCCAGGAAGTACGCGAAACCCTGATTAAAAAAAATCTGGAATTTGCAGAAAGCGGAAAGGATCTCTGGGAACTGATAGATTTCGGTGCTACGGCACCTGACCCCTACACCCTGAAGGTAGAGCTCAACTCTCCAATCGCCTTTCTTCCCGAGATTACCAAGCACTACACCTGGTATCCGGTCCCCAAGCACAGCATCCTTGAGCACGGCAGAATTGGAGACCGCTTTACCGACTGGACCAAGCCTAAGAACATCGTGAGCAACGGGGCCTTCATTCTTACCTCCTGGAAATTCAATGATCACATCCAGGTAGAGCGTAATCCCCGCTACTGGGACCGCTCTAATGTTGGTATTAACGGTATCCGCTATCTGCCGATTTCAAACCTATACACCGAGGACCGGATGTATTTTGACGGGCAGATGCACGTCACTTACACCCTGGCACCCGAGCTGATTGAATATGCCCGGAAACGCTATCCGGACCAGGTCCGGAATGAACTCTATCTGGGAACCTACTTTATCCGCACCAATGTGACCCGGGAGCCCTTTACCGACCCACGCGTACGCATGGCCTTCTCCAAAGCGATCGATCAGCAGTCGATGATCGCCAACGTCCTGAAAGGCGGTCAGAAACCAGCTGGAGGGCTGGTTCCGCCCTTTGGAGATTACCGACCAGCCAAGACGATCGGCTTTGATCCCGAGGGAGCCCGCAAGCTCCTCGCTGAAGCCGGCTACCCCGGTGGCAAAGGAATCCCGGAAATCGAGTATCTCACCACCGATAAGGAAACAGCGAAGGCCACTGCCGAGGCGTTACAGGCGATGTGGAAGGATAATCTTGGAGTGAGCGTTCGAATCAAGCAGATGGAATGGACATCCTACATCACCACCATGTTCGAGAAAGATTACGGTCTCGCGGCCGGAGGTTGGATCGGTGATTACCTGGATCCTCTGACATTTCTGGACATGTGGATGAAGGACGGCGGCAATAATCGTACTGGCTGGCACAACGAGGAATTCGAGGCCCTCCTGAAAAAAGCCGGTAACACCGGGGACCCGGGGGCACGTTACCGTGTCCTCGAGGAGGCTGAGGCTCTCTTCCTCTCCGAGACCCCCATTCTTCCACTCTTCTGGTACACCCGTAACTACCTCATTCATCCCGACGTCAAGGGGTGGGATCCGCTGATCCTGGACAACCACCCCTACAAATTCCTCCGGCTTGAACGAGCCTCGAACCCCTCACTGAAGAACCCTGGGCGCTGATGCTTCGTTTTATTGCCAGTCGACTCCTGCAGGGCCTGTTTGTCTTATTCGCCCTCTACACCATTACGTTCTTTCTGGCCAAGGCCATGCCGGGAGAACCTTTCACTGGAGAAAAAAACCTTTCGGAAGAATCCAAGGCTTACCANCGAGCCCTCTATGGCTTGGANAAGCCGCTTCTTCACCAGTATCTCATTTATCCCAAGAATATTGTTACCGAAGGGTCACTGGCCGTCTCTACGAGCAAGGGGCGACCGGTAAAGGACATCATCTCCCAGTCCTTCAAGGTTTCAGTTATTCTCGGCCTTAGCGCTCTTGGCATCGCCATTTGTATCGGTGTGCCAATCGGCATCATTTCCTCTGTGCGCAAGAATAGCTGGGTGGACTGGGGGAGCATGACTATTGCCATGATAGGCATCTGTGTTCCCGCATTCACCATTGGCCCCCTCCTTCAAATTTTCATTGCTGCCAATCTCCCGGGAATCAAGGTTGCCGGCTGGGGAAACCCGCAGGACATTCTGCTACCAGCCATTACCCTAGGACTCTCCACGGCGGCATACCTGGCGCGCCTGACTCGTGGTGGGATGCTCGAGATCCTCTCCCAGGATTATATCAGAACAGCACGTGCCAAGGGCATCCCCGCAAGCAAGGTCATCCTGCGCCACGCACTGCGTGGCGGCATCCTGCCCTCTGTAGCCTTCATCGGCCCCGCCTTTGCCGCGCTGATCAGCGGTTCTTTTATTGTGGAGACCATTTTTCAAGTTCCTGGCATGGGACAGCATTTCGTGAACGCCGTGATCTCACGAGATGAATTCTTACTTCTGGGAGTGGCGCTCTTCTTTGGATTTTTAATCGTGATCATGAACCTTGCTGCAGACCTCCTGACCGGCATTCTCGACCCACGAGTACGCATTACCGGAGACTCTTCCAAATAACCCATGGCCTCCGGAAACTCACGCCCCGAAAACGCAGATAGCCAATGCGATGACTCGTCTCTACTCGCGGAGCGAGGCTCGTCACTATGGCGAGACGCGTGGATTCGCATGGGCAAGAACAAGGTCGCCATCATCAGTCTCGGCCTATTTGTCATTACCTGCCTGCTGTGCTTTGGTTTTGCATGGTTCTGCAAGGACCCGATTCAACAGGATTTAACCAACAAATTCGCTGCTCCTTCTGCAGCACACTGGCTGGGCACTGACGCAATGGGTCGGGATCTGTTTTCCCGCATTCTCTACGGAGGACAGGTGTCCATACTTGTCGGGTTAGTCGCCACCTTTGTAGCAGTCACCATTGGTGTCGCCTACGGTGCGATATCCGGGTTCTACGGTGGTCGTATTGATGCCGTCATGATGCGCACGGTGGATACTTTGCTATCTATTCCTTTTCTGATGGTTGTAATCGTCCTCCAGGCAGTCCTCTCGGAGTGGTCCTCAAACACTTCAACCTGGATTGTGGATACGTGGGGGTGGAACAAGGAGTTCACCAACAGGGCAACTAATGTCCTACCGCTCTTCTTTGCCCTCGGACTCTTTGGCTGGCTGACTCTGGCCCGGATTGTTCGTGCTCAGGTATTAAGCCTCAAGGAGAGGGAATTCGTTGAAGCCGCTACGTCACTCGGCCTTTCCAAGCTCCGGGTGCTTTTCCGTCACATTATTCCCAATACGCTTGGACCGACTGTTGTTTACGCCACGTTGACCGTTCCAGGATTCATCATGTATGAGGCAACCCTGTCTTACCTCGGCCTTGGCGTGGAATCACCAAACAGTTCGTGGGGAATCCTCATCAAGGAGGGCGCCAATTACCTGGAGACCAACCCTCAACTGCTCATCCTCCCTGGTATCTTTTTCACCCTCACGCTGTTTGCNCTGAACTTCCTCGGTGACGGCCTGCGGGACGCCCTGGACCCGAAGGCCTCAAAAGATTAAATCTCATTGTCTTCCTGAGATCATTCTTGGGACTCCAGAGAGGAANCAGACAAGGACGATGCCTTGAGCAAACCAGCCTCCCGAAACGAGAAATATCCCTCTTGCTCGTTGCCGGGCCGCCCGATGATTATATGGTCCAGAAAGTAGACTCCCAGAAAATCTGCTGCACGCGCCACCCGCTCTGTCATCTCCCGGTCCGCTCTGCTCGGGGAAGGGTCTCCNGAGGGATGATTATGAATGAGGACAAATCCATAAGCCTTGTGGAGAACTACCGGATGGAGGATATCTCGTGGGTGCGCAACCGTTTCATTCAAGCTTCCTTCGGTGAGAACCAGTGATCGGGTAACCCGCAGTCGTACATCAATCAAGGCGATCCGAAGTGTCTCGTGTTGAAGGTGCCCGACTTGTGGAAAGAAGATCTCGAAAACAGCCTTCGGGCCATCCAGCTGCTTCAGGTGCATTTTCTCACGGGCGACCCGTGCCCCAAGCTCGAAGGAGGCCACAAGTTGAGCAGCCTTGGCGATTCCGAGGCCGTGGTAACCGCACAGCTGNCTTACTCCGAGCCCGCCGAGAGCAATGAGGCCGCCATGGTCTTCAAGCAACTTGCGACCCAGATCGACAGCACTTTGCCCCTTGACCCCCACTCTCAGGAACACCGCGATCAACTCCTCATCGGTCAGGGCCTCCGGGCCCTCNGCTGCCATTTTTTCTCTGGGGCGTGCGCCGTAGGGAAGATCACTGATTGCCATCCTGTGATGACANATGAAAACTGTTCTTTTGAACAGNTCATAGTGGCANTTTNCCCGCAAAACGCGAGATCACCCTTGAGATTACACCCCGTTNAGGGGATGCCCGTTACTCCCATCCTGCAACCGAGCAATCACTCNTTACCTTCCCCGGAGGAGGACTCTNCCNCNNNTCCTNCNGCGNCAGGTGNTGANTCNGNCGNNTCTTCNGCGNCCNCAGAGNNATNTTCNTCACCATCNNCNGAGATATNGGCNTCCGCCTTCTTNGCGTTNCGGGCNTANGCGGCANTACTCTGCTCCTTTGCCCANGAANNAAACGCNCCTTTGCTGACAACCTCCATGATTCCTACCATATCCCCATGGCCCTCGCCACACAACTGCGCACAAACAACACTGGTTTCGAGTTCCTTGAGAGGACGGAACCACATGGGAATATCAGTGCCCGGGATGGCATCCTGTTGAATCCGCATGGGCACAATCGCATATCCATGGATGACGTCNGTGGCTGTGATCTGAAGGATGGCCGGCTCACCTACGGGAAGCTTCAGTATCGGTGAAACAAAATCATCCCATCCGTTGGGGTCCTCAGGATCGATGCAGGGATCTCCTGCCTGCTGAATGAGGTGCCGGTCNATTCTCCCAAACTTTCCNTCAGCTCCAGGATAATGATAATTCCATCCGAACTGATACCCGATGACCCGCGCACGAACCGGATCCTGTGCCTGAATATCCTCAAAACGATCCGTTCTCTCCGCCCACAGAGGGAAGGCAAAACCGAGTAGAAGAACCGCCTCGAAGATCGCTACCCCTACCTCAAGATGAGTTGTNACGTGGTTTTGCACCCCATGGTAGGAGGCTTTGGGATTTCTTTTGCGCCAGAATCTCCAGCAGGCATAAAGGAAAAAGGTCGTCCACCCTATGAAAAGGGCGAGCATGAACCAGTGAACAAGGTCAATCAGGTGATCAACACTCCCTCCGTGCTCCGAAAANTTTTCCGGAATNCCCAGACGTTCGACAATGGTCTTGGCAAGAATTGGCATGGTTNCTCAGGGTGGAGAAAAAATTNGTTTCCTTCCTAATCGACATACTTGGGGTCCAGCGCTTCCCGCTCNCGGCGCACNATTCGNACCATACACACGCCNGTCGCGCCGAGCACGGGAATCACGGTCGCCAANAGGAANAAAATGGACCAGCCAGCGGCGTCTCCACCAGCTTCTTGGAAGGATTTAGCGCAGGTNGTGCAGGCGANCTGAAAGGATTCTATAANCATNGGAAATCNNNTAGGTTAGAGNATNATTTTGCGAGCTTTCCGGTAGAAATACACTCCATAGANGGGAAAGNCGATNGATCCTGANATTCCTGCCACCATGAGCAGAGGCCGGATCACACCCACCGTNACGGGAGCAAGNAANAGAGCCCANCCNGNAAGGAAGAGNCTCAGNAGAGTCGTCACAATGACGAAAACAATGTGGAAGCCGCGCAATGACATTACTNNTTTATTCTGAACTNNTTGTTTTCTCGGGATTGTAGAACCCATCACCTTCGACNGTGTCNCCGTANCGAATTGGGTCCGTGAAGGCCCACCCCGTGAGGAAGACAAGNACCANACCCATGACCGCACTCATCAGAAGAACAAGATAGATCGTTTTTCTTTCATGATTNAGGTGCATGAAGATCGANGCCACGAGAGTTGCCTTGAACGAAGCAATGAGTAGACCAATCACCGCATCTTTCGAGTCNAANCCATGATCGCCNAANTCCAGCCANGGGACAGTCGCTACCGCAACCGTNACCACGGTGAAAACAAANAAGGCCATCCCNATNAGGAGNTATNGCTTNTTTGCTTTCTGGATTGCTTCGGGTGTATCAGCCATTGGTNATCAGAGGTTACATGAGNTANANNATAGGGAAACAGGAANATCCAGACNAGATCNACAAAGTGCCAGAANAGNCCACCGACTTCTACCCGNTTGGCNAGCCATTCCGGATTNCGACGATACANGCCNTTGCTNCAGAACAGGTAATANCCCANNACNATNGCTCCCCCNATNACGTGGAGCCCATGNANGCCGGTNATCGTGAAATAGACNGCGTAGTAGGTGTTCCACTTTGGNGTGAACATCGACTGCAAAGACACNTTCTGATGAGGAATTTCCAANTCNGGAAACGCATGNAGCTCATGGATTTCCTCATCCTTGTGATTGGGTCCGGCGAAGCCATCCCAGAACTTGGGGCGAAGGTCGCNATATACTTCNTCACTTGGCTTNGGAGANCGNCCCTCGTGCTGATCGACNCTCGCGTAGTGCACNAGATCCTGCCATGTAATCCGGTAGCGGTCAGTTTCGGTCGGAACCCGCTTTGCGTTTCCATCCTTATCCCTGCCGTAGCCCTCAAGCAGCTCTTTTTCCAGCTCGGCGATTCGAGCCTTATGGTTCTTCCAGATCCTTTTGTAGTAATCCGCGTGCTTGTTTTCCTCCGAGAAGATCCAACTTGTTTCGATCACCTCTAAAGGCTCTTTCCCTGCTTCTTCAGCTTTCTGGACCATCCAGCGAAAGTCGATCGCATCGACCGCTAGGATGAGGGGACTATCGAGAAGTCCCGGGGCTGCTGAGTCTTCTCCGTTCCCTGCGTTGAAGGAGGTGTCATCCCTGAGTTCTGCTTTTCCGTCCTGCGCCTTGACCGGGCGCTTGATCCAGCCTCTGTCAATGACGATGGGCTGAGGAGGGTCCATCCGGAATGACAGGGTCGAGACAACGGAAACCACTTTGCTGCCAGCAATGCAGTTACCNGCNGAGTCGAACTGCTCCTCCAACTGGGTTGCCGGATCAATCCGCGCGTCAGGAGCCTGCTCCCAGTATTTGTCATCAGGGCGATCAGCNTTTACCGCCCTCCAGTTGGCTTTCAGGATGGCGGTTCGTACGATTGCGTTATGAGAACGCCCGGACACATAAATTTCCCGAGCNCNCTTNAGNAGATCNTAGCTGAGCCCAGTNCCCGCTGGAATNNAGAGAGAACGTTCTCCGAAGCTATGCCCTNCCTTCTCCTCCGCATTNGCATACTTTGCGACCAGCTNCNCCTCTAAACCGCTCCGATCTTNGCTGGAAATCGGNTCCTCCTCAGTTCCCGCGTAGTCTCTNATGCTCCCGTANAGGAAAAGATTTTCCGCAGTAACAAGTTTGGACTTTCTCTTNCCTGCCTGCTCNAGAACTGTGTCAACCCAGGGCTGATGNGCTCTNGCTATAGAGAAATCGATNGTTTCCGGTTTGAAGAGAATGGCATTGGCCTTGAAAGGTTTTGCACCCGAATNGCTCAGTTTCTTTGCCTTAACCTTGGTATCAGCATGAGCGACTTTCCCATCGTCCCCCACGACTGCGTAGTGGGCGTGTCCTTCGATGATGACAAAGTCATCCATGCGGACCGCCTGGTGCTCGAGTTTAGCCTTATACTCGATCCCCTTCAGAACCATGAAAATTCCCGCGCATGCGATCGTAATCCCCATGTAAATCTGAAACTTTCTCCATTCCCTCATCTTCAGAGCAGCCCACGCAAAGACCACGGTGACAGAGGAACCGATCAGCACGAAGGTATTGATAAGGCCTGGCACAATGGGCAGCGCCCGCTCCGGCCAGGGATAGTCTGCATAAATTCGCAGAAAGACATAGCCAGAGAACAACCCACCAAACAGCATCACCTCTGAGGCAAGAAAGAGCCAGATTCCAACCTTGGAGTTGAAAAGGCCCGTATCCTTACGTGCGGTAACTGTGTATGGAATGTCCATGTTGACGGGGATCGGAAGGCTTCAGGAAACCGTAGTAGGCTGTGGTTCTTTCGCTGGCTTGGCCCTTTTGGGCTCCTCCCACTGAGGAAAGAAATCTCCCTCGTGGTCGTCGCGACTGTATTCGTAAGGTCCTCTGTAAGCCGCTACATCAAAGGTGAAGTTTCCGTGCGGAGGAGGAGTCGGGGTCGCCCATTCAAGAGTTGTTGCGTCGTAAGGGTTGTCATTCTTGATCTTTTTCCCTGCGAACATGCTAACGAAGAAGTTGATGCAGAACGGGATCTGGGCGAGGGCCAGCATGAAGGCGCCGAAACTCATGACGGGATTGAGGTGAATCCACTCCGCCACCGTATTTCCAAAAACGTTTTCACTGTCAGCAGCCTTGGAGAGGTAAGCGTCCCCTCCATTATACCACCGGCGGTGAAATCCTGCCATTCCCTGAATGAGCATTGGGAAAAACAGCACATTCATAAAGACCAGAGACGGCCAGAAATGAAGGTGCCCAAGGAAGGAATTCATGTGTCTCCCAGTCACCTTCGGATACCAATGGTAAAGTCCTGCGAAAAGTCCGAACAAGATCCCCGGTGCAACAACGTAGTGGAAGTGTCCGATGACATAATATGTGTCGTGCAAATGCAGATCGACCAGATTGAACGCTAACGGAAGTCCTGTAAGTCCTCCTACCCCAAACATGGGAAGAAAGGCAGCCGCCCAGAGCATGGGCATGTTGAATCGAATCGAACCGCCCCAAAGCGACACGATAAGCGAAGTCAGGAGGATGACGGAAGGGACAGAAATCAATACCGTCGTGGTCTGGAACCAAGTGGAGATTACCGGACCCATCCCGGTGAGATACATATGGTGAGCCCAGACGATGAAGCTGAGAAAGCCCAAAACCACTACCGACCACACCATGGGCTTGTAACCCCAAAGTGGCTTCCGTGTGTTGACCGGTATGATCTCAGCAACACAGGCGATCGCCGGGAGGAGGAGGACATACACTTCGGGATGACCAAGGAACCAGAAGAGGTGCTGGTAGAGAAGAGGGCTTCCACCTCCAGAGGCTTCGATAACGCCCGCAGTGGAAGTGTAAAGTCCACTAGGGGTGAAGAAACTGGAACCCACCGTTCGATCCATCAGCTGCATGATTGCCGCCACTTCGAGAGGCGGGAAGGCGAGCAGAAGGAGAAAGCCGGTAACGAGCATCGCCCAGCAGAAGAAGGGCATCCTCATCCATGTCATTCCCTTCGCTCGGAGATTAATCAAAGTTGTGAGAAAGTTCACCGCACCAAGCAGTGACGATGTGATCAGGAATACCATTCCGAGGAGCCACTGGGTCTGACCCGCAAGCAACTGATTTACAATTTGACCGTCGGCAAAGTTCGCTAGAGGGGCATAGTTCGTCCACCCGGACTTTGCGGCGCCTGATTCCATGAAGAAACTGCCACACATGATAAGACCCCCGACAAGGTAGAGCCAGTAGCTCATCATGTTGAGCTTAGGAAATGCCATGTCGATAGTACCAATCTGCAGCGGTGTAATATAATTGCCAAAAGCGGCAAATCCGAGAGGTACGATTCCAAGGAACACCATGATCGTGCCATGCATGGCACCAAACATGTTGTAGGTCTCGCCAGTGACTCGACCATCCTGAAGCCAGCGAGCCTTCCATTCGTCACTGAAGATCCAACTGAGGTAGCCCGGAAGAGGCTCCTCAGGATAGGCGATGCTCCAGCGCATAACCATCATCAGAAAAAATCCAAAGGCCAGGAAAAGCAGGGCCGTGATGGCATATTGGATTCCGATTATCTTGTGATCTGTGGACCAGATATATTTTTGGTAGAAGGGAAGATCGTGATGATGGTCATCATGATCGTGTTCATGACCTGCTACTGCCGCTTCTGCACTCATTGTCCTTTGGGTTAGGGGGTAATTTTATTCAGCCGCTGCGGGTTGAAGCGTTTCAAAATTTACATTGGTGGAGGGGTCGACGACCTCGCCCTCGAGCATCGTATCGTGATCCGCGTTCAACTCGGGCACAGTGATCGCACCCTGTGGCCGACTTTCATAATCCTTGATGGCATTGGCGGCCTGCTCGACACTGACAACGTCGCCCACATCGTTGAACTCATTACGGATGTAGGTCATCACGGCGGCAAGTTCTGCAGAGGTCAGAGGAGCCTGAGCTGGCATATTCCCATTGTAAGTCTTCCCTGCGACGTCAATAGGACCACTGAGCCCGTTGAGGATAATCTGAGCGAGACGCCCAGTGCTGCCAGTGACCCACTCCGATCCTGCAAGCGGTGGGTATTGGTTTCCATCCCCGTTTCCGGTCGATCCATGGCAACCGCTGCACTTTGCGTAGATATTCTTCCCGCGCTTGCTTAACGCTTCCAGTATCGGTCCGATGGTGGGGCCGGTATCGGCGTCACTCGCAAATTCAGGACGAGTATAGCCCTCAGGATGGGGACTGTAGCTGAACAGTTTGCCCCCTGCTCCGAGAACTCCACCGCCGATGAGGAGGACAATGGCGCTCGCAAGAAAAACCCAGAGCGAAACCGGCTCCATACCAGTTTCGGATATCTGATTCTCCCGTGCCTGAGAGGCACTGAGTTCCAGCACTTTCTCGTGTTTCTCCACCACGTTGGTGGAGTCCTCGAGGTCAGGCTGGCTGGTTTTGCTTGTATCTTTCGAATCTGCCATCAGATCGCCAAGGTGGTCGTTAGTCCGCCTTCTTCTTGTCACGACTATAATTCAGGGAATAGGGAACCGCATCGTCTTTTCTCAAAGATAATAAATAACTGACGAGGGCCTTGGCCTTGGGATTTGGGAGCACCTCCCTGCCCTCTTTGCGGAGTCCAGGCACAGCGTACGGGCTTCCCTGCCCATGGACTTCCTGTGCCGTGAAGAGATGCGGCTGGGGAGGACATCCGAACGAGTTGTTCAAGGTCTTGGTTTTCAACGAGGAATCAAAAAGATGGAGGTAGAGCCAGCTCTCCGGGGACTCGGCTTTGGTCAACGGCTCCTTCAAATACTTTTGGACTCTTCCTGCTATGTTTGTGAGGTCTGGCCCGATGCGCATGAGCCCAATATGCGCAAATGGCTCGTCCACATAGTCAAAAGGAGTCGTCTCCCGAGCGGTGTTTATGCTTACCCCGTTCTCATCCTTGATCTGAAAGCCGGCCCAGTCAGCTCGGCCGAGCTCCGATCCAGCGAACCCCGCCCTGATCAGCTGGGTATGGCACACGTAACAGCCATTGGCTCCATATACTGCGGACCCCGTCGTGATGAGTCCCGAGCGGCGCGGGACATAAACCTCGTCTTTACCGTCGTTCTCCAATTCAAAATACACTGGATCGAGATCCCTCATCTTCCCGAAAGGAACCAGGATGATCAACAGCCAAGGGATGCCGAAACTCAGCGCCAGTGCCGTGATAAAGGATTTGAAGGTCATCCGTTCAGACTTCCACAGTTTGAAGTTCCTCTACCTCATGGTCAGGCCCATGAGGAGACTGTTCGTTGTGGCCCGCATCGAGGAGGGTCGGATGCTGACTCCGTCTACCGAGACGTGCCCACATAAGAAGCAGGTGCAGCAGGAAAAACGCACTTCCGAGGGCAATGAAGCCCCAGGCAACTGTTGTCCCCACATTGTATGCATAGCTCCGGGAAGCAGCATCGCTCCAGGAATTGCCATAAGCTTCCTGAGCAGCACCTTGAAACAATCCTCCCATGATGGAACAAACCACCACAGTCAGGATTCCATATGTCGTAAACCAGAAATGCCACCCGATGAAGCGGCGGGAAAGCCACTCCCTTCTGGTGATCCGTGGAACAATGAAATAGATACCCCCAAAGGCGCACATGCTGAAAAAGCCACAAAGTGACAGAATCTCGAACCCATAGCCCGTCAGCGCGAACTGAGTCATTTTCAAGGTGGCAGGGGTGTTGAGAGCCATTCCTGTAAACCCCAGGAGGAGAAATCCTACAATCCCCGCAATGGTGAACCGAAGCGATGGACTAGCCACGATCTGAGATTGGTGCCCTCGCAGAGTCATGAGAAGATTAACCCCAACTGCGATCCCGGGAATCAGAATAAGGCTGGTTGCGGTCGCGCCGATGTAGGGCATGAACTGGGGCAGTGGTCCACCTGCAAGTTTCTGCATTCCAGCCCACGGACCGATCACCGCCAGAGCCCAGAACCCATAGAGTGCCAGAGAGTAACTGTAGACCGGACGTCCGGTGACTTTCGGCACAAGGTAGTAGGCTGTTCCAAGGGCAACCGGGGTAAAAAAGAGAAGAATAAGCGCATACTTGTACCATGCGTTGATTCCAGCGGCCATGACTGGGTGGCCCTCAAATACAAAAATAAAGAGATGCCCGGTTAAAAACACCCAGGGAAACCAGAAGACGGCAGCGAGTAGATACCATTGCCCTACATAGGCCTTCCCTCCGTAGCTACAGCGAACCTGAATGAAGGACCAAACCGTGATGAACACATAAGACAGGAGAAGGACTGGCCAGATCGCTGCCGGAAATTCCATCAGTGGCTTGCCGGAGCCAAATCCACCCAGAATAGCAAAAGTACCAGCCATGACCCCGAAGTTCCAGAGGTGGCCAGCGGTAAGGATCATTCCCGTGGAACGGCACTCGCTGCGGGACAGCCGGGCCAGAAGCCAGATGATCAAACCGAAAGCCGCCTGACAGCCCCACCCATAAAAAATGAGGTTAATATGTGCGGGATATACCCGTCCGTAGTTTAGGAACTCGATTCCAGCGAGAAAATCGGAGTCGTGGACCTTGTAGGAAGCGATGAAGCCAAGGATGATTGCAACAGCCAGCCAAGCCGCACCGCTCGCAAAAAAGAACATGACGGGATGGCGCAGGGAGCGGTCGATACTCGCCCGCAGCTTCAGATCATTCTGATCTGGTTTCCCTGTGCTGACCTCGGAACTCATGAGAAAAACGCGATCTTAATTTGAACTGGTCGCTACCGTTGGAGGAATAAGATCGGCTGGACTCAGCATCGGCTTGCCGAGTTCCCCCCTCATCGCTTCCACCTGCTCCGGCGTGACCGGTGATGCCTTGTTACCAAAACTGTTCCTGATGTAAGTCAGGACTGCGGCGATAGAGTCATTGTCCAAAGGAAGAGGCGCCATTGGAGCTACCGGGGTGTATTTTTCGCCGTTCACTTCGATTGGCCCACTCAACCCACGAAACTGAATTGCGATCAAATTCGCAACCGGCCCAGTGACCCACTCCGAATCAGCTAAGGGAGGCCCTGTCTTGTTGATATGATACATTCCCTCTCCTTCGAGGCCGTGGCAGGCTGAGCATATTGCGAATGTCGCCTTTCCTCTCTCCATGACCGCTATATCCACCGGGGCGTCCGGATCAACCTCGGGGAAATCGGCAGGAATCACAATTCCAGATCCCCCTGATGCTTTTCTCTTCTGCGTCGCAGACCCAGGAAGGACGAATTCAGGCTTCTCATCGGGTGCCGGTGCGGTCTCTAGAAAATGGGAGCCGACTCGCTCGAAGCTCAGGAGCGCTTTTTCGCGCGCCCCCGCGTGTGCCTTGTCCACGTTCCTCTTGATCATGACTCGCCGTTTCGAATTGACCTTGTCGATGCTGCTGGCGGCGGGTTTGTTGAACCCGATTCCGAGCACGAGACTGGCCAATCCGAACGCCACGAAGAGAATACATCCGATCCAGAAAGTCGAGAACCGCTTGAGGCGATTGTTCACATCTCCCCTTGGGGAAGGTTCAGGAGAGCCGGGACGGGTTGGAGGCTGAGATTCCATCAGTTATGAACATTGGCTGATTCGAGAATACGCGGGTCGCGGTGCGGGTAGAGTGCAACAGACCCCAGATTGCGGAGGAGGACGTAGGAGAAAAAACAGCCTATCGTGACGAAGGCCACGATGTCGCCCACACTCGACATATTGAGCCAGAGAGACCAGCTGTCAGGGCTGTCAGGGTAGAGCACCTTTGTCACCGACGGTCCACGCTCCGGCATGATCATATGGTAGAGGTCAATCATGTGCATAAACAGCAGGTAGCAGGCCATCACGATCATGTAGCCATTCCGCCGTTTGAGATCCTGTCTGATGAGCAGGAGGAAAGGCGCAACAAAGTGTCCGAACACCAGCACGATACTGACGTAATTCCATCCCGCAGTATTCCGGAGGATGAAGTAGCGAGTCTCCTCCGTGATGTTGGCATACCAATAGAGAAAATACTGGTCGAAGGAGATGTAGGCCCAGAATACCGTGAAGGCGAATACCAGCTTGCCCATGAGGTGGTCATGCTCTGGACCAACAACGTTTTTGAGATATCCCATCCGCCGCAGGGCAATAGTGATAAGGATGATGACCGCCATCGCGTTCAAGGCGCTTCCAGCAAAGACGTAGACCCCCCACATGGTGGAAAACCATTTGTAGTCGAGAGTCTTTACGACATCGATCGCGAGAAAAGTCAGGACCACTGCGAACACGGGCACCCCCCAGCAAGAATGCCACCGAGCCCTCTTCAGACGACTCGTCCCCGGATTGGGATCACTGTCCTGATCAACTGAAAGCTTCCTAAGAAAATATATTGTGAATCCAAGGAGCGGGAAATAGGCGATCATCCGCACATACCAGAAATCGAGATTCAGATACCAATACTTAACGTAGAGAAGGTGATCCGTTTTCGGACCATGGTGG
>PARF01000069.1 GCA_002709915.1 Roseibacillus sp. | reverse complement strand
TCGTGTTTCGTCTCGCAGTGACGATATCTCATGTAAGTAGCGGATGCGGGCTTGCTCCCACTGGTCGTAAATCCAGTAGAGCATTAGTTCGTCGTTTGGGGAAAGACTGCGTTCATCACGCGTTCGACAGCGGCCTTCCGACTCCCCTTGAAGAGCACCGTATCGCCAGCCTGCAGGGTTTCTTTCAACCACCGTGCAGCATCCTCATACCTATCGAAATGCTCCACCACGGATCCACCTGCCCGCTTCGCTCCCTCTGCGATCCGGCCCGCCTCGGCTCCCACACTTATGACTTGCAAGTGATTCCTCGCCGCATGCTCCCCGATCTGGAGATGCATATCTTCAGAAAAACGACCCAATTCTCCCATCATTCCCAGAACCACCGTTCGGCGGCTGCCGTTTATCACCGGAAGATCGGCTACTACCCCGATAGCTGCTCTTACAGAGTCAGGGTTTGCATTATACGTATCATCAAAGATCGATATTCCATCTCTCTCGAAGTGCCGAAGTCTTCCTTCCGTCAGGCGTGCATCACATAAACCCTGAGAAATCTCGGCTGCTGACAGGCCGAGGGCCCAGCCAGCCCCGGACGCCAGCAAAGCGTTGTTTACCATATGTCTTCCCGCGACTTTCAGTCGTACTGCGGAGCTACTCTCCTCATCGATCACAAGATCGAAGGATGACTCCCCTTCACTGCTGCTTAACGATTCGGCCCGGATCACTCCCCGACCATTCCCTACCGCTACCACCCTGGCTGGAGTCCGGGAGACGAAATATTCGGCGAAATCGCATCCCACGGTAATTAACAGGGTTCCCACTTCCGGCAGGGCCCTCCCCAAGGCTCCCTTCTCCTCCGCGATAGCTTCCCTGCTCCCCATGAACTCGATATGCGCATGCCCGATATTCGTGATTATTCCAATCTGAGGCTGCGCGATTTCACACAATGGAGCAATCTCCCCCGGATGGTTCATCCCCATCTCGAGAACAAGAACTTCATCGTCATCATCAGCCTCGAGCAGAGTCAACGGCAAGCCGATATGGTTATTCAAATTTCCTCTCGTAGCATGAACGGCGAAGCGCTGACCAAGAACCGAGGCACAAAAATCTTTTGTACTAGTCTTACCGTTAGACCCGGTAATTCCAATGACGATAACGTCCAACTGTTTACGATACCACTTAGCCAGTTTCTGCAGGGCGATAAGAGTATCCTTGACCTTTATCAACGGAACCTCTCCAGCTTCAGGAAGATTCGGACCACTGCTACTCACAATTAATCCTGCAGCTCCTTTGCTTACCGCTTCCTCGAGAAATTGATGCCCGTCAAAATTATCACCGCGGAGCGCAAAATAAAGAGCTCCGCTCGCAAGGGTGCGAGTATCAGTTGAGACTCCTGACTCAACCATGAGATCGTCTCGTCCCGCGATCAGGTCGCCTCCCATCGCCTCAACCAGCGTTCTGACAGAATAGCTATTCATACACGTTCCTCTCCTCTCGCCTTACGACGCGCATCCATTGCGGCACGCGCCTCTTTCCGGTCATCAAAGAACACCCGACCACCATCAAAGTCCTGATAATCCTCATGCCCCTTTCCTGCGATCAATACGATATCTCCGCCTCGCGCTTCCTGCACGGCGGCACGAATCGCTTCACCTCGATCCACGATCCGCTCGTAGATAGCACCGGACATTCCCTCTTCGATATTGCCTATAATTCTCTCTGGTTCTTCCGATCGAGGATTATCGGATGTCACAACACAGTAGTCGCTATGACGCGATGCCACCGCACCCATCAAGGGCCGTTTTTCCCTGTCGCGATCCCCCCCACATCCGAACACCGTGATTAATCTCCTCGGGTCAAGGCCGCGTAAGGTTCGGCAGACGTTCTCAAGCGCATCTGGTGTGTGAGCATAATCCACAAAAACTGTAGCGCCATCCATTGATCCGACACATTCCATTCTCCCCGGAACCTGTGGTGCGTCGGCCAGAGCCGCGATTCCCTCCCGAAGGGGAATTTTCAAGGCTGCCGCGGAAGCAAGTGCTCCGAGCGCATTATAAACATTGAAACGCCCGATGAGAGGAAGTCTCACAAGGTAAGATTTGCCTTTTGCAAACAACTGAAACTGCGTCTCCTGAGCAGTCTGCTTGACATTCCCCGCGCGGAAATCGGCCTCAAGTGCAAATCCATAGGATAGCACGGTCATCCTCTCTCTGAATTCTTTTATAAGAGCCTCCCCGTAAGGATCGTCGCCATTGATGACCGCCACTGGCTTCTTCCCTGTTGCGGTTTGCGCTGCACCCTCAAAAAGACGCCGTTTTGAACCAAAATATTTTTCCATCGACCCGTGATAATCGAGGTGGTCCTGAGTCAAATTTGTAAAGACCGCAACATCGAATGCAATTGCATCCGCCCGTCTCTGGTCAAGACCTTGTGAAGAAACTTCAAGAGCAACTCCCGGGCATCCATTGTTACGAATCCGCGCAAGAAGGCTATGAAGGCTCAACGCTCCCGGGGTTGTAAAGTCAGCTTGCTCCTGCGTCAGCCCATCATCAGAAACCACAGTCCCTATGAGGCCTGCCCGAAGCATCGTATGCTTCATGATCCAATGCACCAGAAAAGCGGTAGTCGTTTTACCATTCGTTCCTGTAACCCCGACAACTCGCAGGTCCGCAGAGGGGTTGCCATTCCAGTCACTTGACAAGACACTGAGGGCGTGGCGCGAATCCGGGACGAGCACTGAACTAACTCCCTCCGGCAAACCATCCCGGACTGCACGTTCAACCACCACTCCAGCGGCACCGCGCTCGATAGCTGCATCGACAAAATCATGGCCATCCGAGGTGATTCCTTTTACCGCTATAAAGAGATCTCCCGGCTGCACTTTTCTGCTATCATCCTGGAGTCCGGATATCTCAAGGTCCAACGAACCAACGACAGACGCCCGGGGTAGGACAGATATCAATTCTCGCAGGATCATAGCCAATTAGTTTCTAGTTGAGGCGAGGGTTTCCTCTACTGCTTCGGTAGGGGCGATATTCAGATACGCTGCGGTGCGGGCTGCGATACGCTGAAACACGGGAGCAGCTACCGAACCTCCTCCGATTTTGACCTTATCCGAACGAGGATCATGAATAACAACAACACACGCAAATGCCGGGTCATCCCTCGGCATAAATCCGGCAAAAGACACGGCATACCGGTCAGGGAGATATGCTCCGTTCTTGTAAATACGAGCTGTTCCCGTCTTACCGCATACAAGATGCCCCGATACGGAAGCTAGCTTACCAGTATTACCCTTTCCCAGAGGATTCACTACTGTTTCCAAAGCCTTACGCATCTTTCGAGCTGTTGATGCGGAAACAACCCTCTCCACTTTCTCCGGAGGGAATGTTCTGACTACCGTTCCATCATTGGCGAGCAGGGCCTTGACAAGGCGTGGCCTCATTCTCACCCCTTCATTGGCAATCGTCGCATACGCGCAAGCAACCTGCAGGGGGGTAACAACCACTCCATAACCATAGGTGATCCTCGAGAAATTAATTCCATTCTCCGGGTCTGACGTCCACCCACGCTCCTCCCCTGGCAGGAGAATCCCAGTTGGCTTGGTAAATCCGAAACGGCGCAGATAGTCCATGTAACGAGATGTCCCTACTCGCATTCCAACCTTGTAAGCACCGATGTTACTCGATTTTGCGAGAACCTCTTCCAGCGTGATGTTCTGAAAAGCCTTGTAGTCCTTCACATAGCCACCCGGTATCCGCATATACCCATTGTGACAGAACATCGGTGTCTGCGGGCTCATGATCCCAAGGTCGAGGGCCGCCGCGGCCGAAATCAACTTGAGAGTGGATCCTGGCTCAT
Organism: Roseibacillus sp.; assembly: GCA_002709915.1. GTDB lineage: Bacteria > Verrucomicrobiota > Verrucomicrobiia > Verrucomicrobiales > Akkermansiaceae > Roseibacillus_B. The sequence continues at coordinate 25,803 of PARF01000069.1, read as the reverse complement.
AAACGCCCTGCACTGCATAGTGCATGGCCGCTTCACTCATATTATTCCGCAGGTTCAGATTGAAATGAGGCCGACTTGCAATCGCTAGGACATCCCCTGTTGCCGGCTCTATCATCACAACCGCTCCACACTTGGAGTCAAATTCATCAAGGCCCCGGTTCAGTTCCTCCTCAACAAAACCCTGAATATTCACATCCAGCGCAAGCTTCGCATCAAATCCTGAACGCGGGGGCTTCAGAACACCTCCCCCAGGCAGAAGCACAAGACCTGACTGATCTTTTCTGGTAATCTGATACCCATCTTGCCCTTTAAGATGAGCCCCAAGCTCTCGCTCGAGTCCTGATTGTCCTACCCCTTCATGGTTCACATAGCCGATGGTATGGGTGGCCATATTACCATCGCTATACCACCTTTTGACTGCCTTCTCGAACCGGAACCCATGGATGTAATTATCTCTCAGTGTTTCCTCAACTTCATCCGCTTCATCCTCGCGGAGATTCTTCGCGATAGTGACATACTCCAACTTCGCCCCGAGCTTCTTTTTTAACTCTTGTGGAGTAACTCCGATGGCGCGGGCTGTAATCGGAATGAAGTGATCTACATAGCGATCCAGGAGCATACCCTCTGGCAACTCCTCACGCACTCGATGGGCTCTCCTCTTGAGTAGACGTCGACGCTCCTCAGCGGTAGCCTCGACCCACTCCTTCCGATCAACGAGCTCGGCAAAAGCCACACCGCGAGCCGCCACGCCAGGATCACGCAGATGTATCTTGTCAGCGGTAATCTTCGTAACCGGAAGATTCCTCGCCATGATTCTTCCATTGCGGTCAACGATATACCCAAACTTTCCCGGGATAACGGTCTTCGCTATTCTATTCCGAGCCGCCTTGGGTGCAGAAGTATCACGATCAATCCACTGCAAATAAATAAGCCGCGCAGACAGCCCACTGAAGCCAGACACGATTATCAGGCAAATCAGAAGACCACGGTAATGAACGGGTGATTTCACAGGCTATCAAGTTCCACCAACGACGGGGTGGCACCGAGGCGCCGCGTAGGCGACTGTTGCGGCATGGGAGCTCTCGTCGCTCCATAAGCAGACTCCAAGGGTATACTTTCCACAGCCTCCAGAGGAATACTCCGAAGGTCTGAGGACATTTGGATCAGGCGGTCATTAAGCAGAATAGGGTTGAGCTGCTCTTCCAGTCTGACCTCGAGATTAGTAATATCCAGACGGTGCTGGGATACTCGATTCTCAATTCGCTGTAATACCCGTGCGACATTGATCTGCTGATTCTTGGTGAAGGCGTGGAACACCCCGGCGCCCGCGATGACCAGAGCTGTCAGGATCAACAGCACCACAGCTCCCATTCCAAGATTTTCTCCGGTAGCACGCCTTCTGTTCACGAAACAACGACCTTTCTCTTTTCAGCAACTCGCAACTTCGCACTACGGGCGCGTGGATTTGTTCTTACTTCTTCGGACCGAGGAATTGCCGGCCTCCGCGTGACTCGACTCATACAGAAATCGGGGTTACTCCTCGCCGCAGGCCATTCGGGCCGATCGATCTCGGGCTGACTCCGCGATTTGAAAAATCTCTTAACCATCCGGTCTTCAAGACTGTGGAAGGTAATCACCGCGATGCGCCCTCCAGGCTTCAAAAGAGCAGGAGCGGACTCAAGCGCCGCTTCAAGGCTCTCCATTTCCCGATTTACTGTCATTCGTAGCGCTTGAAATACTCGAGTCGCTGGATGAATACGGCCTCTCCGGCCTACAATTTGGGACACGCAATCAGCGAGATCGAGTGTATCCCTGAACGGCTTGACCCCCCGACGGCGCACAATGGCTCCCGCAACTGCTCTGGATTTTCGCTCTTCTCCCAGTTCCCAGAAAATCCGGGCAAGATCAGCTTCATCCCACTCGTTAATCACCTCAGCGGCATCCACTCCCTCCGCTGGATTCATGCGCATATCCAGAGGCCCCTGGTGGCGAAGGGAAAACCCCCTGTCCGCGCAATCCAATTGATGGGATGAGACCCCGAGATCCATTAGAATTCCGTCAACGCCCTCGGGACAGATCTCACTCCCCACATTAAGCATCTGGGCAAAATTAATCTGCTTCAAGACCACGGCATTTCCATATTCCTTGAGCCTTTCCTCTGCATGGCTCAGCGCGTTTGGATCTTGATCCAGCCCAATCAGCGCGGCTCCCGCCTGCAGAATCTTTGCAGCATGACCAGCTCCACCAAGGGTTGAATCCAATATAGTCTTCCCAGGTCTCGGCTCGAGATAATGAATCACCTCTTCCGGCATTACCGGAACGTGCTCGAAAGAGAACACCCGGTCTCCGCCCATGCGATCATCTCCTCCCATTGCAAGAGGGGGTGTCTCCAACCCCGGCACCGCCAACAGATTTGTTGGGCAGCCCGGCAGGCACCATGTCATTGACGGAACCGGGGTTGGAGAAGGCAGGGGCATCAGCAGTTTGTCAGTCTATTGGGTGTTCGATGTAAAGTATTCAGGAAAAGTCAACAGACGCGTAGAGATCATCCAGAAGAGTCTCCTCTGCTTTCAGCATAGTTTCGTGATCGCGCGGACTCACTATGTCGAAGTTGGTTCCCCGCCCGAAAAGGTGAACCGATCCTCCTGGCTCCAAGCCATGCTCCTCGACAAGCTTTCTAGGGATGAGAACTTTACCCTGATCGTTAATGGTCACCTGAGTGTTACGGGAGTAGAGCAGTCCTTTGCGCTGACTCTTGATTCCCGCTGAAAGATCCGAGTCGTCGATGGATTGGATCATCGATGTAAACGCCTGCCCGGTGAGCGCTTTTAGAACGGGCACTTCGAGAGTCCGCCACTTCAGAAGGCGTAGTGGCAACGCTTCCCCTTTTCCTGGACGCCATTCGGCAGGCACCGAGACACGACCCTTCGCATCGAGTTTGAAGTCGAATACTCCTTCGAAGCTATTAGCTGGTAGTCCCACCGCGAGCACTGCAAATCAGTCAGTGCACTTTGGTACACCCTAAGACACATTTAAGTCAATCTAAAATAAATATCGAGATCTTGCCAAAAGTGCATTTTTAAAGGGTGAGAGAGGTTTTTCTCTCAATAAAAACTCATGCGTATCGTCTCTTTTTTTAAAAAGAACGCGCCGGGCATCCTGTCGTGACCCAAGGGCTTCGAATTATTGGTTCTTTTGGAAAAAAGAAGCATCATGGTGTACTGACTCTGCTCCATAAATCCATTCCGTGTCTTGCGCGTGAGGCCTTATCCACCTCGTGAGGAGGTCTCTGCCTCGACTCACTTGCCGGCCCGAGCAACGAACCCTACTTCACCTTGAACAGAAGGCGAGCATCCTGCTCTCCTGCCTTATCTGGATCTGGGTACCAGTTCACGTAGAAACCATGAATGATTTTCTTTCGCTGCAAAAATTCAATAACTCCAAATTCCGGGTTAGCGGTGGTGATCTGGAATTCGTGGTCACCATAGCGATCTGACTCCAACGCGAACGCTCTTACACCCTTTGGGAATTTCTCGGTAAGCACAACGTCGTAGTCCTCGAACTTAACTCGGGCTGTTCTTCGCGCACCAACAGCACGAACGGAGATTTCCGTATCCTCAAGCTTTGATTCCGTCTCCCGTTTTTCAAGATCGGCGTCATCGATCTGCCTGAATAGATCCCCCACAAGAATTTTGACACCCGCCCGCAACTCTCCCTTGCTTGCTCCCTTGTCGATTACTTGCGTAGAGATCTCCATCCCGTCCTTGGTGAAGACCTTCGTGATCCTGACCTTTACCCCTCCCGTGAAGGAGGCGGTGAAGCCAATGGGCTTGCGAAGTGGTGGCTCTGCGGTTTCCTTCCCAAAATTTTCAAAGCCATCTTGAATCATTTTACGAGATATCCACCTCATCTTGCCTCCATTACCCTTAATCTTTTCTTCGAGAACGTAGTATATTTTCAGGGTGCAACCGCCCACTGAGAGCCGCTTCCGATTCTTTATGAAAAAGAGCTCCGCATCTCCATCTCCCCCAATTACGAATTCAAAATCCCGGGAGTCCGAGAAAGCCAGCCAACATCCAAGATACGGCTTGTCCAAGGTGGCTGGTAGCTCATCAGCACGAGCAAGGCCGACGGCTCCGAGAGCAATAACGATGAAGCTTGCGAGGCGAATCATGGCGGAACGGTTATCAGTAGCCGGGGCTTTCCACCAGCGCAATTCTGGTCTTTGCTCAAGGAGAGATGACTCCTGAGGAATTAGCACGATCAGCTTCCACCGACGAAACTCCACCCTCAGGCATTTCACCCGAGGTCCACTCTCTGTGGCTGGCAAAATCTGGACGATGGACCGAATCTCATGATCTCTGTTCTTCTTTACCTGATCCTGATGGAGCTTGGATACACGCGCATCTTCACCGCGAGGAGGGTGATCTTTACAATGCGCGCTACTGGTATCGCCGGGCCATGAGAAATGAACCGGATTCAACTCTCAGTCTCGAGGAGGAATGGAAAAACATCGCATCCTATTTCCTTTCCCGGTGAGTAACCTCTCCACGACTTGAGATGACAGAAAAGAATGTCCGCCGTGCTGCTGTCTCCGCCCTTCGGGCGTGGTCCAAAGGTCACCTCTACGCAGAATCTCTTGTTGAACGTCAAGCGAGGCGCAACCATCTCTCCACCTCTGATCGGGCGCTCCTGAATAGTATTCTTTTCGCGGTTTTGAGAAATAGGAGTTTACTCGATCATTGGATTGGAATGCTACGTAAAGGTAAGCTGGACCGTGAAACACGAGACATCCTGCGAGTGGGCTTATGCCAGCTCCTCCTTCTCGGTATTCCCGATCATGCCGCCGTCAATGAAACAGTAAATTGCGCTCGCAAGCCCGTTCGAGGCCTGATCAATGCTGTCCTCAGGCGTGCAGTAGCGGCACGTAAGACTCTCTTCTCTGAAAGCGAAAGCCTCAGGCCTTCAATAAAATTCTCGCATCCCGAATGGCTCTGCAACCGGTGGGAGAAGCAGTTTGGCAATGCTGAGATGGAGTCCCTGCTGGCATGGAACAATGAACCGGCCCCGGTCATTGTAAGGCTGAACTCTCTCGCATCCGATGCTCTGGACCCCACCGGGGAAGAACTGCTCATTTCCATTGGTCTGGATAACTATTACCAAGTGGCAGGAGCTCTTCCTCGCGAATGGGTAGAGAAAGGTCAGGTGTATGTGCAGGATCCATCGACCCGTCTAGCGATTGAACTTCTTGACCCTCAACCTGGAGAAAAAGTTCTCGATGCATGTGCTGCTCCCGGAGGTAAATCCTCACTTATCGCTGCAGCGATGAAAAATAAGGGGCAGATCCTCTGTACTGACGCGAGTGAGAAACGAATTCCTCGACTTATCGAGAACCTAACCAGACAAAAAATAACTATTACCACAACCCAGCAGTTTGACTGGACCGAGACTCCTCCTCTGGACTGGAAATCAAGGTTTGATCGAATTCTCCTCGACGTTCCTTGCTCTAACTCTGGCGTCATGCGCCGTAGAGTTGATGCACGGTGGCGACTTAAGCCTGAACAAATCGAGAGTCTGCCCGCCATACAACGGCTAATTCTGGAAAATGCCCTTCCTTGCCTGAGGCAAGGAGGCCGCCTCGTCTACTCTACATGCTCTTTAGAGTCTGAGGAAAACGAGGGCCTCATCCTGAATCTTCTCAGGGATTTTCCGGAGGTATCGTTACTCGAATCAAGGTGCTCCGTCCCCTTCAGGGACGGCTTTGATGGATCCTACGCCGCACTGCTATCTGTGGAAAAGAGTGCCTGAAGGCCACTTGGGAATTTCTTGCTCTAATTTCGACTCCCAATTTGTAGTCGTCTCATTAGGATCTCCTCGTGCGAAATATTCTAAGTTTGCTCCTCGCTATCGCCATCCTGCTATCCACTCTCCTGTTTGGCTGCTTCTATATGAACATCAGTAAAGGCGCGAAGTTTGAGACGAAAAAAAGCGAGGAGCGTCCTGCTGGGATTGAATAGCACCAACAAGCCCGACTTCTTCTTTCAATTCATAACAACCCCGATCGAGTCGATATAAGCGACCTGTAAAAAACGCCCCGAGGAAACCCCGGGGCGCTTGCTTGAAGATCTTCGCATATCCGATTAGTCGTCCGTAAGGGAAAACGACTCCTCTTTTTCTGGCGGGGGAACATCATCCTTGGGCTTATCCCGGTCACGGCTTCGTCCCCCACGGTCTCTACCACGGTCACGGCCTCCACCGCCTCCACGACGACCTCCACCGCCTCGGCGACCGCCACCCTGTTGCCCGTCTCCCTCATCTCTGTCATCGGTCTCACCACGGGCCTCTCTGATGGCGGCACGCATACTCATCTTGACCCGGCCCTTCTCATCAACGCCGATGCACTTTGCGGTAACTTCATCCCCTGTTTTTACAACATCCTCAGTCTGCTCAACACGCCCTTCAGCCAACTCTGAGATATGAATTAATCCATCCTTACCCGGAAGAACCTCCATGAAGGCACCGAAGGCCATCGTGTTAACAATTTTACCGGTGTAGGTTGTTCCTACTTCGACTTCCGCAAACATATCTTCGATCATCTTCTTGGCACATTCGAGAGATTCCGCCTTGGAAGCATAGATGTGAACAGTGCCATCATCTTCGATGTTAATTTCGGCCCCAGATTCAGCTTGGATACCCTTGATGTGCTTACCACCAGGACCAATCAGCTCCCCGATGCGCTCAGGATCGATCTTAACGGATTCGATTCGAGGGGCATGCTCGCTGAGCTGTCCAACTTCGGGAATCGCCGCAGTCATAGCCTCTTGAACTTTTGTGCGCCCTTCCTTTGCGAGGTGAACCGCATTCTCGAAAATATCAAGTGAGATACCACGGAGCTTCAAGTCGAGCTGAAAACCGGTGATCCCTTCACTGGTTCCGCACAGTTTCCAATCCATGTCGCCATAAAAATCTTCGCTGCCGATTATGTCCATTAACAGCTTGTGGTCCTTGAGATTACCCTCGTCGTCAAAGTCGGTAACGAGCCCGACGGAAATTCCGCTCACAGGGCGCTTCAGGGGCACCCCTGCCTGAAGAAGTGACATCGTTCCTGAACACACCGTGGCCATGGAAGATGACCCATTGGATTCGAGAACTTCGGAAGTCACCCTGATCGCATATGGAAACTCCTCAACATCAGGAATAACGGCCTGAATTGATCGCTCCGAGAGAGCACCGTGGCCTATTTCCCGTCTGTTGAGACCTCCAAATCGACCCGATTCTCCGACCGAAAATGGCGGGAATGAATAATGAAGAATGAACCGCTTGCTATCCTCACCGCCGGCGTAATTGTCGAAATACTGTTTTTCGTCAGCTGGAGCGAGTGTCGTGGTGGCAAGAGCCTGTGTTTCACCACGAGCGAACAGCGCTGAGCCGTGAACTCGCGGCAGAATACCAGCCTCGGCAGTGAGGGCACGTAGCTCGTCCACCTTCCGACCATCAGCCCGAACCCCTTTTTCAAGAATACTGATCCTGAATGCCTTCTTCTGAATGTGCTCAAACGCCTGCTCTATGGCGAAATCTGAGATTTCCGGATCTGCTTCTTTCAAGGCCTCCTCAACTTCATCCCGCAGAGCGCCTACGGCCTTCGCCCGCTCCACCTTGCTAGGCTTGTAAATAGCATCCTCAATTCGGTCACCGGCCACGCGATAGCCGATTTCGAGGTGCTCTTCCTTGGCGACGGTCACTGTATATTCACGCTTTTCCTTCCCGCACTGGGCAACCAGTTCCTCTTGCGCCTCCACCAGAGTGGCAACATGCCCCTGTGCGAATCGCAGTGCCGCGATAAAGTCTGCCTCTGGTATTTCATCGGCAGCACCTTCAATCATCACTACATCGGTTTTGTTACCCACGTAGACCAGGTCCAGATCGCTTTCTGCTCTCTGCTCAAAGGTTGGATTGACAACGAGTTCGCCTTCCACTCGACCCACACGAACCGCTCCAATCGGTCCCGCAAACGGAATATCCGAGATTGCGAGAGCGGCCGAAGCTCCGTTCATGGCGACAATATCAGCATCATTAACGCCATCGGCCGCGAACAGAAGGGCAACAATCTGCGTATCGTAGAGGTAGCCTTTTGGGAAAAGCGGCCGCAGGGGACGATCCGTCATCCTGCACGTGAGAATTTCTTTTTCCGTGGGGCGCCCCTCGCGCTTAAAATATCCGCCCGGGAAAACGCCGGCTGCTGCAGCTCTTTCTTTGTATTCAACGGACATGGGGAACCATGTCTGCCCCGCTCGGACTTTCGTCTGCGAGACCGCGGTCACAAGAACCACTGTGTCGCCACAACGGACAGTAACTGCCCCGTCTGCGAGTTTTGCTAATTTCCCAGTCTCAATGACAATGGGGTTCTGGCCAACATTGGCCGTTACTGTATTTGTACTCATCTTTCTTTTACTTTTTTGCATCGTGCTACCTTCTCCCCCTGGAGAGAGCAGCTTCTGGTTATTGGAGCCATTGCAACCCTTAAAATTTCAAAGGGAGCATCCAGCTGGGTGTGAGAGAGAACCGGAAAGCATGGACACCCAAAGATTTCAGTTTGGGCGATCGAGCGGATCAGCGACGGAGTCCAAGACCGGACACGATCTTCTTGTAGCGCTCCTCGTTGTCCTTTTTCAGGAAATCGAGGAGTTTTCGCCGCCGTGCCACAAGGGTCAGGAGGCCGCGCCGCGAGGAAAAGTCCTTGCGATGGGATCCCAGATGATCGGTTAGATGTTTGATGCGCTGACTAAGAAGCGCTATCTGGTAATCCGCACTTCCAGTATCAGTATCGTGGAGGCGGTATTGGTTCGGATCAATTGTCGATTCACTCATTGCTTTCGCACGCTTCAGACTAGTTACAAACCGGCCTGCCCTTTTCGCGGGGAGGCGAAAGAAGAGCAGAATTCGGGGGGATTGCAACACTTATGCACAATGTAAGGACAAATCGCCTACTCCTTTCGTGCGGGTGGAACATTCTAGCAGCCTGCAACTGAGTCCCTCGTTTGTTTGACACGAAACGCCAAGGCACTGCCTGAAGGGACAATTCCTTCACGCGAAAGTCGAGCAGATCTCCCATGATGTAGCCCATCATGAACAACCGGCTCATCTACTGGCCTCAACAATCTCCGACTTGAGAATACCTATATACGGTAAATTGCGATAGAGACCTTTATAGTCAAGCCCGTAGCCTACTACAAATTCGTCACCAATGTGGAATCCCACATGATCAGCTTCCACCTCGGCGGCCCGCTCCTTGTCCTTACTTAATAACACACAGGATTTCACCATCTGAGCACCCTGCTCACGGAGTTTCTCTTCAACCGCGACGAGCGTGCGCCCTGTATCCAAAATATCATCGATCAAGAGGACAGAGCGCCCCTCTACCAGAGGCAACTTTGCATCGAGGAAATCGACCCGACCTGAACTTTTGGTTTCTCCGTGATAACTCGCTACGTTGATACATTCGATCTCCAGCGGAATCGGCATCCGACGAAGTACATCAGCAGTAAAAACTAGAGCACCCTTAAGAATCACAATTACGACGAATTGGCGTCCACTGAACTCCTCGAGAATTCGATCTGCGATGATATCGAGGCGTTTCTCGATGACCTCCTCATCTATAAGCACTCTCGCGATGTCTTGGTGCATGAACGCATTCAAGCATCTCCCATCCTTGTGCGAAAACTCCAAGTGATCAAATACGGTGGTTTCCCGATCACCTGCTTTTACCCCACCTGCCGACTATCATCGGTCAGCTCAACTCCCGATAGAAGGATATCGGAAATAATCCTCGTCAGGGAGCTGATATCAACGAAACTCAGAGCAGTCATGAAACTTGCACTTACCGTCATTTCAGCTGCCCTTTGCCTCTGTCTTTTCCTGACATCCTGCGGTGAGAAAGAGCCGGCTTCCTCCGCTGAGACCAGCTCCACCCAAGCCTCTCCCGCGGAAACTCCCAAACCTGAGCCAGAGTCCGCACAGGAGCCGGAGAAAACTCCAGAGCCAGCGCCTGAACCAGAGGAAACTCCGGAGCCAACGCCTGAGCCGGAGGAAACTCCGGAGCCAACGCCTGAGCCGGAGGAAACTCCNGAGCCAACGCCTGAGCCNGAGGAAACTCCAGAGCCAACGNCTGAGCCGGAGGAAACTCCGGAGCCAGCACCTGAGCCGGAAGAAAGTGCAGAGCAAGCGCCTGAGCCGGAAGAGACTGCAGAGCCAGCTGCCAAAAGGCGGAATCGAAGTAAGATTCCACCCCCGGCCATAATCGATCGAACCGTTAAACCCGTGGCTCCCGCACCGCGATAAGCACTTTCGCGACGTCGTCGTNCATAAACGCATTCAAGCAATCTCTCCGGTCCTTGTGGAAAAACACCAAGGGATCAGAATACGGCGAGTTCCGGATCACCTGCTTTTACCCCACCTTTCGACTATCACCGTTCAGCTCAACTCCTTGTAGAAGTCGGAAATAATTCTCGTAACGTAGCTGATATCAGCGANAGTNAGTGTAATCATGAAACTTGCACTTACNGTTATTTCAACTGCCTTTTGCCTCTGTCTTTTCCTGACATCCTGCGGTGAGAAAGAGCCGGCTTCCTCCGCTGAGACCAGCTCCACCCAAGGNGCACCCGAGGAAACTCCCACACCTGAGCCAGAATCAGCACCTGAGCCGGAGGAANNTCCAGAGCCAGCGCCTGAACCAGAAGAAGCTCCAGAGCCAGCACCTGAGCCGGAGGAAGCTCCAGAGCCAACACCTGAGCCGGAGGAAGCTCCAGAGCCAACNCCCGAGCCGGAGGAAACTCCAGATCCAGCCGCCAACAAGCCNGCGGCACCCGCATCGGTCATTACCTTTACCAACGAGCTCAGAGAGAAAGGAGTTCTTGAGCTNCTCGAAAAATTGGAGAACGCGCAGGAGGGTCGCGGTGAAAACCCAATGCAGATGTTCGACACCATGCGTCAGTTAAATCAGCTGAGCGATAAGCTCAGCACGATCGATACCGCCGACCTCCCCGAGGACCTCAAACAACCGGTAAACAGGTTCCGGGATGCTACCGCAGATATGGCGACGCATATGGAGGAAATCCCAATTCCCGTTGAGATCGTAACAGGTGGGCAGGAGGCCATCGGGCCTTGGTTCGTCGAGAAGATGGCCGAGGACCCTCTTTTCCCTCAGATAATGGAAGACTGGGGCAGGACGATGGGAGAACTAGGCGAGGAAATGGAGGAGTCAGGGAGCGTGATTGAGAAAGTCTTTGACGCATACGACATGAATCCCTTTGCACCCTAGTCCGGGATAATTTTCNAATTCCCTGAGGGTTGAACGCGCTCAGAAGCGCCAACCTGTATCTGCAGAGAAACCTGAAGCATGCTACGATCTCAGTATGCGCACGATTCTCCTTNTTATCGCTCTTTTACCAACTCTTCTTNGTGCTGAGCCAGACCTTGAGAGCAGCCCTGCACTCTCCCTGAGCTTTCCTACCAAAAAGGGCTTACTCCACCAGCTCCAGATAAAAAAAACCGATTCTCAGGGACGCCTCCTCTGGAAGAATATAGGTCCCGCTATTCTCGGAACTGGAAATNCTTGGTCGACCTTTCAGTTCGCAGGTGAATACCGTCTTCATATGCCGAGCAGGGAGTGGGCGCTTGTCTGGTCCGACGAGTTTAACAACGATCGTATTGACTTCACAAAATGGGAAAGGGAAGAGAACAACTATGGAGGGGGGAATAACGAAAGGCAGGCCTACCGGACCGATCCCAAGTATAGCTTCGTGAAAGATGGCTCCCTCAACATAGCAGTCTACCGAGACCCCCATGCAACCAGCGACGGGAAGACTCAACCTTACTCATCCGCAAGGTTGCGCACAATGAACCGTGGGGATTGGACCTTCGGTAGATTCGAGATCAGGGCAAAGCTGCCCGACGGCCAAGGCATCTGGCNAGCCATCTGGATGATGCCCACAAACTCTCCCTACGGAGGCTGGGCCGCTGGAGGAGAAATTGATATCGTGGAGTCGAGGGGGAAAAAAGTAACCGAAACTCTTGGAGCCCTGCACTTTGGGGGCAAATGGCCAAACAACGTTCACTTGGATCATACCTATCAGTTCCCAGGAAAAAATGCGGCTGAGGACTTTCATGTCTATGCCCTCGAATGGAACGCCGAGGAGATCTCGTGGTTCGTGGATGGAGTTCGATGGAAAACACGAAAGGCCAGTGAGTGGTGGTCGTCGAGCGCTCGCCAAAATCCCTCTGCTCCATACGATCAGCCTTTCCATCTCATCTTAAATGTTGCGGTCGATGGACGTTTCTTCGAAAAGGAAGACCAGAAAGCCGATCGAATCCCGGCGAGCCAGTTTCCTCAGGTGATGCAGGTCGATTACGTCCGAGTCTACCAGTGGGCCAAATAGAATCCGCCTTTCGCGTATTCGACTCATAAAAATCCCACTACTTTCACCGCGATCTGCGTATATTGGAGTTAGATGAGTAAGGAAAACAATCGCCTCGCTGACCTTCGTGAAAATTACGAGCAGGGAGGTCTTACCGAGGCCGAAATTTCTGCCGATCCATTTCTCCAGTTTGAAAACTGGCTAAGCGAAGCGATTGAGGCAGGAGTAACTGAACCCAACGCAATGACTCTGGCAACGGCCAGTAGCGAAGGAGAACCTTCTGCCCGCACCGTCCTGCTCAAAGGGCTTGAAGACGGATCTTTCAGTTTTTTCACAAACTATAATTCGAGAAAGGGGCAAGATCTCGAAGCCAATCCTAGAGCCTCTCTTGTCATCCATTGGCGGGAGCTTGAGCGCCAGATCATTATCCGAGGCACCGTTTCTCGCACAACCCGGGAAGAGTCGGATTCTTACTTTCAGTCAAGGCCGCGAAGTTCTCGGATCGGCGCCTGGGTTTCCCAACATCAGACCTCTGCTATTACCGACCGGTCACATATTGAGGAATTAGAAGAGCAGCTGCAGAAAAAATGGCCCGAGGGTAGCGACGTTCCACTTCCTCCCTTCTGGGGAGGTTACCAGGTAAAACCAGATTACATCGAATTTTGGCAGGGTCGTCCCAGCAGACTGCACGACCGGTTGGTCTTCACCCCAAATGGCTCCGATTGGCACCTTGGGAGGCTCAGCCCCTGACCTCGCCGTTACGAATTCGCTGAACCCTGGCGCGCTCCTGGCCCAGAAAAACAGGCAGGAGATTTTCCTCAATATACTTGTAGGCTTGGACCANTCCTTCATCTCGATAAACNCGTCCAATCCGAGCCTCTACCTGCGTTGGATTCCCGATCCCCCTCAGGAACTCATTGGAGGTGAAGCGGATGAATTTTTTCCCATCCAGAGCGCATTCCTCCCGGAGAATCCACTCCCTGACAAAGAGCGCGAGAACCGCATCACCAATCCAAGCCTCTTCCCGTTCACGGGTCAGTCGTTCTTCGTTATGTTTCATCGAGAGAACCCTATGTTGACTCTATCCGGAGTTTTTTCTCAAGGCGCTCACGCATATCNCGTTCCGATTCCGGNTCCCAGTAACCACTATCGAGTTCGATGAAGATCCCAGAATAGGGTAAAGCTGTTGAGGTCTTGAAGACTAGAACCGTGAACTTATTGGCGCTGTCTTCAAGAAGAAGAGACAACGATCGGAACTCCATCTCTCTCGCAGGGTAGCCTCGCAAAGCACTTTCAATTTTCCGCCGGTAANTCCCGATACCGGGAGCACGATCGTTAGGGATCTCGGCAAGCTCTCTCGAGAGATAGATTCGCGGCGTTACATTCTGGACCCGCTCCAACTCGTCAAGAACCTCCTGAAGGACTTCCGGNATCTTATCGTCGATGAATATTGTCCGCACTCCAGGTCTGCTATGCAGGGGAAATGCTGCGTCCCCGATGACTATCCAATTCCGGTATCCGAGAGTCTGCAACTCCTGCTTGATTGCTCTAGTCCACGAGCGGGAGATCCGGCTTTCGTTTTCACGACTCTTCATTCCTGAGCATCCTGTCAGAAATGTACCCAGCAAAAGGCACAGGNCCGTGATCAGGTGTTGATGCCTTAGCTTCACCGGACTCCAGTCTATGCCCCAATGTCCTTCTGTCAACGAGGGCGAGNCCTTATCCAAAGGCNGCATTCTTTATAATACGTGAATCTCTCTTCAGCATNTGCTCCATCCAACGATTCCTCCCGTAAGAAGTAGCCTGAAATTTTTCGTGACCTCGGATATTCCCGGGCTAGCTGAGCAGCTTGCGGAGGGCTGCGACATCNACTTTTCCCATCCCAGTTCTTGGCAATCGGACCACGACCTCGACATCGTCGATCCTCAAAAATCCGGGCCTACCCTCATTCCACTCCTCGAGAAGACCGTCAGCTCTATCGAAATCCTCTTCGACAACCAGCACCACCCGTGTTCCCCGCCTTGAATCAGGAACCACCAGAAGATGCGCACGCTCGTAATCAAGATATTCTCGTATTTCACTCTCCAGAGCCTCGACGTCCACAAGCTCTCCAAGGATCTTCACTTTCCGGTCAGCCCTGCCCTCCACCGTTAGCTGATTTCCCGTGATCTGCACGAGGTCACTACTACTGAACCACCCCTCCTCGCCTACAGCTTTCCGGCAATAGATCTCTCCTCGCTTTTTTTCTATGTAGTATTCGCACAGGGCTGACCCCCTGAACTCGAGACAACCCGCCTCGCTTGTCCGGAATTCCCAGATTGGCAGGATCGGCAGAGGAGCTGCTTGGAAGGATTCATTCAAAGAAGCTAGATCAGCGGTNGCTATCTGAGAACCGGCCTCGGTCATTCCATAACTTTGAAGTACTGGCCAACCCAGATCGCGGGCGCATTGCCCTTCTTTTTCATTCAGCTTCCCACCACCGACGATTATAGCACGCAACGATTCAGGAGCTTTCAGACCATGTGTCACAAGGTCGTGAACCTGCGTAGGCACTAGTGAAGCCAGAGTAGAGTGATCCGACTCGACCGCNTCCTTGAATTCCTTTGCATTCCAACGTCCTTGTAGAGCGCTGACGTGGCACTTTGCATCGTATGCGCGTGCTACTACTCCGAAACCTCCTACATGATACAGTGGAAGAGCCACTATGAAGCGATCGCACGCCGAGACCTTGAGGTGCTGGTTCACTGCTCTTGCTGATGCGAGGAGCGAATTTCGCTTGAACATGACCCACTTTGGTGGACCGCAGGAACCCGACGTAGCAAACACGACACCTTCCTGATCGTCCAGAGCATCACGAATCGCCTCTGTCTGTTCTTCGTAGCCGGGAGGCGGCAACACACAGCACCCCTCCGACTCCCAGAAGGCGCTCCCTCTCAGCTCAGTCGTTTCCATGGCAGCTTTTCTAAAAGGTCATCAAATCCAAGGCCTGATCCCCCCGGAGACGTAAAGGTGGGACCCACGATTCCGAGGCGCTCTGTGAACTGGTCGGCCTCAAAAAGGCCGTGAGTCTGCAATCCCCCGATTGATAACCTCACCCCTTGCATCCCCAGTGCTCCTGCCTGCTGAGCCGCAAAGCACTGCCCCAGTGCATGGTCCATATTACTGGTTACGACCAGCGTCTTCCCTCCAAGACTCTCAGCCTTGATGTCTCCTCGAACAGGTTTAAGAACCAGAATTCTTTCATCCTCAGTCAGATGATGGGATCCGCGATCCCGCGCAAGATTAAGTCCCGATTTTTTTCGAATGAGACTCCATTCCTTTTTGTTCCACGGACAAGGATCTTCCAGGAAGTCGATTCTGTCTCTGAGATGGCAAGAAAACCTTTGGCTCAACTCGATAATCTCGTTGCTNGTCAGAACCTCGTTAAAGTCGATACGCCAGGATAATTGAGGCCAACGCCTTGCGATTCCCTCTAAAGCCTTCAGGCGCCCTGCAAATGCCCTGTCTCCTTTCAGCTTTATCGTATTGTAGCCTAGGTGAACTGACTCCTCCACCGCGCTTATNGAGCACTCCGGCAACGTCGCGTGACTTTCGGGGATGTAGCTTCTCACGGAATCTATTAATGACTCCCCGGCCTCCCGAGCTGCGCCATCGATTCTCGCCATTCTGAATGCTCCTCTGGCTATATCGCTGATCAGCTCCTTGACACGGAATTCCCTGAGTAACTCTTCAAGCTCAGGGTCTCCCAACTCGGGCCACGGATGAAGACATCCGAATCCTTCTCCGATCCGAAGCAGAGCCCCCTCGAATTCTCTCCTCGAAGAAACAGCATTGAGCCTCATGTTGGCTTTAAGGCTGTATTTCCAATAGTAGATGGGCTCCATTACCTGCGCTATTAGGTTTTCCGACGGTTCCCAGCCTGCTAAACCGATATCGCAACCGTAAATAGGATCGCGAATAGAATTAACTGGATGGCAGAGATAGCAAGAAACCGGTTATAGAGCTGGCTCGGTGGAGACGACCTCACACCCCTTACACAGAATAGCCCGATGAGGAACCAGGGAATGCTCAGAACCGGAAACCATGGGGCACCGNATAAGCCTCCAAAAAAAGAGAGTATCATGGCCGCAACGACAAAGCCTGTGACTATTCGGTGAATCACCACAGACCCAAAACGCACCGCCAACGTTTTTTTATTACTTCTCCTATCTTCTTCCACATCTCTGAGGTTATTGATCGCAATCAGAATCGCACTGAGAAGCCCCACCTGCAAACCGAGGACTCCCGCAGGCCAGTCCCATGTCCCTGCTTGGACATAATAACTGCCTCCAACCGCAACGAGCCCAAAAAAAAGAATGACGAAGATTTCGCCNAACCCCAGATACGCAAGAGGGAAAAAGCCACCCGTATAACCGTACGAAAGATACAGTGACGGAAGCCCAATGACCGCTATGATCCAACCGCGGGATTGCAGCAACGGAAGAGAGCACAGACACGCGACGATGAGACATGCCCAGGCCCCGCCATAGACCGCCTGCGGCGAAAGCAAGCCAGTGACTGTAACTCGACGCGGACCAAGACGGTATTCCGTATCTGCTCCCCTTTCATGATCGATTGCATCATTGAAAAAGTTGGTCGCAATCTGGATGGATGCAGCGCTCAGAAACGTCCAGAGGGCCAAATACCAGTCCAAGGCCCCAGTGGATCGCCAAGCTAGCAGGCACCCTACCCATACCGGGACAAGTGCGGCGGGAAGGGTCTTAGGTCGTGCGGCTATGAAGTAGCTCTTCAGCATATCAGCTCTTCAGGGAAATCGGGGGAACTTCCTGAAATCTGGCTCCCGCTTTTCGAGAAAAGCCTTTTTCCCCTCCTGAGCTTCCTCGGTCAGGTAATAGAGCAAAGTCGCGTTACCTGCGAGATCAAGTAATCCCATTTGCCCATCACAATCAGCATTGAGAGCTGTTTTGAGGCACCGGAGAGCAAGAGGAGAATGCCGCAGCATATCTCGACACCACTCAACCGTTGTTTGCTCCAGTTGCTCATAGGGAACAACCGTATTCACAAGACCCATTTCCAGCGCCTCCTTTGCATCATACTGGCGGCATAAAAACCAGATTTCGCGAGCCTTCTTCTGTCCCACGATACGAGCCAGATAGCTTGAGCCGAGCCCGCCATCAAAACTCCCGACCTTCGGNCCGGTCTGCCCNAAGCGGGCGTTTTCGGCTGCTATCGTGAGATCACAGACAACATGAAGAACATGCCCGCCTCCAATAGCGTAACCGGCAACCATAGCGACGACGGGCTTCGGAAGGCTNCGGATCTTTTTTTGTAGATCCAGAACGTTCAACCTGGGAACGCCATCCCCACCCACGTATCCCCCGTCTCCCCGTACTTTCTGATCTCCACCTGAACAAAAGGCCTTTTCTCCTTCACCACNAAGAATGACCACTCCAACATCTTCATCCTCGTGAGCCATCTCAAAGGCGGAAAGAAGCTCTTTCACCGTTAACGGCCTGAAAGCATTCCTTACCTCCGGACGATTAATCGTGACCTTCGCGATCTGCCCATCTTCGCTCTTTTCATAACGAATATCCTCAAATTCGGCTGCTACAATCCAGTTCACTCTGGAATGATGTCTCAGGCCTCGCCCACTGCAACTATCGATTAATCATGTCGAGCAAGTGTTCTACACAAAGCAGAAATTCCTCAGGAGCTTGCCAAGGCACTCTGTGGCCCGCATCAAGCGGCCCTAGCAGGTAACTATCGGGCATCTCTACCCACACTGAATCTGCCAGATCCGCAAATTTCCGGTCCATTTTCCCCGCCATCCAGACCACCGGTCTATCAATGGACTGCAGGTAATTCCTAAGGTTCCGCTGCTTTCCCAGTGACCATGAGGTGAATCCTCTGGCTACCGCATCTTGGCGATCACGGAGATTACTACGATCTGTGAGTGGGACCTTGCACGCTCCCTGCAGAACAGGCTGGTTTTCCCACTCACTCAGAAAGCTATCCCATTTGCCAGCCAGAATCTTAGCGGCCCACTCAGCATCCGCTACCATTCGCAGAATTCTTTCTTCCTCATTTTCGAGTCCTGGATGAACCGAAATCAACATTGCACCACCCCACGCCTGTGGATCCTCGATTAAGGCATGAAGGGCGAGCCTCCCCCCCCATCGAATAACCAATTAAAACCGGTGGCATCGACTCCTTGCGGGCTTCTGCGCACAGCTCTCTCGCGAATTTCTCAAAGCTACAGTCCGCATCATCGAGATAACTCCACAAATCAATGGCATGAACCTGATGACCTTTCGTCTCTACTCTCTTTTTGAAGTCGTCCCAGTCAGCAGCAAGCCCGACTGCTCCATGGAGGCACCATAACTTCATGAATCCCAGCCCTCCCAGAACTCTAGTGTCTGTTTCTCATTGGGCTGCAACTCAAGCACCATAGGTCCGTCTTGGCTCTTTACGTCAAAGTGATCGCGTCTTGTCACAAGCTGGTAATCAAGCTCCCACATCGAGGCCCACGATTGGAATTTCTGACTGTGGGTGTTTACAACATAGTTGTGTTCATCGCGGCTGAGCTCTTTGAATTCAGGGAGCCTATCAAAAATACGCCCACCTCCGTTGTTGATAATGACCAGAACTCTCTCTTTTGCATCATCCTGCGCCAGAAATGCCGGTGCCGTTAGATCATATAGAGTCGTAAGATCTCCAAAGACACCCCAAGCATTATCGTGCCCGTTCGTGCTCCCCAGCCATGCAGACAGCTGGCCGTCAATCCCATTTGCGCCACGGCTCGCTCGCACCTCTTCTACTGGAACCGCCATCTGCGCACACAGGTTCCACTCGCGGATAGGGAGGCTATTCCCCAGAAAAAGACTATTTCCAGTAGCAACGTGAGAGGAAAGCACCCGCATCAAGCCAGGTTCACTATCTGGATAACGTTCAAGTAATTCGTCCAGCACCCCTTTCCGCTTGTTCGATCTGCTGAGCAGATCNAGGACGTCACCCACTGCCGGAGGCTTGCCCATTCCCCTGAGCACATCGTGCACCCTTCCAGAAATCACCCCAGAATCACGCGCCAAACCGGATAAGCCCGTCCTCGTTATTGAAAGAACCTCAATCTCAGGATGGTTATCCAGATCTCTCCAAAAACGACCCACCGGAATATCTCCCAGACGAAGAACTTTTCCCGGAAGACTATCTTGGAGAATACCATCACCGTCTGTAAGCGCGATCGATCCAAGGAGCTCTCTCAATCCACTCGTGGCATCAGCAACTACTGGAGCCCCGAGGGTCTTGAGAAAGTGATACGCTTCCTCCCGTTCATCCTCTTCTAATCCTCCCAACAGGACGACCAGACCTCGAAAAGTGTGCTCGAGGAAACTAACAAGTNCCGTAACAGGAGGTCGGGGACTATTAGCTCCGGCCACTCGCTCTGAAGGAATCGAGATAACCGGCACCTCCGCATGCTCCTCGAGGCAGACATTAATGTGCCAGGGAAACACACCGCTCCAATCCTCGAGAGGAGCTGAGATTTCACCGTTCACGTCACTACACCCCTCCACGTAACTACCAAACAGCCCTACTTGCTCGATCGTCTGGGGGGCTCCAGTAGAACGGTATCGTGGGGGGCGATCACCGGTAATGACGATAAGCGGGCGCTGCTGATAGTGCGCCTCGATTACAGCGGGCATGAGCTCGGCCACAGCAGTACCACTCGTGGTGATAACCGCAACAGGANCCCCCGAATCACGAATACGACCTANGGCGAAAAAGGCGGCACTTCGCTCCTCAAAATGACTCCAAACTTTAATTCCCTCACAACGAATGACCGCCAGAACCAAAGACAGGTTACGCGCACCTGCACATACAACAAACTCCTTAACTCCTCGCCTTAGACACGCTTCCAGCGTGTGAGCCGTAACTTCGCTCATCGCCGCAACCCTAGATGCCCAGCCGAATCCCCTGCAAGCCTCAGATTGATTCCCTTGAAATTTTCAACCCTGTCNCTCACGCCCATTGTTCCTCCAACCATTCCACTTCCCCTCTCACTGCAATTAAACACTAAAAACACTACGAACGGACTCCCGCTTCAGACGAAGCTCGCGCCACTCATTAACGAGACGACTCTCCTCAATAACGCCGCATCCCGAAGGCACTTCCACCTGCGACCCTCTCCAGCGAATCATCCGGATTCCTACCAGGATCTCACAAAAGCCATCCCTGAACAGCCCGAATGGCGCTCCGAACCATGCCGGGCACCCAAGGCGGTGGCGCCATGAAACGAGGTCCCCAAGGGTCTCGGCAGTNCGGGGCAGCGGCCCGAGGGCGGGCGTTGGGTGAAGCAAGCTTACCAGCCTGTCAATTGACTCTTTTTTTCTGAGCTCAACATCGATGGCACTGTGATAGTGCACCAGCGGTCCCAATTCCATAATCTCTCTGGAATATCGATTAGTCTTCCCGAGGTCGGAAAGTTTGGCGAGGAGAGTCTGGGCCACGAATTCATGTTCCCTGATTTCTTTTTCGTCCGCGCCGAAAGCCTCTCTTTCCTCAACACGAGCTGTCCCGGCAAGGGCCATGGTATGAAGAACCCCTCCCTCCAGTTCAAAGAGGAGCTCGGGACTAAGTCCCACTACCCCCTCATCACCATCGATCCATCCATAAGGACGAAGGGGACCATNACTTTGAGCTAATGCTGATCCCAGACCCTTGCAACTCCCCTTTCTAANCCGCCCGGTCGCAGTAGCCACTGGCACTGACTTTTCAATCGTTCCACTCCGAATTGCCTGCGACACTTCCGCGAAAACCTCGGCAAAAGGTTCTACCTCTGGCTCTTCCCATACGATTTCAGGATTATCTCCCTTCAAAAACTCTGGATTCTCGCCCTCATCCAGAATTTCAACCCTGGCTGGTATGTACCAGGGACAGGAGCACGAGAGAGAAAAATCATTTCTATAAAAGGCTACTCCTTTCGGAGGAGGACCAGGCAGCCTCTCAAAGGGCCCAGTGCCGACCAACAAGCCTCCACCAGGATTGCTGAATACGGCCGCATTCATCGAGCGGATTACAACGGCGACGACACCTAGGCCACCGCATTAGCGATAAGATCGCGGAAGCTTTCGGCCTCTAGGCTGGCCCCTCCAACCAGAGCACCATCGATATCCTCTCTGGCCATGAGATCTGCAGAATTTGAAGGTTTCACACTGCCACCATATTGAATACGGGTTGCCTCAGCTACCTCCGTCCCGAACTGCTCTTTAACGAGCGTTCTCACAAAGGCATGAGCTTCCTGAGCCTGCTCCGGGGTTGCGGTGACCCCTGTGCCAATCGCCCATACAGGCTCATAGGCAAGCACCACCGTCGCCATATCCTCATTGCGAAGGCCCGCNAGCCCCCCACTAACCTGACGACGGAGAACCTCTTGGAGTTTGCCACTCTCCCGTTCCTCCAGAGTTTCTCCAATGCAGAAAATAGGGTGAAGCCCCACGGCGAGACNCTTCTTAATCTTGGCATTTATTAGCTCATCCCCTTCACCATAAATTGAACGGCGCTCACTATGACCCAGAATTACATGGTGAACCCCCGTTTCTTTAAGCATTGAGGTAGACACCTCTCCAGTAAAAGCACCGGCTTCCTGTTCAGAGGCATTCTGTGCAGATAAGGCAACCGGGGAGTCGGCCAACAAGGCAGAAGCAGCGGGAATCGATACAAAAGGGGGAGCGATTACAATGTCGCANTCTTCAGTCAGCCCCTGAACACCGGGTAGAAACGCTGCGATGAAATCTGCCGTTTCGGCAGGCCCTTTGTTCATTTTCCAATTTGCCGCAATAATCAGTTTCCGTGCCATAATAGTAATTTTTTAGAGATCGCTNAGCGCTACCACTCCGGGGAGATCTTTCCCTTCGAGCAATTCGAGAGAAGCTCCTCCGCCAGTTGAAATAAAGGACATGCTCTCTCCGAGATCATATTTCTTGACCGCTGTAACCGAGTCACCTCCACCGACAATCGTTAGAGCCTCTGACTTCGCCACAGCCTCAGCTACTTTCTTGGTTCCTTCCTCAAAGGAAGATATTTCAAACACGCCCATCGGACCATTCCACACGATAGTTCCCGCTGTCGCGATTTCCTCACAAAATCTNGCTATCGTATCGTCTCCGATATCGATTCCTTCCCAATCCTCATCAATTTCACCTCCCTCTGCATACTTTGGAGTAACCTTCGTCTCTGCGCCTTCCTTAAAATCTTTCGTGANCCGGGTATCGGACGGGAGGAGAATTCTCACGCCTTTNGCTTTCGCCTTGTCGAGGATCTCCAGGGCCAAGTCAGCCTTGTCGATTTCCANAAGACTTTTCCCCATTTTATGACCCTGCGCATGCAGGAAAGTGAAGGCCATAGCTCCACCGATGATCAGGGAATCCGCTTTTTCCAGAAGGGATGTGATTACTTCGATTTTATCACTCACCTTAGCTCCACCNAGAATAACAACAAAGGGACGTGCGGGTGCCGCCAGCTTATCGCACAGAAATTCGAGCTCTCGCTCGATGAGAAACCCCATCGCACTTTTCTCAACATGATGAGTTACTCCTTCAGTCGATGCATGAGCCCGGTGAGCGGTGCCGAAGGCATCATTGACAAAGAAGGACGCACTACCAGCAAGGTCTTTGGAGAAGCCAGCATCATTCGCCTTTTCTCCCGCATGAAAACGAGTGTTCTCCAGAAGCAGAAGGTCCCCTGCGGCCAGCCCTTTTCGCTGCTCCAGCGCCTCTTCACCAACGCAGTCCTCAGAGAACAGAACCTCTCTTTCGAGCAATTGGCCAAGCCTTGAGGCCACCGGTCTGAGTGAGTAGCGGGCATCCGACTCTCCCTTGGGCCTTCCGAGGTGCGAGCACAGGACTAACCTGGCTCCTCCGTCAACAAGGTGCCTTATCGACGGAAGAGCGCCCTGTATCCGGGTATCATCCGTTATGACACCGTCTTCCAAGGGGACGTTGAAGTCGACCCGCATAAGGATCTCCCGGCCCTCGACTACGAGGTCTCGGATACTGATCTTGGCCATGCTCTGATAGAAGTAGCAACTGGGGGGCTTTAAAATATGAGCCCTTTACCCTCCCAGAAGAGCCATTGCATCCGCTGCCCTGCAAGAGTATCCCCACTCGTTATCATACCAGGAGCACACTTTGACCATGTTCCCTTCAAGAACTGTGGTAAGTCCTGAGTCAAAGATAGAGCTGTGGGGATTTCCGACCACATCCGCCAGAACCAAGGGCTCTTCGCTGTATTCCAGGACACCGGCCATTGGCCCCTCAGTAGCGGCAGCCTGGAAAGCGGCATTCACTTCCTCTGCAGTCACTGAAACTCCGTCCTTTAACTCTGCCACGAAATCGGTGAGCGAGCCAGTCGGAGTAGGAACACGAAATGCTCCCCCGTTGAGCTTTCCTTGCAGCTCAGGAATGACCAGCCCGATGGCTCTGGCTGCTCCCGTTGAGGAAGGCACAATACTTACCGCNGCAGANCGAGCCCGCCGAAGATCCCCATGGGGAGCATCCAGGAGGTTCTGATCTCCCGTGTAACTGTGAATAGTACTCATGAAACCGCGCTCGATTCCCCATTTATCATGGAGGACCTTAACCATGGGAGCCAAGCAGTTCGTAGTGCAGGAGGCGTTTGAAACAATGTGATGCTCTTCGGCATTGTAAAGATCATCATTAATACCCAGACACATGGTGAGATCTGGGTCCTTGGCCGGAGCCGAGATCAGGACCTTTTTGGCACCGGCCTCAAGATGTTTGCCTGCTCCGCCGCGATCTACAAAGAACCCGGTTGACTCAAGAACCACGTCAACATCGTGCTCTCCCCATGGTAAGGCAGCAGGATCACGCTCTGCGGACGCCTTAATGCGATGCCCATTGATCGTGAAAGATTCCTCATCATAACTCACTTCAGCATCAAAAATGCCCTGACTTGAGTCATATTTGAACAGGTGGGCAAGAGTCTTATTATCAGTGAGGTCATTGACCGCCACGACCTTATCCAGTTCTCCTTTCTCCGCCAAGCGACGAAGGACCATCCGGCCAATCCGGCCGAATCCATTAATTGCATATTTAGACATAGCAGTGGTGGTGTTGCGCCCTGAATTAGGGCGCGGCAATTAACCAAGCACCACCCGAGCCGTCAATACTGGCCACTCGATATTTACATTAAACCGGTTTAACCTGACCNAGTGACCTGATCTTTTCGCGCTTCCGCTGCANACCGAAGCGTATTATGACCCCGAAAGGCCNCAATTTAGCGGGCCTTTCGGACCGTGGGAGTGCGCGCAGTCTCCCGAAGGACTACAGCTCCNACGGGGCGGCTTGGCGCCTCTCCGTCATTCGTGTAGAGCACAACATGCGTTCTATGCTCGGGTCTTTGATTAATCTGCTGGGAGAGAACCTTCACCCAGCGACCACTCTTATCCTTCACAGAGAGCTCAATGGGCACCTTGTCAAACACTCCGGACTTACCGGCTCTGATGATGCTTGCTCCCGGCTTCAGCAAGCCTTTTTCGGTTCCTAACTGTAGNCCCAGAGCGAACCTCGACACGTTGACAATCCGAACCCGGCCCGCAGGAAAACCACTCGACCCTAAATCATCCCTGAGAAAAAGGCCTTTGCATCCGTCCGTCCACTTGCCCTTGGCAGGATCACGCCAGAGAATTGCCAGACCTGCAGANACATTGGGAAACTTAAGGGTGCACCACGCCTTGGAATCGAGGCCGCCCTCTCCGACACCGCGAAGAGGAACAGCGCCAGGGGTCACCGCCATGACACTTGAGATCTGATTCATCTTCACCGCGATAGCCTCTCCCAACTCAACCCCATCATCACTGGAAAGCTGCAGCCGACCAGGAGGAAGGGATCCGAGCGGTGGCGGAACCTGAACCCGCCGACCCCCTTGAATGACCTCTCGCCACGGAGGTTCCTGTCCGACCGCGAGAATCCGAAGAGCCCGGTCACGCTTTTTTTCTCCTTGTGCAAACAAATACGGTCCACAAAAAAACGATACGGACATAGCCGCGNCGAGCATGAANGAAGCNGAGCGATTAGTTTTCATGTGAGNNNGGGTNGNNATTNAAACATCCCGGATAGCNNATGGCAATATACCATCTAGGTTACCGTTCCACCCNGNNTCGAGCCTCGTTTTANACCTGAAANCTCGTCANCANGNGNTCCTANCNNATTNCTCNNNCNGAAAANNCTTCAAATCTTATTCCNCTGANCNGTCTNCTNCAGNCTCATCCCCGGACTCAGCATTTTCCTTCCNCTTNCTTCCNCTTCNTCCGCTTCTTCCGCTTCTTCCGCTTCTTCCGCTTCTTCCGCTTCTTCCGCTTCTGCTCCGGAAAGCA
>PARF01000068.1 GCA_002709915.1 Roseibacillus sp. | reverse complement strand
GCAGTTTCGTTTGGCCCCATAGGTGTGGTGGGCGACGTGATCGACATCAATACATTTAACTCAATCGGTGACACCGAGGTGGGACTTTTCAGCGGTAGCGGCGATTTGCTTGCGTTGAATGATGATACCGCAGGGTTCGGTCTCTTGAGCCAGATCATCTTCGAACCAACCAGCGAGGGCACCTACTATATTGCCTCAGGAAACTATAATTCATTCTTTGGCTCCGAGTTCAGTGCTTCAGGACCCACCGGGGGTTCAGTGATCACCACCGTAAATAGAGCCGACGCTAGCTTTGTGGTCGAAGGAGACGGAGCATTCTGGACTTCCTTTGATGTCGTGCCTGAGCCCTCGAGCCTCAGCCTGGTAGCGTTCGCTGGTGTTGCTCTTCTCCGTCGGCGCCGCAGCTAGGTGATGAGGAGGTCTTAGCCACAGCTTCAGAGTTTTTTTACATCCCGCCTTGTTCAAAAAAGGCGGGATTTTTCGTGGATGTCACACGCGGTGACATATCCAGAGCTGGGACCATCTGGAGAGCGGATTAAGGACATGGAGTGAAGCCAATAAGAAGAAGGGCCCCCCAAGTATTCGTCCCGCTTCGGTGTTCCGCTGTGGGACTCAACGAACATACAAAAAGTTGAATTTTCAGCGCGGACCCCGCATCACACCGAAAAGGACTTTTCTTTGGCGGTCCTGAGTTTAGCCTGATACCAGCATGAAAACGATGTTATCCGTCTCCGCCGTTGGTTTTCTGCTTTCTCTCAGTGTTCTTGGTGCGGCCGAGCCGCGGGCGAAGTCCTCTCTTCTCAATAGTGATCCCGATGTTGTTTACTCGGAGGAGTTCACGGAAAAGGAGATTGAATTCCTGGTGGCAAAGCCTGCAACAATCTTCGCGACCAAGAAGGGTGGGAGGAAACTTGGAGTTCTCAAGGCTGACAGCAAGGTGACTTTTATCGGCATGACTGAGAAGGCCTACAAGGTGAGAGGATCTGCCACCCATGGGAAGGTTTTGGGATGGGTTTCTCCGAGGTTCCTCGCTTCGAAGGACAAGGATTTCGTCGAAAATCTAAAGAAGGTTTACGCGCGCCAGAAGATCATCCGTGAACTCGTAGCAAACCATGAGGTCGCTATCGGAATGTCGGTTGAGGAAGTGGGTGCGTCATTGGGCAAGCCGACTAGGACAAAGGTGCGACAGACGGTGAAGGGACGCACAGGAGTCTGGGAATTCATCGAATACCAAGACCAGGATCATTATCAGGCCGTGCGTGATCCGGTGACTGGAAGGATCTTCCGGCAGTATTCCCATACGACCAAGGAGGAAATCGGTAAGATTGTGGTCGAGTTTGAAAATGAGGTGGTAGCTGCTATCGAAGAGAGCGAAAACAACGAGGGAGGAAAAGTGAGAATCGTTACTCCACCACTCGTTTTCGCGTGGTAGAGTCGTGTGAAGTGACAGCGGCTTTTTCTGCTTCCATCGGCACTATTAAGAAATGCTCCACCTTTAACGCGCGCGGAGGGGGCGGAGGGAAGCCCGCCCGCTGGTCAAGGTGCCGATAAGTCGACCCGTTGCCGCTTTTCTTCGCAGAAGAGGAGCCCTGGTGGGGCCCGAAGAGAGCTTCCGGAGTCCACGGTGTGGTTCACAGCTTGTCCGGGGGACGGTTGTCAGATCTGCGGAACGCCTGCGGTGGAGAAGGAGCACACAGCTGATACACGCTCCCAGCAGGGAATACCCCGGTTCGGGAACCTTATCGGAAACAGCGATCGATCCATCCGGGGGCGGAGGCGCCTCAGGAGTAACGGGTTGAGATACGGCAGTTGCCGAGCTCAAGAAGAGGGCTCCTAAGAGAGCTCCCAACAGGGTCTTCGACAATACGAACGAACGGATAGGGGAAGTCAGGGTGGACAACATGGGTGAACGTTGCTCTATGCTTAATTATCCCAGAATATCAATAGAATGGAAAGAACTTTACGAAAAGAAGTAGTGGAGCGTGGCACGCACTAGGCGCTTCCGACTGCCTAACGCACGATTCCCCTCTCGGAAGCTCCCAGAAAGTCTAGAAGCTGCCGGACCTTCTCGTTGTTCGCAGATTCTAGCTCTTCGAGGGTTTCGATCTGAGAGGTCAGATTCAGTCCTTTCTTCAGAAAGAGCGTTTTATAGGCAGTTTTGAGTGCACGAATATCTTCCTGAGCAAACCCGCGGCGCTGCAGGCCGATCAGGTTGAGGCCGCGAATCTGGGCGGGGTTTCCATCAGCAATGGTGAAAGGGGGAACATCCTGCACAATCTTCGTGCAACCTCCGATCATAGAGTGGGCCCCCACCCGGCAGAACTGATGGACACCGGCCATTCCGGAGAGAATGACGTAATCCTCGACGATCACGTGGCCTGCCAGTGTGGCGGCGTTGGAAAGAATGCAGTAATCTCCTACAATCGCATCGTGTGCAACATGTGTGTAGGCCAGGAAGTTATTGTCGGAGCCGATACGGGTGGGCGACTCCGGGGAGGTGCCACGGTGGACCGTGACGAACTCTCGAAAGGTATTACGGTTGCCTATCTGCGCGTAAGTGGGCTCCCCGCTATACTTTAGATCCTGGCTCCGCGCTCCGATGGAGGAGAAGGGATAGAATTCGTTGTCTTCGCCGATGGTGACAGGGCCCTCGAGAACAAGGTGAGAATGCAGGCGGCTTCGGGCACCAATTTGGACCTCGTCGCCAATGACGCAATAGGGTCCAATTTCTACGTCATTTCCTATTTCGGCCTTGGGGGAGACGACTGCGGTGGGATGAATCACGGTTAGGAGGTGTGAAATTCAGAAAATCTGCTGAAAGCCCAGTGGGTATTCCCAAAGGAAAGGCCAGTATTTCCAAAGTTGCGACTCCGAAATTAATGCAAATTACTTGCGCTTTGTGCGGGGCTGGGTCATTTCGTGGATATGTTGAGCTTACGACTGTCACTCCTTCTACTTCTGGTCATGAGTTCCCTTGGTGGGGCTCAAATCAAAGTCGCAGTACTTCATCCCCTTCTTGGGGACCTCGTCGAGAAGGTTGGCGGCGACAGGGTCGAGGTAGTGGATTTGATGGGAGAGGGGGGTGATCCTCATCAATTTCAGCCGGGTGCGAAGGAGCTTCGACGGGCACAGGGAGCCAAAGTATATTTTGCCTGTGGTAAAGGGTTGGAGCCTTATTTGCCGAAATTGCGAGATGCAGCTGGCGTTGAGAAAGTTGTAGAGGTTGGTAAGACCCTGCCCACTCTTAAGGCCGAAGTTCTCTGTGATCATGATGGCCACGCTCACGTTCATGAAGAGATTGATCCTCATTGGTGGCATTCGATCGATTGCTGGCGACGGGCTGTCACCCGGGTGCGCAAGGAGCTATCCGCAGTTGATGGGAAAAATACTGCATTCTACCAGAAGAGGGCCGCTGAGGTGAGAAGAGAGTTGGCAAACCTCCAGCGTTGGGCCACCACGGAATTGGCAAAGGTGCCTGTGAAGTCCCGCACTCTGGCTACCGCTCATGCGGCGTTTGGCTATTTCTGTAACGAGCACGGGTGGAAGATGCTGGCCGTCCAAGGTCTTAACCGGGAACGGGTCGACTCCCCCAAGTTTCTGGCGGAGGTGGTATCTGCCATCCGGAAAGAAAATGTCCGTGCTCTTTTTCCAGAGCAGCGCTCAAATCCTAAAATTCTCAGGACGGTAGCTGAAGGAGCGGGTGTCGCAGTGGGAGAGCCTCTCATTGCAGATGGGGGAAGCTCCATTGAGGAGATGTTCCGTCATAACGTGAGCGTCATCGTAGGGGCCTTGGGAGAGAAGTAAGAGCCCGCGCAGGCAGATTCGTCAGTCCACCCGGTGGGCAGCCACTCCCCTGGCTCCGAGGGGGACTTCCTCCGCGCTTTGGGATTGAGGGGATCCCGCAGTCAGTCCATTGTGAGTTGTGCTCAATTGCCGAGCCATACCGGTGGCCAGTGCGGGCGAAATATCGCCTCTGTTTGGATTGCTGACGCTCGTTCTGGTGGGGGTGGTCCTCGTATCGCTGGTACTTCAGCGTTTTCGCCAGTCCCTTCTTGTCGGCTATTTCCTGTGCGGCGTCCTTCTTGCCAACAGCAGGCTGCTTGACTGGGTGGGAGCGGACTCTGGTGACCTCGACCGATTAGCTGACCTGGGCGTGATTTTGCTCCTGTTCACTCTGGGTCTTGAGTTTTCTTTCAAGGAAATCAAGCACCTGCGTCGTGTTGCGCTTTTGGGTGGAGGCCTTCAGGTAGGCCTGGTGGGGATAGCGGCAGGAGGGGCGTGCGTGCTATTCGGATTTCCGTTTCCGGTAGCAATTGCCCTGGCTGTAGCGATCGCGCTCTCCAGTACTGCTGTTAGCATAAAGGCTTTTCACGATCTAGGCATGGCGGACAGCCCTGCCGCCCGGGTGGCCCTCGGAGTGGCGATTTTTCAGGATATTCTCGTGATCTTCTTCATGATCATATTGCCCCCCCTTCTTGGGCGGGGCGACGGTGAGATGGCCGCTGGAATAGTGGTGGCAGTCTTGAAAGGCGTTCTGTTCCTGTGTGCCTGCTGGTTTCTAAGTCGGCGTGGGATTCCACAGATTCTGCATGCTGTGGCACGGACGCGGAGCCGCGAGCTTTTTACGGTCACCGTGGTAGGGCTCTGCGCAGCCGTTGCCTTCGGAGCCGTTCAACTCAACCTGAGTGCCGCACTGGGTGCTTTTGCTGCGGGGTTGGTGGTGAGCGAGTCGATATACAGTCACCGGGTGCTCGCGGATATCCTGCCATTCAGAGACCTCTTCCTTACCATCTTCTTCGTGTCCATTGGCCTTTTGATCGACCTCGGAGAGGTCGCTTCCAGTTGGGCTCTGATCTCCAGTGCGACCTTGATGATCCTGATCATTAAATTCGGAGCGGGATTTCTTGCCGCCAAAAGGCTAGGACTAGGATTGCGACCAAGCCTTCTCGCCGCTGGCGCGCTGGCCAGCACAGGAGAGTTTTCTCTGGTTCTTTTTGAGAGAGTCGCAGATTTCGGGGTGTTCAATGCCTGGCCTGAGGTGGAGCAGGTTCTTCTAGTTTCGACCGCAATCGGAATGGGGCTGATTCCCGGGATCATGCGTTTTTTAGAGAGAATGGCTCCGGTCCTTGAGCGGCGTGGGTGGCTTGAAGGGAAGGCAGACCTGCCCTTGGAGCTCACACCGGAGGGGGAGCGGGAAGCCCTGAGTGGACATGTCATTGTGTGTGGCTACGGACCGGTGGGCAGGGTTCTGCAGCAGACACTGGCGAAGTGTAATATAGGGGCACTCATCCTCGAACTTAATGCCGATACCGTTCATGAAATGGCGGGAAAGGGGGTGCTGGGCCTCTTTGCGGATGCGCGGCACATGGAATCTCTTGAGATGGCTGGCGTGGAAAGGGCTCGAGGTATTGCGTTTACGTTTCCCGATGTAGATGCCGCGATTGCAGGAATGCGACTCGCGCGACAGCGGAATCCCGAGATTCTCGTGTATGCGCGTGCGAAGTTCACAGAGGAAGCAGATCGTTTGCGTGAAGAGGGTGCGGACCATGTCTTTCATGATGAACAGGAGAGTGGTCAGGCTCTGATTAAATCGGTCTTAAACAGTTACGTTGAGGAGCATGTTCTCGATGATTTTTCATGATCATGGTTCCTTGGAGGAGGAAGTGGAGTAGACTCATAAGAGACCCATTGAACAATTTCGGTCATTCCCGGGCTTGACGCGGTGGAGAAGGCGAGCGACCCAGAAGCGTGCCGGAATGGGATTATCCAGACCTACCAGTTTCCCGAAAGAGGGATCAAATTCTCGAGGCGATGCGCTCGAGCCGGGTTGTAGTTGTTGTCGGAGAGACAGGCAGCGGAAAGACGACGCAACTTCCTAAAATGGCTCTCGAGCTGCTTCGGGAGTCCGCTAAGGGTCATCCAGGAAAACGGGCGGGCCGGATCGGTTGCACGCAGCCTCGTCGACTTGCAGCCACTAGTGTTGCCCGCAGGGTTGCGGAGGAGATGGGAGAAACAGAAGGGGAGCTTGTGGGATATCAGGTTCGTTTTGCGGAGAAGGCCAGTGAGAAGACTGAGATCAAGTTCATGACGGATGGAATCCTTCTTGCTGAAACACAGAGGGATCGCCTGCTTCGACAATATGACACTCTGATTAT
This sequence comes from Roseibacillus sp., assembly GCA_002709915.1. Lineage (GTDB taxonomy): Bacteria > Verrucomicrobiota > Verrucomicrobiia > Verrucomicrobiales > Akkermansiaceae > Roseibacillus_B. Next base: position 48,955 of record PARF01000068.1, on the reverse strand, counting down.
TGATGAGGCTCATGAGCGTTCTCTCAACATCGATTTCCTGCTGGGATACTTCCATGGGGTGCTGGAAAAAAGGAAGGACCTCCGGGTGGTAATCAGTTCGGCGACTCTGGACGCAGGGCGATTCTCGGAGTTTTACCGAAACGCACCGGTGGTTGAGGTTGAGGGACGAACGTATCCCGTGGAAGATCATTTTTTCCCGGGAGAGCAAGAGGAGGAACTTCGTCATCATGTTGCTCGTGCAGTGGAATGGATTTCCGAGGTTGATGACCGGGGAGACATTCTGGTCTTTCTTCCCGGAGAGCGGGAAATTCGTGAATGTGCCAAGTTGCTGGAGGGGCGATTCCTGCCAGATACGGAGATACTGCCCGTCTATGCCCGTTTAAGTCTCGCTCAGCAGCAGCAGGTTTTTCAGAAAAGTGAGAGAAGGCGGGTCGTTCTAGCAACTAATGTGGCGGAAACCTCCCTTACCATCCCCGGAATCGTTTATGTCATCGATAGCGGCCTTGCGCGAATCAGTCGCTTCAATCCAGGCCGGCAGGTGCAGAGATTACAGGTTGAGCAGATCTCGCAGGCGAGTGCGCGCCAGAGGCGGGGTAGGTGTGGAAGGGTCAGGGAGGGAGTATGTCTGCGGTTGTATGACGAATTTGACCTTGAGCAGGCTCCCGAGTTTACTGATCCCGAAATCCGGCGGTCGTCTCTTGCCGGGGTGGTGCTGCGGATGAAGGCGTTGAGACTGGGGGACGTCAGGGAGTTTCCCTTTCTTGATCCCCCTTCTCCGCGTGCTATCAGTGAGGGTTTCCGGACTCTTGAGGAGGTGGGTGCACTGGAATCCCGGCAGGGAGATCTTACCGAGATTGGAACACGATTGGCACGTTTACCTTTGGATCCCAGGCTGGGACGGATGTTGCTGGAGGCATTTGAGCGAAAGGTTCTGGGAGAGGTTCTTATTATTGTTGCGGGGCTCAGTGTCATGGATGTGCGCGAACGACCTCCAGAGAAGGAGAGTAAGGCAGATGAAATGCATGCTGCCTTTGAGGACCCTGAATCAGATTTTGTGAGTCTGCTCAATATATGGCACGCCCTGCGGGAGTTTCGAAAAGATCACCGGCGCTGGCACCGCAACCAGTTGCGTCGTTTCTGCGAAAGAAAATTCTTCAGTATGCGCCGGATCATGGAATGGGATCAGGTAGTCAGAGAGCTCGGTCGACTGGTACGAGAGCAATACGGAAAAGGTCCGAAGCCTCTTCCGGAGGAACGGCGAGAGTGGGGAGATTCTACTGAAATCCATAAGTCCATTCTTGCAGGAATGCCCCGTCAAGTNGGATTCTGGGATAAGGAGAAGCGGGCATACCGTGGCACGGGTAACCGTGATTTCGCAGTTTTCCCGGGTTCTGGTCTCTTTGGCAAGAAACGGCCAGAATGGGTGTTGGGATTCGATCTGGTGGAAACCTCAAGACTCTGGGCGCGGAAGGTGGCTGCAATTCTTCCCGAATGGGTAGAGGAGATCGCGCCGCAATTATGCAGGAGCCGNTATCACTCTCCAGCGTGGGACGAGCAGCAAGGGGCTGTCTACGGGATAGAAACTGTCCAATGCGGTGGGCTCACTCTTATTCCTGAGCGGAGGGTGCACTTTGGACGGGTTGATCCGAAATCGGCTCATGAGGTCTTTGTGCGGGATGCCATCCTCGGGGGAGGGATCCACGCTCAATGCAGATATAAAGACCAGCTCGCGTTGGTCCGTGCCGAGGTGGAACGAGCAGAACACAAGCTGCGTCGAGTCGGGGGACTGTGGTCAGACGAAGGGGCCTTCGATTTTTTCTTTGAGCGTATACCGGTCAAAATTTCAACCGCCAAAGGTTTTCATCAGTGGCGTCTGGTTGATCGGAACGAAGAGCATTTGATGATTCGGCTCTCCGACGTGGTTTGGGAAGAGGTTGCAGAAGAGCTATGCCTTTTTCCGGACGCTGTGGAGTGTGGAGGGAAATCCTACCGGGTAACTTATCGCAGTGCGCTTGAAGCTCCTGACGATGGGGTTACTTTTGAGATTGGACTCGATGAGTTATCGACCTTTCCCAGTTACCTCGTCAGCTGGGGTGTTCCCGGGATATTTGAAGAGCGCGTGGACTTATTGATGCGGTCGCTGCCGAAGTGGCAAAGACAGGCATGCTTCCCTATTGCCGATGCGCTGGCAGAGTTTCTTGTCCTTTGGCAGGGCTGGGAGCCCCAATGCCATCTGTGTGCCGCGCTGGCGGAGTTTCTCTCAGAGCGTTCTGGCCAAGAAATCAGAGAGGAGGATTTCAACCCGGATCGTTTGCCGGCGCAATTACGACCAAAGATCAGAGTTTATGGAGATGACGGAAAAGAATTGGGACTTGGTGAAAACGTGGATCACATCAGGGATCGTTTGGCTGACATACTGCGAGGTAGGAAAGAAGAAGCGGCCAACCTGCGATGGGAGATGACAGGAGGGGAAGTCTGGAGCTTTGGAGAAGTTCCTTTTGAGGATATCTCTCACCAGTCTGAAATTACAGGAAGTCCAGATCCTGTGTATCCAGCGCTGGTTGACGAGGGAGCCTCGGTCGGGATGAGGGCTTTCCTAGAAAAAGAGGAGGCAGAGGAAAGTCATAGAGCCGGGTGTGTACGACTATTTCTTTTGGAGCAATACGATCATGTCGACTTTGTNAGGCGTAAGCTTCCAGTCGGTCCCGCATCCCGACTCCATGCAGATTCATTGTCTCTGGAAGATCGTCTGGGGGAAGCGCTGATCCGTTGTGCCGCAGAAGGGGCTCTTGGAAAGATGCCCCGCTCTGGTGCTGCTTTTGCAAGATCTTCCCTCGTGGCTAAGGAGCGTCTTTTTGATTCAGCCCAACTGCTTTGTAACGGGTTGGAACAGGCTGTTGAAAGCTACCACAGGGTTTCGGAGTGGATGGAAACNCATCGTCAGGATCGGCATCTTGGAGAGGTGGTGCGGGACCTTGATGAAGAGCTGTCGTGGCTATGGAGGGAGGGTTTCGTCTGGAAGGCTGGTTTTACCAGATTATCTCGCTACCACCGCTACTTTTATGGAATCGAAGAGCGCTTGTCTCGTCTTCAAAGTCAGCCGCTAGTTCGAGACGAGGAAAAGCGGAATCGGTTCCTCCCTCTCTGGCGGCGATGGATTTCCCGTTGGATGGAATGCCCTGATGCGGTTCGGTTGTGGGAGGTTGGATGGATGCTGGAGGAGCTTCGCCTTGCGCAGTTTGCACCAAGTCAACCGAGGGAGATGCGAGTGAGCGAAAAACGGATCACAAAGGTCCTCGATGAAATGGCATAGTGGGTTTTCAGTGTCCGATGCGCCAGAAGGAGGAATGGCAGCATTTCTGGAAGAAGGCCTGCCTGCTTTAACAAGTATATTTAGATCGGCATGCAGGTCTCCTTGCCCCCCGAGGAGTCTCCCCTTATTATGAAGCTCATGAAGCTGGGAAAGGTCCTCCGAACTGCGCTCTTGCTGCAGGTTCTCGTCCTCGCCCTAGGTGATTTGAATGCTGATACCGGAGAGGTAGATCCGGAGCTGGATTGTCAGGAAGCTCTGGTCGAGGCTCTCGCCCTGCATTTTGAGTCCCTTGCTCCGGTTGATGGGGCGGAGGTTCGCTTCGCAGAGTTACGGATGGACCTTAAGCAGCTTGAGGATGCTACTCTTGCGCGAAAGAAAAGTCGGGAGCAACTGGCNCAGCTCGAACGGGAGATCCGGATTTTATCGCAGGGAGTATCTGCCTACCGGGCGCAATATCTACAATGGGTTCGTCTGATTGCCGAAGGGGAGAAGCACCCAGAGATTCGCCTTCGAAAAGGTAAAATCTATCGGGAAGTTGTGATTCGCCGGGTAACTGATATCGGCATGGAAATCAGGCACCTTTCGGGGAGTGCGCGGTTACGCCATGATGATCTTGGGGAGGAATGGCAGGACAGATTCCTGTGGACGGGAGAAGAAGCCCTTCGTTCCCTGGTGGCGGAAGCTAATGCTGATAGGAAAGCTGCAGCGCTACAACGGTATGCGGTCGAACAGGGCAGGGACCCGGTCATCGCTCGTGAGGAAGCTAAAGCCCGGCTTTATCTTGCGGAACTAGAGTCTTCGACGCCTATAGTGCCTGCCAAGCTGGAGCCCTCGGAGCCCTTGGAGCTAGCCGAACTTGAGTCTGCAGAATTGGAGCCGGCCCGGAAGGTTGGTTCTCCCAGCCCGGGCAAGAGTCGCTGAGGAAGGCTCTTGAGGGAATTGGAGGCGGCAGCGAGAAAAAGATTTTGCGCATTGCGATTGCTTAAGATCTTGATGCAGGCGGTGGATGAGTATGGACCGCGATGGACTAAGGTGGGGCAAGAACCGGGGTTGGGAGTCGCATCCGCACGCCTTTTTTTGCGGGGTCTTGGAATGAAAGTAGATGGCCTCTGACCTTCTGACCTTCTGGTTTTGCTAGGCTGCAGCGACATTCCGGTCAATTTCAACAAAAGCACAATTAGTGACCTAAAATCAAATTACGCCTAGCCAAGAGGCATTCTCCGTTAAAAATATAGGTAAGGTTTAATGAGTGTCAGAACAAGCATCTCCGTTCTTGGAGCCGTGGCAGGTCTCTTTCAGCTAGCAAGTGGGCAGCCGGAAGTTGAATTCAACCGGGATATACGGCCGATCCTTGCTGAAAACTGCTTCGCTTGCCACGGACCAGACCCCGGAACCCGGGAAGCCGACATGCGGCTTGATACAGAGGCCGGCTTTTTTATCGGGGTAAAGGATGCTCCCCCGGTAGTGGTCCGTGGAAATCCCGACGAGAGCGAACTTTACTTGCGTCTTATCACAGGCGATGCGGATGAAATTATGCCTCCACCGGATAGTCACAAGAAGCTCGACTCCGAACAGATTTCTCTCATCAAAAAATGGATCGCTGAAGGCGCACCCTGGCAGGCGCACTGGTCACTCCGGGCTCCGACTAAGCCCGAAGTCCCAGAAATAAAATTAGGGACATGGCCCCGGAACCCTATCGACAATTTCATTCTCTCCGAGCTCGAAGAACAAGGCCTCACCCCGGCCTCCGATGCTGACCCTTATACTCTCGCGAGGAGACTCTCCCTTGATCTGACTGGTCTACCCCCTGACCCTGCGCTCACTGCGGATTTCATCAACGCCCCCAGTGAGGAATCCTACGGCAAGCTCATCGACACGCTTCTCTCCTCACCGCACTATGGAGAACATCGTGCTCGCTATTGGCTGGATGCGGCTCGCTACGGAGACACTCATGGCCTCCACTTTGACAACTACCGGGAGATGCATCCTTATCGCGACTGGGTGATACGTGCGTTCAACCAGAATATCCCCTNCGACGATTTTACGGTCTGGCAGCTTGCGGGAGANCTTCTCCCTGATCCCACCTTGGACCAGCTCATAGCCACGGGATTCCAGCGATGCAATATCACCACCAATGAAGGCGGGACGATCGCGGAGGAAAATCTGGCCAACTACGCTGCTGACCGTGTCCAGACCTTCGGATGGGTCTATCTTGGCCTGACTACCAATTGCGCCCAGTGCCATGATCATAAGTTTGATCCCTTTACCACCAAGGACTACTACTCCATGGCAGCCTTTTTCCGTAATACCACGCAGGGTGCAATGGATGGCAATTCCTCGGATGGCCGTGGACCGGTCATCAAAGTTCCTTTCAACCAGGATCGTGAGAAACGAGACCTGCTCGACAAGCAGGTGGCCGAGACTCAGGTCCTGATCGAGGCTCGGCGGACAGAGGCAAAGTCTGCTTTTGAAAAATGGGCTTTAACAGCGGATTCAGATCAGCTTGCCGAAGCTCAGCCTCAGGAAAGCCTCATTCTTCATGTCCCGCTCAATGAGGGCCTTGGAGATAAGGTGAAGTCCTCCGTCANTGGAGAAGATCAAACCTTTAAATCGAAGGGNTTCCTTACCTGGGATCCNAAAGGGAAGATTGGTCCGGCACCTCGCATCAAACGTGGACGCACCTTCGATCTCGGTGATCTCGCTGACTTCAAGGCGGATCAGGCATTCAGCTATGGCGCATGGGTCCGATCTCCACAACGCCTGAATGGTTCGGTATTTGCTCGNATGGATGGTGCAAAAAAGTTCCGTGGCTGGGACCTCTGGCAGCAAGGCGGCCAATTTGGAACTCATCTCGTAGAGAGCTGGCCTGACAATGCCATCAAGGTGGTAACTGAGAAAAACGTGCTCAAATCGGCGCAGTGGAATCATATTTTCGTTACCTATGACGGAAGTGGAAAAGCCGAAGGAATTCGCCTGTATTACAATGGTGCCGAGCAAGCCAAAAAAATTGAGACTAATAATCTCAAATCCAATGCCGATATCTCCGCCGAGACTTCTCTGCAGATTGGACAGCGAAGTAAGGGTGCCTACTTCGAGGACGGCTTCCTTCAGGACATGCGAATCTATTCCAGAGCCCTCTCAGGTGGAGAAATCATGGCTCTCGCTGATTCCGGTCCACTACGTGCCATTCTCGCTACCTCTCATCAGGAGCGTAGTCTCGAGCAGAACAAGGTTCTCTTCGAAAATTTTCTACACACACGGGACAAGCAGTTCGCGACCCTCAACGAAACCCTTGCAAAACTGAAATCCCAACGTGAGGCGCTGAACGGCAAGGCCGCAATCACTCATGTCCAGAAGGAGAAACCCGGAATGGCTATGGCCCACATTCTGATGCGGGGCCAATACGAGAAAAAAGGAGAGCAGGTAACGGCCAACACGCCTTCGGCTCTTCCTCCCCTCCCAAAGGACGCGCCCCGCAACAGGCTGGGCCTGGCTCGCTGGGTCGTGGACCCGGCAAACCCACTTACAGCNCGCGTTACCGTCAACCGTTTCTGGCAGGAAATATTCGGGAAGGGTATCGTGGTAACTTCAGAAGATTTTGGAATCATGGGGATGCCTCCGACACACCCTGAGCTCCTTGACTGGCTGGCTGTCGAGTTCCAAGATTCCGGCTGGGATCTAAAAAAGCTCATCAAGCTCCTCGTCTCTTCCCGTGCCTACAGACAAGCCGCAGTTGCTACTGCAGAAAAGCTCATAAAGGATGAGGACAACCGCTTTTTAAGCCGGGGGCCCCGTTTCAGGATGGATGCCGAAATGGTGCGCGACTATGCCCTTGCTGCCAGTGGGCTGCTTTCCTCATCCGGTGGGGGTCCCGGAGTTCGGCCCTATCAACCAAACGACATATGGAATGTCGTCGGCCTACCCGGAGGAAATACCCGTAACTACAAGCAGGACACCGGCGAGAAGCTTTACAGGCGCACGCTCTACAGCTTCTGGAAACGAATGGCCCACCCCCCGAATATGGAGGCCTTCAATGCGCCAAGCCGGGAAGTTTGCACTGTTCGACGCGAACGCACCAACACGCCACTGCAGGCGCTGGTCACGATGAATGATCCTCAATTTGTGGAAGCTGCCCGAGCGCTCGCCCAAGGTGCGTTACAGAGAGCGGAAGGAGTCGACTCTGCTGCTCTCGAATATGTTGCGGCTCGCGCGCTCTGCCGGCCCTTGAAACCTCAGGAAATTGCCATTCTCAACGCAAGTCTGGCAGACCACCTGACCTACTATAAAGCCAACTTAGGTGACGCCAATGCACTTTTAAAGGTTGGAGAAAGCAAAGCAGATCCGACCCTCGACCCACGACAGCTTGCGGCGTGGACGATGCTTTGTAATCAGGTCCTCAATCTCGACGAAGTTCTGAATAAATAAGGACAAATGTGCCATCTGGCGCGAACCCAGAACGCCTTAAAACCACACAGGAATCCAACATGAATCTTTTTCAGGAATATCTTCAGGCTCAATCTCGCCGTTACTTTCTGTCGCAGGGAAAAAACGTTCTCGGTGGTGCTGCACTTGCAAGCCTGCTTGGCCGCTCAATGGGCGCAGAATCAGACGGCCCTGGGGCGGTAAAAACTCATTTTGCTCCCAAGGCGAAAAGGGTGATCTACCTTCACATGGTGGGTGGACCGGCCCAGATGGATCTGTTCGACTACAAGCCAGTACTCGGGAAGTGGTATGACAAGGATCTTCCCGACAGCGTGCGGATGGGTCAACGACTGACCACCATGACCAGTGGGCAGAAGCGATTTCCAATTGCTCCTTCCAAGTACCGATTTGCTCAGAAAGGCCAATGTGGGATGTGGATGAATGACGAACTCCTGCCCAATCTTCACCAATGTGCCGATGACATCTGCTGGATGCGAAGTCTTCACACCGAGGCGATCAACCACGAACCGGCCATTGCTGCGATGCAGACGGGAAACCAGATTACGGGACGGCCCTGTCTTGGCGCGTGGGCATCATATGGCCTCGGATCAACAAATGAAAATCTGCCTGCCTTCGTTGTGATGGTCGCTACCCCGAGCAATCGCGAGCAGGAACAGGCAATCTCGTCCCGCCTCTGGTCAAGTGGCTATCTCTCCGGAGAGCACGCAGGGGTCTCCTTCCGGAGCAAGGGTGACCCAATTCTTTATATCAACAATCCTGCAGGAGTGCCGGACGCGATTCGCCAGCGTACTATAAAGGGAATCAACCAGATGAACGAGNTGACCTATAANGAGCTTGGAGACCCGGAAACCTTCACCCGCATCAAGCAGTATGAGATGGCCGCGCGNATGCAGGCCAGCATGCCTGAGCTCACCGATTTAAGTAAGGAGCCTGAACACACGTTTGACTTGTATGGAGAAGAGGCTCGGAAGCCGGGAAGCTTCGCGAACGTGGCCCTGATGGCCAGAAGACTGGCCGAGAGAGATGTTCGTTTTATTCAGGTCTACCATAACAACTGGGATCACCATGGAAATGTCAACGGGCGCATGCCGTCCCAATGCCGGGATATTGATCGCCCATGCTACGCCCTGATCAATGACCTGAAAGAGAGGGGTATGTTTGATGACACTTTAATCATATGGGGTGGAGAATTTGGCCGGACCATTTATAGCCAGGGCGGGCTGAGCAAGACGAACTACGGNCGCGATCATCATCCAAGGTGCTTCACGATGTGGATGGCNGGCGGTGGCACGAAGGGAGGTTCCATCTATGGCGAAACCGATGACTTCAGTTACAACATTACAAAAGACCCACTGCACATTCGTGATTTCCACGCCACCATTCTTCATCTCCTCGGCTACGACCACGAAAGATTCACCGTGAAATACCAGGGGCTCAACCAACGTCTCACAGGTGTCGAGCAGGCAAAAGTCATCAAGGAACTATTGGCGTAGGGGTGGATAAAAATCGGAAAAATCTGCCTGCGTAGTNATGGTGAGGGTTAGAAACCTGTCCCGCCCGGTCGCTGCTCTGCTTTTAACTGCGGGTTCATGCGTCGGGGAAAGATTGATCGACTTTGCAGATCATATCCGCCCTATTCTGGAGAGTCATTGCTTCAGCTGTCACGGATCGTCGCAGGAAAAAGGAGGGCTTCGGCTCGACAGTCCCAGTGCGATCCTTCGGGGCGGTGATTCTGGAGAGCCTCTTTTTGTCGCAGGCGACAAGGAGCAGAGTTTCCTCTACAAGGTAATCAGCAGGCACGATCCGGATGAGGCCATGCCGCCCCGGGAAAAAGATGCCCTTGCCCTCGATGAGATTGAAACGATTGGATTATGGATTGACGCGGGAGCAAAGTTGCCGGAGTCGGCACGGGAGGATTTCCTGAAAACAGACCACTGGTCGTTTCAACCCGTATCCGGTGAGTACCGCCACGATAGTGTCGACGCCTACCTCGAAGAAGCTCTCAGGGAGAAAGGGCTGAAGTTTTCGAACCGTGCGGNTCGGCGCACTCTGATCCGGAGGTTNTATCTTGTAATCCTAGGACTCCCCCCGTCGTTGGAAGAAGTTGAGGCTTTTGTTGAGGATGAGTCTCCCCGGGCGTGGCCGGATCTCATCGAGAGAGTGTTAGCCAGCCCTCATTACGGAGAGCGAATGGCCCGGCACTGGCTCGATATTGTTCGTTTCGCGGAGACGAACGGATTCGAGACAAACAGGGAGAGGCTCACGGCATATCATTTCCGCGATTACGTCATTGAATCGTTTAATGCGGACAGGGGCTACGATCAGTTCATCAGGGAGCATCTGGCGGGAGACATGATGGGGCGAACGGTGGCTACGGGATTCCTTGTCGCGGGACCGCATGACGTCGTAAAGAGTCCGGACAAGGCGCTCACTTTGATGCAGAGGCAGGATGAGCTGGCCGACATGATCAACACAACAGGGACTGCTTTCCTCGGAATGACCATCGGTTGTGCGCGTTGCCATAATCATAAGTTCGATCCCATCAGACAGAAGGATTACTATGCCATGCAGGCAGTGTTTGCCGGGGTAAAATTCGGGGAACGGATGCTGCCAGAGCGAGGTGACCCGCAGGCGAAGGGGGAGTTATCGGATCTACGTAAACGACTCGCAGAGATGGAGAAAGAGCTGGAGGATCTGCTTGTCAGAGGGAGGGTGATTTCGGCGAACCACCATGGGGATAGAATGCGCCCTGCGGTTCGAGCAGAAGGTAATGTAGATCGGTTTGACCCAACGCGAGCGCGCTTTGTCCGGTTCACCATTCTTGAGACCAGCGGCGGGGAACCCTGTATCGATGAGCTTGCTGTCTTTTCCCCGGAGGGGACGAATCTTGGCCGGGGGGCAAAGCCCTCTGCTTCGGGGACCCTCCAAGGCTATGACATCCACAAGCTCGAGCACATAAATGATGGGAGCTATGGGAATGCAAGGAGTTGGATTTCGAACACNAAAGGGACGGGGTGGGTTCAGTTAGCCTTAAGGAAAAACGAGACCATTAACCGTATTGAATGGGCGCGGGACAGGGAGGGGCACTTCAAGGACCGTGTGCCTTTAAAATATCGGATTGAGCTGTCGGTTGACGNGAAGCATTGGACCGAAGTTTCCAGTCACCGAGATCGCAGGAGAACTATAGATATAGATCAAGAGGATCTTCTGAAGTTTTTGCCCGCCAAGGATGCCTCCCGGGGGCGGGGGCTCAGATTGAAGATCTCTCATGCTCAAGACAGGATTGCAAAGTTGTCCACCACCCGGAAGGCATGGGTCGCAAATTTCTCGCAACCGGGTCCAACTCATCGCCTCTACCGGGGTGATCCGCTTGCGCTCCGGGAGGAAGTCGCTCCGGGAGCGATTCCGGCTATCTCCGCGCTCGATCTGAAGACCAGTAGTGCTGAGGGGGAGCGAAGGAAGGCATTGGCGGACTGGATTGCCAGTGCGGAAAACCCTCTTACTGCGAGGGTCGCGGTGAATCGGCTATGGCAGTTCGTCTTTGGAACCGGATTGGTGGATACCCCCAGTGATTTTGGAGCGAATGGAACCAAGCCCTCGCACCCGGANTTGTTGGATTGGATGGCCACTGCGTTTGTCGAGCGGAGCTGGTCTGTAAAGGAAATGATGCGTATCCTGTTACGTTCAGAAGCTTTTCAGCAGTCCAGTTTCCCGAATAAAGAGGCAGAAGTCGTTGATGCGGAGAGTCGCCTTTTATGGCGGTTTCCTCCCCGGCGGCTTGAAGCTGAAGCTATCCGGGATGGAATTCTGGTAGCTGCAGGGACTATCGACAGGAGGATGGGCGGACCGGGGTTTTACCTTTTGGAAGTCGAGAGGGAAAACGTTGTGCACTATCACCCGAAGGAGGATGTAGGCCCATCTGAATGGCGCCGTATGGTTTACATGTTCAAGATTCGCCAGGAGCANGATCTCGTCTTCGGGGCCTTTGACTGCCCCGATGGTAATCAGGTCATTCCCAAGCGGAGTCGTTCCACGACTCCGCTGCAGGCCCTTAATCTTCTCAATAGTAAATTCACCATGCAGCAGGCTGGGCGAATGGCCGAGCGTGTGGGTCCAGGCAGGGAAGGAATAGTCAAAGCCTTCGGGGTGCTCTATGGACGTCCCGCGACAGAAGAAGAGATCTCCGANGCAATGAAATTTGTCGAGGAACATGGGCTGGTTGCCTTCTGTCGTGCGATGCTAAATACAAACGAATTCCTCTTTGTCTTTTGATGAATTCCATCCCCTCTGTNAATCGCTGTAATGATCAACCCTGCTGAATTTTTCGACCGTCGTAATTTTCTTTCTCTCACCGCGAGTGGGTTGGGGAGTGTCGCGCTGACATCGCTCTTGAGTCGGGATGGATTGCTGGCAGCCGAGCGAGAGAGCGCCCCCGGAAAGTTGCCTGTGCGCCCAGATATCGAGCCCGGCCGGCCGCATGCGGCACGTGACCCGCATTTTGAACCGCGAGCCAAGCAGGTGCTCATGATTTTTTGTTCGGGAGCAATCAGTCAGATTGATACGTTTGATTACAAACCCGAGCTAATAAGGAGGCATGGAACGCCTATGCCCGGAGGAGAGGATTTGATCACCTTTCAGGGTGAGCAGGGCAATCTTACTCAAAGCCCGTGGAAGTTCAGACCTCGCGGTCAATCTGGGAAAATGATCTCTGGCCTCCTGCCCAAGCTGGGAGAGCTCGCAGACGATATGTGCTTTATCCACTCCATGGTTGGAAAAACCAATACTCATGGACCAGGCGAGAATTATATGTGTACTGGTTTTACGCTGGATGGGTTCCCGAGTGCCGGGGCATGGTCTACCTACGCCCTCGGAAGCGAAACCGAAGATTTGCCTGCTTACGTTGCAATTCCGGATGTCCGAGGAACTCCCCAGTCGAGCGTGAACTGCTGGGGCCCCGGGTTTCTCCCGGCAGCCTTTCAGGGAACGGCTTTCAATGCGTCAAAGCCCCTCGGAAACCTTGCCATTCCCGGGGGAGTGACAAGACGGACAGATGAGGCGACGCGAGCTTTTCTTGAGCGGCAGAACAAGCGGCATCTGCGATCCTATGAAGGAGATTCGGAACTAGCGGCTCGGATTGCCAGTTATCAGCTTGCTGCGCGCATGCAGATGAGTATTCCGGATGTGACAGACTTGGGCAAAGAGCCTGTGCACATTCTGAAAGCATATGGGGCAAACGATGCGGGGAGCAAGGTGGCTGACCTTCGTGCCGCTTACGGGCGAAACTGTATTCTTGCCCGCAGACTGTTAGAGAAAGGGGTTCGGTTCGTTCAGCTTTTTAACGGGGCCTACCAGACAGGGGGGGAAGGAGTGAGTAACTGGGATGGCCACAAGTCACTCGAGAAGCAGTATGCGGTTCATGGATCGGTGCTTGATCAGCCCACGGCTGCGCTTTTGAAGGACCTCAGGGAGCGCGGACTTCTTGAGCAAACGCTGGTGGTGTTCTGTTCTGAGTTTGGGCGGATGCCGACCTTTCAAAAAGGTGCTAGCGGTCGAGATCACAATCCACGAGGATTTACGACGTGGCTTGCCGGTGCAGGCGTCAAAGCTCCTTTCAGTTATGGTGCCACCGACGATTTCGGGTATGAGGCGNTAGAAAACAAGGTCACGGTGCACGATTTCTACGCGACAATTCTACATCTACTAGGCATTGATCATGAGCGTCTCAGTTTCTACCACAACGGTATAGAGAGGCGCCTGACCGATGTGCATGGCAGGGTGGTGCGAGAAATACTTTCCTGAGCGCCCTGACTTCCTCGGAGCTTCAGTGTCTTACTGGGAAATGCTCCACTACTTTTCGGAGGAGGCGATCTTACCAGTGAAAATCAGGTCAAGGGTGGTGCCTTCCTCGTCGATTTNGAAGCTGTCCTTCATGACAGTGGCTGGCAGATCAAGATGCCATCTGTTCTCCTCTCGCCTGAGACTACCTTGCAATATGGCCGGCTCGGTCTCGTCAATAGTGAGATCGGTCTCGGTATCCCCGATTTTTTTTCGGAGGACCAGTCCGGTGGCTTCCACCTGGCCGGTCCCCTCGACTGTGAACCGGTATCCAGGATGGGAGAATTCACCATCTTCACCGAGCTGAATGACCAGGNCCTGAGATTTGTTGCTGATTTTTAACAGGCCTTCGGGAATCAGCATTCTGACCGTACCAATAATTGGAGACCATGCGAACTCAAGGTTCCCTTTGCCGGCGGTCACAAGTTCNACCTTATCGAATATCAGGGTTCGCGCCCCAGATTCTAAGGTTTTGAGGGTTGCTGTGATGGTCCCTTTAAGTGGGCACTCGCACACTGAACGGCGTGGAGCGAGAGAGTCGTGGTCGAGGGCAAGATCTATAGTTCCGGTGGATCTGCTGGAATCGATCTCGAATTCCAGACGGGTGACGCTGGGAATAAATCTCCCAGTAACCGAGGAGGAAGAGCTGGCATTTTGAGTAGCGGACGGCGAAGGGGTTATTATGGTTTTTGCCGGAGGCTTTACGAACAGATGGCAACTGGGCAGGCCGGCAATCAGCGCAGCGAAGGCCAGCCGCAAAAGCGGTATGGCATACCGGTTGTAAGTTCTATCACGCATCGACTACTGCGAACTTTAAATCCGCCGAAGAAACGACCTCACCATTGACGAGGCACTGGCAGACAGCGAGTCCGACACTACGTCTCATCTTCACGATCTCAGCCTCAATAAAAAGGGTNTCTCCCGGGACTACAGGCCGCCGGAACTTGACGTTGTCGGCAGACATGAAATATCCGATTTTTCCNTCGTTATCAGGAAGCCGCAGAACGAGCACCGATGCAGCTTGAGCCATGGCTTCGAGTTGAAGTACGCCGGGCATGACCGGGTGATCNGGGAAATGCCCCTCGAAGAAANGCTCGTTAAAGGTCACATTCTTGACGGCAGTACATTTTAACTCACTCGAAAAATCGATCACCCGATCAATAAGAAGAAACGGAGCCCTGTGGGGAAGGATTCGAAAGATATCTTTGATATCGAGAACCGCTTCATTCTCGGGAAGCTGGAAGGGCGGAACCATGGAGCGCATTCGCTGGTATTCCCGTTTAAGCATGCCTGCCATTTGGGTGTTAGGTCCATGCCCCGGCGCAACTGCGATGACGTGACCCGTAATCCGTTTGCCAGCGAGAGCAAGGTCGCCGACAAGATCGAGAGCCTTGTGGCGGGCAAATTCGTTCTCAAAGCGCATNGCCTCCTTGGAAAGAATTTCCTCATCCCGAATCACAACGGCGTTTTCGAGAGATCCACCCTTGATCAGGCCCTGGTCGAGCAGTGGTTTGATATCCTCGTAGAAAGTAAAGGTCCGCGCGGACGAAATCTCTTTCTCATATGTTTGAGGAGTGATTTCGCTCGAGAAGTATTGTGTGAATTTACCAATGTGGCTGAGGTTGGTCACAGAGACCCGGAATCCTTTATGTGGAACGATCGTAATGTGGGATCCGCTTTTGTCCTGAAAGTGAATGGGCTCGCGGATCTCCCAAGTCTTTCGGCGAGCCTCCTGCTCCTCAAGGCCTGCCTGCTTGATCAGCTCTACAAATGGTTTTGCTGAGCCATCGCCGATCGGAGGCTCATTGGCGTCCATCTCGATCAGGGCATTGTCCACGCCCATTCCTGTAAGCGCTGACATGATGTGCTCGACGGTATGAACCCGGACAGAACCGGAGGCAAGGGTGGTAGCTCGCTCAACTTTTTCCACTTTGTCTACGTCGGCGTCGATGATTGGCCTGTCGGGGAGGTCGATACGCCGGAACTTGAAGCCATGCCCTTCCGGAGCGGGCTTGATGGTCAAGGTTACCTTCTGGCCTGTGTGGAGGGAGGTGCCCTCNAGGGTGGCGGGTCCTGCAAGAGTGCATTCTCTTTCCGAATGGGCGNAGGGAGCGGGCATGTGCGCAGGGTAGGAGGAGCTTGGCCTCTGGCAAGGCGTTATTGGGTATTGGGTTTCCTGCCAGTTAAGGTAAAGGGAAAGGGTGTCTGCCGACAGGATGAGTGCGAGGAGGGGGCCTATCGCAGTGTCGACTGATATCTCCATGGTGGAGGTCGAGAAGGATTGGTTGGTAGTTAATAAGCCTGCGCCTCTGATCGTTCACCCAACCAACGATAGGCCTGAGCCAACCTTGCTTGGGGAAGTGAAGACATGGCTCTCCAGCAGAGGCGAGGATTATGCGACTCTGAGTATTCTTAATCGTCTTGACCGCGAGACGAGTGGGCTGGTCATGATGTCTCGAACGAAGGAGGCTGCGAGGCGTTTTGGACGAGCGATGGAGCGGAGAGAAGTTCGGAAGGAATACCTTGCCATAGTGTCCGGATGCCCTGAGTGGGATCGCCAGACGGTGACCGATCCGATACTCCGAAAGGGCGAAGTAGGGGAATCTCGAATTTGGATTAAGCAAGTCGTTCANCCCGATGGAAAATATGCGGCAACGNACTTTGAAGTGGTTCGCCGGTTCGAAAATGCGCATGGTCATTTTGCCGTTGTGCGCGCCATTCCCGAGACGGGACGAACTCACCAGATACGAGTTCATCTTCACACGCTCGGACATCCCATTGTAGGAGATAAGATCTATGGACCATCTGAAGATTGCTATCTCGAGTTTATAGAGAACGGATGGAGCCGTCGCCTTAAGAAGCTCCTCTATCTTTCCCGTCACGCCTTGCATGCAAGTAGACTGGTAATACCTGATGAAACTGGCGAACTGGATTGGAGTTCGTCGATGCCTCCGGCACTTTGGGAATTTTGTGATATCGGGAGTTGCTAGGTGAGGCTGAAGGGTGACATTTGGAGATGGCCACGCTTAATGAGATTGTCTCGTTTCTCGACAGCGAGTTGCGGATAAAGGAAGTGCCCGACTATCAGGGTGCCATGAATGGATTGCAGATGGAAGGGCAACAGAAGGTCACGCAAGTCGCGGTTGCAGTGGATGCGTCCCTTCCTGTTATGAGAAAGGCGGCGGATTCGGGAGCAAACATTCTCATCGTTCACCATGGAATGTTCTGGAATGGAGCACGCAGGGTGACCGGCGCGACCTATGAAAAATTCAGGTTGGCAATAGAAGCTGGTCTCGCAGTGTATAGCGCGCACATTCCTCTCGATATTCACCCGGTCATTGGAAACAACGCATGTCTTGTCTCTGCTCTGGAACTGGAAAAGCCTGAGCCATTTTTTGAATGGAAGGGAATTCTTTTGGGAATACGCGGCAGGTTCACAGGCTCGTTGAAACAATTGGTAAGCCAGGTTGGCAAAGTGCTCGGGGAAGAGCCCCATGTATGTTCTGCGGGTTCTGAAGAAGCGGGAGTCGTGGGGGTTATTACGGGAGGGNCTGGATCTGAGGTGGCGGCGGTTCGAGAGTCGGGGGTCGATACGTTTCTTACCGGGGAGGGTCCACATTGGAGTTATACNGAAGCTGAGGAAATTGGGATGAACATGATCTATGGAGGTCACTACCTGACAGAAACTGGCGGAGTAAAAGCAATTGCACGTCTGCTATCCGATAGATTCGGTNTCGAGACGGAATTCATTGATCACCCTACCGGAATGTAAGGGGCGCAGGACGGGCGAGTCGTTACCCATGTGGTTCCGTGAATGAGTTTGATGAATCCCTTGAGCCGGCATTCTTTCAGAAGAGCCCACCGGAGTGCGCGCGGGATTTAATCGGGTGCCGTCTTGCNTGGAAGGGTTGCGCTGGGGTGATCGTGGAAACGGAAGCTTATGCAGCTGAGGGAGACGAGGCGTGCCACACGCACACTCGATCCAGTGCACGTCAATTCATTGCAGACCACCCGGCGGGAACCGCCTACGTGTATCTGAACTATGGAGTGCACTGGTTGCTCAATTTTCTGGTCAAGGGAAGGGACGCCGATGGCTTTGTCCTGATTCGGGCACTCGCCCCTAGCGCGGGTTTGGAACAGATGCGGTTGAGGAGGCGCAGGAAGAAGGAAACCGAGTTATGCTCAGGCCCCGGAAAATTGACTCAGGCATTGGGGATTGATCGCTCAATGCATGGAATGAAGCTCCTCGATGATCTCGGGGTAGTGCTTTCCCGGCGTGCCCGCAGTGTCAAGACGAACACCATAGCATGTCGGCGCGTCGGAATTTCGAGGGAAAAGGACCGAAAATGGCGCTTCGTGTTAGCGGGTTCATCCTGCCTGAGCGTAAGTCCAGGGTCTGAATGAGTCCCTGAGGTTGCGTTTTTTGAGTNAANCTTGGTCGCGGCGGATAGGGTGTTCGGATGCTACTCACCTCTCTACTTCCGCCTTTTTGGCTAGAAGAACCGAGAGCGAGAACCGTTTTAACCCCTAAAAAAGATGGAGTTCCCGGATTTGTGCGGCAGTGGTGCGGGTGAAGGGAATCGAACCCTCGCCTCAAGCTTGGGAAGCTCGCATTCTACCACTGAACTACACCCGCATTACGACGCGAGAAGAGCGATACCTTGTTTCGAATGCAATAAAAGCGTAAAAACAGCGTGAAACCCATGAAAATTGGGTGTCTAAAGGTCGTCAGTTTCTTTTTGATTTCCCGAGAAAATCCTTGGCGCAGTCCAGGAAGGTCCCTACATTTTCNTGCACGCGCGGGTATAGCTTAATGGTAAAGCCCCAGCCTTCCAAGCTGGCCATAAGGGTTCGATTCCCTTTACCCGCTCCAAGTTACAACACTCTCCACACAAAATTATAACAATGAAAACAACGTTGTATTCCGCATTGGCCGCATGCGCGGTAGTTTTGACCCCTGTCCTTCAGGCGGATCAGGTTGACTGCCTCAAAGTGGCAGACATCGTGAAAAAGCAGGTTGAAGCAGATGCTGACAACATTCTGAAAATTGTTGAGAACCAAACAGCGACTAATCCTTCCTGCTCGTGTGAGGTTGTCAAAGCAGCGATTCTGGCTTCAGAGGCTGACAAGGCGCTTGTGGGGCAGATCGTAGCAAGTGCGATTGAGGCAGCTCCTGAGCGGATGGATCTCATCACTTCCTGCGCCGTTGCGGTAGCGCCGGATGCCGTCGCGGAGATCAAAGCGGTTGTCGCCAAGCTCAACCNGAAGGCTCTTGCGAAGAAAGGAAATGATCCAGCAGCAGCCAGCGCCAAGGACGGCAAGACCGCAATCGTGAGCGAAAAGGTCAAAAATCCACTCGATGGACCTTACCTCATCCCCGGTCTTCCTCCAATTCACCCTCCTGTCGTGCCTGCAATCAGCACACCAAGTAGTTCGGACGTTACTCTCGCTGAGTAGGTTTACGTAGAACCTCGTTGCACGCCACTTGGATTCCAGACGACCGCACCACGGACACTAACGCTCCAATACAACGCACCACATCTAAAGATCTCATGAAGAACACCCTCCTCACCTCTGCCCTTGGGTTAGCAACGGGCGGACTGCTTTCCGCCCAGGGCCTNTATAATATAATGCCCTTTGATGACGAACCTACCGACTCTCTACCGCTGCATTGGACCGCTGGTGCCAGCTTGGGTTGGGATTCCAACGCTTCCCCACTGTTTTCGGATTGTGATGGTGTTGGAAGTCAGGANGTAGGCTATGTTTCCGCGTTTGCTCAGGCAAATTTCGTCAGCAAGACTCCGCAAACGACAATCGACATCTGGGGAAGGGCTGGAGCCACCTACTACCTGGACAAGATCACCAGAAGTAACGGATTTGCTCCCGGAGTCGGTGTCAGTGAGGACTACTTTCCACAATTTCGCGCGGGTGCGAATTTCGTCCACCGGGTNAACGAAAACCTGCGGGTAAGGAGCCGTAATCATCTAACCTATGAGCAGGAGCCTGATTACGATTTCGGGATTGCGTCCGATCGTCGGCAGGGGAGCTACCTGCGTTACAGTTCCGACAACAGTGTAGGATATCGTTGGACGGAGCGCCTCGGCACGAATACGGGATACCGTTTCAGCGGTGTGACCTTTGACGAAGTTGATGGTAACGACTACGTCAGGCACCTTTTCTATAACCAATTCCGGTACCGGACGAGCTCGACAACAGTCTGGACGGCAGCCTATCGATATCAGTCACAGGAAAATGACGGTTCGGCAGATTCAAACGCTCACTATTTCCTCCTTGGAGCGGAAACTGAACTCAGTCCCACCACNGTTGCAGTGGTCCGGGCGGGTGCCCAGATTCAAGAGGTAGACAATGGAGCCAGTAATTCATCTCCCTACTTGGAAGCGACCGTTCGGTCATCTCTTTCGGAGTCGACCCAGATTCGTGCATTCGCTCGCTACGGTTTGGAAGATCGTAACAGACTGATTTCTACCCATGACTGTGGTGAGCCATTTGAGATTGGTAGATATGAGGAGCGGCAAACCTTCCGGCTGGGACTGCAAGGGTCTTACATTGCCTCCTCCAAGCTTACCTACTTCAGTGGTCTGAATGTCATCATGCTTGGTTACGATGGCAAAATCGGCGGTGGGGCAGCCCCGGACAGCTTGGACGACAGAGTCCTGAACTTTAACGTGGGTGCAAGTTACGAAGTCTCTGACAATCTTTTCGTAACTGGTTCCTACAACTACACGAAGTCTTCTTCGGANGCGGACATACGTGATTACGATCGTAGTCGTGTTCAGGTGGGGCTTCAGTCCTCCTTCTGAAGATTGGGCCAGGAAACTCCCTTTAAACATAGCAGCCCTCGCAATGCTTTTTCCATTGCGGGGGTTTTCTGCCTACTGGATTTCCTCAACTTCTGGCCTTATATTCAGAAGATCTCTGGTTTCTTGAAATTTTAAAGACATGCGAAACGGACCCGAACGCCAAACGAATGCCAGCGAAGCCGCACTACACGCGGTTGACTACTGGCAGGTCCTTAAGAATCGCTATGGCGTAATCCTCCTGACTTTTCTTCTCATTTTCATGACAGCGGCCGTGATCACTTACGTGCTGCCCAAGAAGTATGAAAGTACTGCGCTCCTGCAGGTCAACCATTCCTTTGTGGAACTGGATCCGCTCAACGGCTCTGTCGGTCAGCCCATGACAGGAGCTTCACCGTCTCACGCGTACATACAGAATCAGTTCAAGATTATCGAGTCTGAGAGGACCATGTCCAGAGTCGTAGAACGCCTCGATCTCACTACTNGGTGGAATAATTTCGACCGGAACATGGCGTTGCTCAAGCTTAAGTCGATCCTNAAAACCGAGCAGGTCAGGAACACGGATCACATCGAAATCCGAATTCGTCACCAGAACCGTGATGATGCCCGAGATATCGCAAAGGCAATCGCGGAGTCCTACCAGGAAGGACGGAATGAAGATGAGCGCAAACGCGCTGGTGATGCCTTGGATGCCCTAGAGGCTGAAGTTCGCTCGCAGGAAGATCTCGTTGAGGACAAGCGTCGCCATTTTCACTCGATCGTAAGAGCAGTAGGGATTCCATATATCGAGGGAGTGCTTACGAGTGGCCGAATGGGCCAGAGTGAGGAAACAATACTCAGAAGTGCAGAAATGCAGCAGTTCACGGCTGAGGAAAAGAAAGGCCAGCTTGAGAATCAGATTGCACAACTTCTAACGCTGAGGGACGAGGAGCTCATTGACTTTGCAGAGGGGCTTCAATTGCCCGGTAGCCAGGTGCCTGTCCTGCGGGCTCGGTATCAGGAGAGCAAGGTGAATATTGCAGCGCTCGAGGCCTCAGGCNTGGGACGGAAGCACCCGTCTGTCGAAATGGCCTACATCGCGCAGGAGAAATTGAAAGAAGATCTTAAATCTTCGGTTGTTGTTCTTAGGGAATTNCTGAANACGCAGCTGAATCTGGTCGATGGGCAGCTGGAAAAAATCAAGGACAGGGTAGAGGATCGCCGCTTCGATGCGGTCGACAAGGCCCTGCAATCACAGGACTACGTTGAGGCGAAACAGGATTACGAGACTGCCAAGGCGATGCTGTCTCAGATGAAGTTAACAAATTCGGCGCGCCGGATAGCACTCAAAATTCCCAAGACGCCAATCACTATTCTTGAAGATCCTAAGATAGGCATGGACCCAGTTTACCCGAAGGTCACTTTGTTTCTTTCCCTGGGCGCTGCGGTAGGGTTGATCTTCGGTATCGCCATAGCATTCTCGCTGGAATATCTCGATACTTCGGTCAAGACCCTCGAGGACGTAGAGCGCTATCTNCAGGTGCCGGTCTTGGCAGTAGTTCCGACCGATGTGGGCGTGTTGCACAAGCAGAGTGGAATGAGTCCTGATGCGGAGGCCTACCGTATTCTACGAACAAATATTGAGTTCAATCGTAATAATCCTGAGGATAACAGCATTACCATAGTATCTGGAGGAGCTGGAGAAGGGAAATCGACTACGTTGGTCAATCTTGCGTATGTCTGCGCCCAGGGCGGGTATACGACGCTTATGATTGATGCGGATCTTCGCAGGCCAAACGTTCATACATTCTTCGACATCAACAACTCGGTTGGCCTCAGCAATTACCTTACTACGGATCTCATGTTAGAGGATGTGATCCTCCAAACCCCGGTGGACAACCTCTACTTCCTTCCCTCGGGAATTCTCCCTGCAGATGCGGCGGGGCTTCTGAACTCACGGCGGATGTCGGAACTCATCCAAGATGTGAAACAGAGGTTTGATCTCGTGCTGGTTGACTCCCCTCCGATCCTTGGAGTCAGCGACGCATCAGTATTAGCTTCAGAGGTGGATCTCACTATGATTGTGGTTCAGCACCGGAAGCTTCCGCGAAACATGNTGGTAAGGGTGAAAGAAGCGGTTGAGAACGTTGGAGGTCATGTCATTGGAGTTGTTCTCAACAACGTAGACGTTCGGAGTGACAGTCAGTATCAGTACTACACAAGCTATTATACGTATTACGCGCCGTCTGCAGATTCAGACCCGGTGCCAACGGGCGGGACGACGTCTTCGGGAACCACTGAAGCGATTGAATCAACGGTGGCTACGAATGATGCGGACGACGATGAAGGGCTAACCTACTAACAGAAATTCTGACAACCGAATTTGTATTTCCTTATCACTCATTACAGACATCGTTTCCTTTATGAAGACTCTTCTCAAGCTTGCTATCTTATTCCTGATACTTATCCCCGCATCGTTGCACGCTCAGATTGAGGCTGGAGGTGCAATTAAGATTGCCATTCAGGGAGTCCCAACCGGAGAGCAGGCGAGGATCAATGGAAGCTATCCGGTTTCCGAGACGGGCTTCATCACCATGTGGAAGATTGGCAGTATCAAAGTCCTCGGAAGTGAAACGGACGTGCTGGCGCGAAAGATAGAGGCGGCTTACCGGGACGCGGAAATCTATACCAGCCCAGTGATTCAGATCCTGGCTGACTCTGGTGACAACATTACAGTGCAAATGGTAACGGTGGGTGGCAAAGTGCGGGCGCCCGGGGCAAAGCCCTACAGAAGGGGGATGACCTTGTATCAGGCTGTCATGGCAGCAGGTGGCCCGACTGAGTTTGGTGCAGTAAACAGGATCAGCCTTTTCCGCAACGGGAAACGCTATATCTATGATCTGAACAAGGGGGAGCACAAACTGCTCAAGCTTTATCCAAAGGATACGGTGGATATCCCCCAGAAAACGGTGTTTGGTAATTAGGCAGGTGCACGAGAGTCTCCACGACTCTCTGTATCTCAGCACTTCCGGCGACCGATATCCTGAGTATGCTTGAAGCTGTAAAAAACGCTGATGGGATGAGGACAACTTGCTTCAAGAGAAAGGCGCTCTTAATGTGTATGCCGATCATTATTGGAGCAATTACGGGAGAAATTTTGGCCGAGGATAGGCATCCTGATAGCCCGGAAAAAGATANTCATCTGGAATTGCCGGAAGGGATGATTGAGGCCCTCGGTCATGAGGACTTTAAGAAACGGCATGCGGGCCAGTCGGAGTTGCTGGCTTGGGGTAAGAAAGATCTTCAAGGAAGTATCAAGGCGCTATACCGCATATACAAGGAGGCTGACAACCCAGAGGTGCGTCTACGAAGCAGAGAGGTCTTAAAGGCGTTGGTTATCCTCAAACAGCCTCTTCCGGGGCAAGGGTATCTGGGCATCCAGATGGAGGCCTCACGGTGGAAGGATGAGGAAGGAGTGATGCGTCCGGCTGTGCTCATTACAGAGGTCCGAAAGGGAACNGCAGCGGACCTTGCCCAACTCAAAGCAGACGATTTGATTACTGGTCTTGATGAAGTGATGTTTGACGATCTGGCTCCGACCAGCCGTCTTGCCGACTATATAAAATCAAAGGGTCCTGGGGATAAGATCACGCTCAAGGTTAAGCGTGGAAAGGATCATCTCGAACTCACAGCGTCTCTCCGGCGGCGTCCCGCTGCCCTCGACGAAATTGTCCAGTGGGGAGTGCTTCCTGTTTTGCCGCAGGAAACAGAGATGGATGAGGATTACTTTCAAGAATGGCTTAAGAAACAAAAAAAGAGGGATAGAGACGCTCCTCAAGATTAAACAGAAAGGGTTTTCGCCTTTCTGGGTCGGGGAAAGAATTCGACAAGTCAACTTCCATCGTAGAATGTGAGNACACCCTCAAGATCCTTCCGAATTTGGCAAATGGCGTAATGAAAATGGTTCGTAATTCATCCACTATGGCGGCTTTGGTAGCTGTCTTGATCGGCACAGTTTCTCTGCCAGTCCATGCCAAAACCGACTTCAATGTCGTGGGTCGGGAAATGGCTGGGATGTTACAGAACAGTCACTACGCCCGGATCCAGTTCAATGCGGACCTGAGTGCCAAGATTCTCACGGATTATCTGGCCGATCTCGATTCTGCTCGGCTCTACTTCACTCAGCAGGATGTTGATGCGTTCGACAAAAAATATGGAAGGCGTCTCCATGAGCTCCTCATCAAGGGGCGTTGCATGGAACCGGCTAATGAGATTTACAAGGTGTTTTCTCAGCGTGTCGGAGAGCGGGTGGATTACGCCAGGAAGCTGCTGAAGACCGCGGAGTTCAGTTTTGATTCTGCAAAGTCGGTGATGCGTACTAGAAAAGATGCGGACTGGCCATCAAGCCAGCAGGCAGCGGAAGAGCTCTGGAAAATACAGATAGAGGAGGCCCTTCTTTCTGAGATACTTCGCAGGGATGCAGTGAAGCGGCTGGCNGAAGAGCAGGGNAAGAAGAATCCCCTTGCAGACGATAAGAGCCCTCAGGAGAAAATCGCACAGCGATATGACCGGTTTCTAAGAAGTATTGGGGAGGCGGATGAGGAAGATGTCGCGAATTATTTCCTGAGTGCGGTTGCTGCAGCACATGACCCACATACAGACTATATGAGTACACGGGAAATGGAGCGGTTTCGGTCTGGAATGTCCAACTCCCTCGTGGGCATTGGTGCCTTGCTTCAGGCAGAGGATGATGGTGCGACCAAGATCATGGGTATTGTAGTTGGNGGCCCCGCAGATAAGCAGGGTGAATTGAAGCTTAATGATCGGATTGTGGGGGTGGACTCCCTGAACAAGGGTGACGTCGTCGATATCATGTATATGAAGATCGATCATGTCGTGGAGATGATCAGGGGAAAAGTGGATACCGAGGTGCGGCTTAAGGTTGAGCCCTCTGATGGCGCTCCGGGAGAAGTAAAATTCATTACGATCCAGCGAGGGCGGGTTGAGTTGAAGGACGAGTTAGCCAGTGCAGAGGTTGTCGAGATGAAGCATGGCACGGAGCAGCGCAGGATCGGGTGGTTACAAGTCCCTTCCTTTTACATGGATTTTGACGATGGTGACCCAAGTGTCTCAGCGGATGTTCAGAAGTTACTGAATAGACTCAATCAGGAGAAAATTGATGGTCTTGTCCTGGATCTCAGGCGCAACGGTGGCGGGTCCCTCGAAGAGGTTCGGCGGATCACGGGNTTCTTTGTAGGAAGGGGGCCGGTCGTGCAGATCAAGGACACTATCGGTCGGATTGAGTCCAAGGAGGCGCTTTTAAGAGAACCGATCTACAAAGGACCGCTCATGGTTGTTACCGACAAATCAAGTGCCTCAGCCAGTGAGATTCTCGCTGGAGCGTTACAGGACTACAACCGCGCCGTGATTGTGGGAGATAGTTCGACCTTCGGGAAGGGGACCGTCCAGCAGCCAATGGAAATCGGGCGCTATTTCCGTTTCTTTGAAGACAACACAAGGGCCGGATATCTGAAGACAACGATCCAGAAGTTCTATCGAGTCTCGGGAAGCTCAACCCAGAAACTCGGAGTTGAGCCTGATATCGTTCTTCCGTCGCTAACCGATGCTCTGGAAATTGGTGAGGCTTATCTAAAGCACCCTCTTGATCATGATTTAATTCGGGAGGCTCCAAATTTCAAACCGCGAAACAGGAACGAACTTTTTATNCCCGTGTTGAAGGAGCGGAACGAAGCACGAGTGAAAGAAGAGAAGGACTTTCAGTACATCATTGAGGATGTTGCAAGGACCAAGCAGCGGATTATTGCCAATGCTGTTTCTTTGAATCGTGCAGAGCGGGAAGCGGAGTTGTCGGACTCAGAAAAGCGTAGAAAGGATCGGAACGTGGAGCGCCGGGAGAGATTTGCTAAAATGGAAGCCGCCGATCGTCAGCAGTTGAAATTTTTCCGGCTCACTCTGGATAATCTCAANGTCGATACCCTTCCAGAGGTTGATCGTGAAAAAGACGCAGAAGCCTTTATGCGCCGTGCGAAGGATAAGGAGGATGCCTTGGATGACACGCCTTTATGGCCGAGCGGGCTGGATCCAGTGAAGCGGGAGGTGCTATCGATCGTAGCTGATCTTGTTGAGCAAGTCGACAAAGCCAAAACTGTGGGCATCCTGCCTGCAGCTGAGTGACAGGACCTGAGCTTTGGTGCTATGGAGAGGAGCGAAATTGTCTCCAACCTTGAAACCGTAAGGCAAAAAGTAGCGAAAGCTGCCAGACGATCTGGGCGCTCGTCTTCGGCGGTGGAGTTACTGGTGGTATCGAAAACCTGGCCTGCGGAGGTCGTTTCTTACGTCGTAGAATCCGGTCAAGAGTTGCTAGGGGAGAATAAGCTGCAGGAGGCCGAATTGAAGATGCCGGATTTGCCGCCAGCAGTAAAATGGCACTTTATCGGACGTCTGCAGCGGAACAAGGCTCGTAAAGCTTTGGTTCTGTTCGATGCAATTCATAGCGTGGATTCATTGCGGCTTGCAGGTCATTTGAGTCGAATCGCAGGAGAAATGGGGAAGACGGCCAAGATCTTCCTGCAGGTTAACTTGGATCACGAGGAGAGCAAAGGGGGATTCAGCGCGAGCCAGCTGAGAAAGGATCTGCCAGAACTGCTCGCGATGCCGCATCTCCATGTGGCAGGGCTAATGAGTATTCCTCCTGCTGTCGATCACGCTGAGAAGGCTAGAGGATCTTTTCGAAAANTAAGAGAGTTTCGTGATAGTCTGGAAGGTGATGCCGGAGTGAAAATCAAAGGTCTCAGTATGGGCATGAGTCATGATTTTGAAGTCGCCATTGAAGAGGGCGCAACAATCGTCCGGGTTGGTTCATCTATTTTTGGCCCCAGAATCCAGAAAGGGCTATCTTAGGACAATATTAAGGCCATGTTATCGATTTCTAATATAGGTGTCGTACAGGATGAACTTGCTATCGCGTGGTCTGATGGAGAGGAAAGTTTCATAACAGTCGAAAAGCTGCGGCGCGCATGCCCTTGCGCAAGTTGTCAGGGTGAGCCTGACGCCACCGGACGTGTAGTTCGTCCAGAGGTAAATTATACGAATCGCAGTTTTGTATTGAATAGCTACGAACCTATTGGCGGTTACGCGCTTCTTGTCCGGTTTGAAGACGGTCATGCGACCGGTATCTATCCATTCAAATACCTGCGCGATCTTTCCACCCGGACTGGAACTGAGGAGTAGTAGGAGCTGATGAGATCCTCGTAAGTTGTGCTGGAGAAGAATGGCTAGATGATTCCTTCCCTGAGTGCCTTGGCAACCGCGCCAGTGTTAGTGTTGACATGGAGCTTGTCGTAAACACGGCGGAGATGGGTGGAAACGGTATTTACGCTGATGCTCAGGGCGTCTGCAATTTCCTTCTTCAGGAGTCCTTCGGCGAGGAGCCTTAGAATTTCCTGCTCGCGCGCGGTCAGTCCGTAGTCTCCTTTTTCGCCTGGCAGCAAATCGGATTTCGCAAAGGCGTCGAGAACCTTCTTTGCNACTTCCGGGGTCATAGGTGCTCCACCACCCATCACCTGACGGATAGATTCCCCTATTTTGTCAGTTCCCGATCCTTTGAGGACATAACCCGACGCACCAGCGCAGACCGCCCGGAAGATTTTCTCTGCATCGTCAAAAACGGTGAGAATGACCACTCTAGTATCAGGAATGGCTTCTCGAAATTCAGCGAGGGCTGCAATACCATCAACTCCCGGAAGTTGAACATCTAAAAGGATCACGTCTGGGGCCGGATTTTTCTGAAGAGCTTTAAAGGTAGCCTCGGCGGTCTCGAAGCTGCCTTCACATGTCATCCCCTCCAGACCGTTGATAACCCGTTGAACGTTTCTGCGGAAGACTTCGTTGTCTTCAACCAGCCAGACTTGGATTTGTGTGGTATGTGATTCGCTCATAAGTTTCTTTGGTTCAGCGGTGCTGAGAACCGGATAGTCGTTCCCTTATTTAACATACTGTCGATTTTCAACTGTCCGTTCACTCGATTTGCCCGACGACGAAAATTTTTTAAGCCATGACCCGAACCCATGGCTATCTCAGGTTTAAATCCAACTCCATCATCCCCTACCTCGAATGTGACGTGACTGGGTGTCAATTCAAAAACAANCCGGACCCTGGTGGCGTCTGCATGTTTCTGGACATTGTTTAGTGCTTCCTTGAAAGCGAGAAAGAAATGTCGGCGGGCTTGAAGTCCAATCGGCCTGCTTTTTGGAGATTGGGGTATGGAATGCACCGAAGTGTCAAGATGACCCACGATCAGCTCAACAGATTCCCTCATTCTCATGAAAAGATCCCGTGTGGTCGCCTCTCCGGTGTCTACGAGCCATATGATGTCGCGCATGGCTTCCGCCGTCTGTTGAGCGGTTTCCTGAATTTCCCTGAAGTCATCACGGGCAGTCTCACATACATCTCGGTTTGTGCTGCCTACCTCGCTGATAAGCACGATTCCAGCAAGATTACTTCCGATGTCATCATGAAGATCTCTTGCAATCTGTTTACGCAACTTTTCCGCATCTCTCGCGCGTACTGCCCGCTGTCTGAAAATCATCCAGATCCACCCAAAGAGAGCAATGCCTCCGATCGTGGCGCCTCCGGCCGTCAGGGTTGTGAGAGCTATATCGGTATCCGTGCTTTGCTGGTAGACCAGCTGGTCCCGCTCGTCCTCCAGAGCTGCCCGGTCGACGATGGCATCAATATAATCTGGCAACTCGATCAGACCAGACGAGCTTGAGAAGCCATCCACCACATACTGTGGGGACCAGCCGCCACTACTTGGATCGGTAATTTGATCGCTTACGCTCACTTTCTTGTGGAGAGCGACGTTAAGGCCCTTGTGATAGGCCTGAATTTCCGAGACAGACAGACTATGCATATCGCCACGAGCAAAAAGCTCCTTTGAAGCGAGTCGCAGATAGCGCCCAGCCTCTCCGTTGCACCTTAAAACCAAGACCGAGCTCCATGGGAAGCCCAAGGGGTGTCTGCGCTTCGTAGTTCTCCATACGGTAGTTTCAAATTTGGGGTCGTTAGAGAGTTCGACCGTAAGCGATTTTGGAAAACCTCGACCTCCGATGATCTCCGGATGATCAGAGGATGTAGGAACAATTCGTATCTCATCAACCGGGAGGGACTGTCCAAGATCAACAATAATCCACTTAGGATCGATCGGCGATGCTGATCGCGCACTCAGGAATCCATTGGTAGGGCTTGGTTTTGCCTCGTGAGGATTTCCGAGGCGACTAATTCCATCATTGATGCGCTGTAATGACCAATTTGGAAATAGTTCCTGAGTGCTGCTCGCGGCACGTGGTCGGGTAGTAGCAATGTTATAATTCCCAGAAAAAATCATGATTTCCTCCATCGCCCAGACGAAGCCGCCTTTTGCCGGAACATGTTTTGTCGAGGTGACTCTAACAAAGCGGCCCTGAAATCCGGTTGCAGAAAATTTGATGGGATATCGGCCGGGGTTAGAGAAGTCGTCTTTGGTATGGTCTGCAATGGAACGAAATCCAGTGGTAGGCGTCTTGGATACTTCGACTTTAAACCTTATCGGGAAACCATAACCTTCTCCCTCGGGTCCGAGGGTAGGAAGGTGGACTGGGAGCAATACCACAGAATCGAGGGGTCGTATCTCTCCCAGGTCGATTTGGACATAATGGGGCTCTGTCTGCTGGATGATGGTTTCGCTATGAAAGCCAAAACGTGACCCTCGTGGGCCGGTGTAGAGTTTGGGGAGCTTCGAAAGTTCTTGATCAATCCAGGTCAGGCGAGTGTCCGCTTTCCGGATGTCAGGTTTAACTAGTCGCACCATCCAGTCCTTCATTGAAGAATTCGTATCTTCAGGCGTTGCCAGCAGAGCAGATGAAGCAGTCGCCAGCACGAAAGGCGCTATGCGGAGGAGGTGGAGCATCAGAATCATGTTACCTGGATAAGCGCTCAATCACTAGGCGAAGTGTCGGGGAGTGACGATCGGTCCATTCTTTCTGCGGAGATCCATGAGGGTATTGAGTTGGAAGATGAATGATGTGAGCAGATGTGAACAAGAAAAGGGGACCTTTCTTGGGATTTTCCAATTATCTTGATACGGATACGCTAATTCAAACGTAGGAAACTGTGAAGTTTCCTTGGGAGAATGCGAAACCCATCTCTCCATATCCTGATAAGTCTTACCCTGACGGGTTCGATTGTGTGCGAAGCGGCTCAGAAACCGACCGTGCCCGATTTAATCAAGGGAGAACTTCCGGATGGTTTTCACGATTGGAATCTTGGGCCAACGGGAGCTAGAGGGTGGATCTGGGGATGGAATCTCGAGACTAGCGATAGTCGCCAGATTTTGATTACATCAGTGAAGGAGGATACGCCCGCGTTTGGAGTTCTCAGGAAAGGGGACGTTATTGTTGGAACGAATGGCAAACTTTTTGATTCCGATGCGAGGAAGCTTTTTGGGAATGCCATCACTGCCGCTGAGACAGAGGAAGGTGAAGGTAGACTGGATGTTCTCCGTTGGCGGGAAGGAAAAACAGAATCCGTGGTGATTCAGCTCCGGGTCCTCGGCGCCTATCATGAGGNGTCTCCGTGGGATTGCAGGAAGTCTGCAAGGATCGTGGAGGTTGGTTGTAGATATATCGTTAATAATCTGAAGGAGGGAGTGGATGGGAAGATCAATGTTCTCGCCTTACTTGCGTCCGGGAAAGAGGAGTATCTTCCGATTGTGAGAGACTACGCNCGTAAACTTGCGCCCAGTGATCTTCGTCTCAAAATNTCTCCTTCCAGTTCGATGGCATCGTGGCATTGGGGATATACGAACTTGCTCCTTACCGAGTATTTTCTCGCTACAGGTGATCGTGAAGTTCTGCCTGCGATCCGTGAGTATACAGTTCGGCTGGCGGAAGGACAAAGTGGAGTTGGNAGCTGGGGTCATACAATGGCATGGCCGCAATGGAATGATGGAAAAAAGCACGGCCGGCTAGGCGGATATGGGGCTCTTAATCAGGTTGGGCTGGTGTGTCAGCTTTCGCTCATTCTTGGCAAGAAATGTGGAGTCTCCGCGCCACAGGTAGACNAGGCGATAGAGCGCGGAAACGCGTTCTTCGGGTTCTATGTTGGCAAGGGATCCATTCCGTATGGGGATAATCCTCCAGATACGAGCTTCCATGATGACAATGGGAAAAATGGAATTGCTGCACTCCTTTTCGATGCTCAGGGTAAGGAGAAAGACACACAGTTTTTCTCTCGAATGACCGTCGCTTCCTACGGAGAGCGCGAGCGTGGGCACACAGGNAATTACTTCAGCTATCTTTGGGGTGCCGTGGGTGCGATGAGAGCGGGTCCCGAGGCGGTCTCGGCATATCTCAAAAAACAGCGATGGTTTCTCGACTTAAACCGGAGTTACAACGGTCAATTCCCCTATCAAGGGGGAGCTGGAAGCTCGAAATCTGAGCACCTCTACAGCAACTGGGATTGTACAGGAGCATTTATCCTGTCCTATCTCCTCCCGGAGGGGCGGCTGTTTATGACGGGTCGTGGTGTAAAAGTTCGGAATGCTCTGGTGGGGGAAGATCTTAAGGACACAATTACAGCAGGGCGGGAATTCAGTTCCTGGGACAAGGGAGTGGGGTCGTATCGCTCGCTTTCAGTGGTGCAATTGTTGCAAGCGCTGAGGAGCTGGTCGCCAGTGGTGAGGCAAAGAGCGGCTAAGATTCTAGCAGAGCAGGAGGGGCTTCCCCTCGAGGAGTTGATTGCAAGGCTGGATTCGGCTGACTATGAGTCACGATATGGTGCCTGTCAGGCAATTTCGATACTTGGAGCACGTGGATTGCCAGCAATGAAACCCCTGCGGGAGCTTCTATGGGATGAAGACCCGTGGTTAAGGATCCTTGCAGCGAAGGCTCTCGCAGCAGTTGGAGCTCCGGCAGCGCAGCTTGTGCCGGATTTCCTCAAGATCATTTCAGAGGAGGAGTTTTCTGGTTCGGGCGAACTGGTGCAGCGCTATCTTGCGTTTTGCCTTTTCTGCAGGGGAGGGGTCCTTGGCATGGAGGGGATTCTTGCCCGCTCAGTCGAAGGTATGGACTTGGGAGAGTTGCGTCCTGCGGTGGAGCGGATACTCAAGAATCCTGACGCCCGTGCAAGGGCGACTGTGAAGTCCCTGTATCACCAGCTTGATTATGAGGAGATTAAGCCGCTTCTTCCGGCCGTAATCCGATCTATTGTAGAGCCAGCCCCTACAGGAATCATGTTTGCGGATGCTATTCGCCTTGAGGGTCTCGATCTTCTTGCCCGTCACAAAGTTCAGGTGGGAATGGAACTCTGTCTGGAAATACTGGACCTTGATTCATGGGGAAAACGGAACCGAATACTGCGCTGCCTTAAGGCCTTGCGACAATACGGAGGAGCCGCAAAGCCCCTCCTCCCACAGTTGCGGGAGATACAAGCGCAACTGCTGAGGCATCGTGAGCGGCGCACCCTCGAGCTACAAATTGATGAGCTGAGCTCTTTGATCGAAGTGCTTGAAAGTGCTCCCGAAGAAGATGGAACTCTGCGTTAGGCGAAGGATATGACGTTCTTGATTCCTGTGGCTCGGTCCAAGAGAAGCTCGCGACAATCGTCCATCGGAAAGCGCTTTGTGATCACAGACTCAACGGCCTCTGGCCAATGCTTCTTGAAGTAGGATAGATCAGAGATCGCAGCCTTGAAAGACGCATCGTCGGCATTAACCGTTCCAATAATTGCTTGGTTTTTCAGAACGACGTCACGCATCATCTGGTTGGCGTCGATTGGAATTTTAGCACCAGGTGCNGGGATTCCCGTGAAAATATACACGCCGTTTACCCCCAGGATACTAAGCGCGTCAAAGGCAACCGGGGAGATTCCAACCGCCTCATAGATTAGGTCTACCGATCCCACAATCCCGGGGAGATCCTCAACGGGGGTGTCTCGTGAAGAGATATACTTTGCGCCAATCGATTCAATGATTTCGGATTTCGGGTTCGGAGCAGGAGATCGGTTGTGGACAAAGGTCTCAAACCCAGCTGCTTTCATTGTCATTGCTCCGAGGATTCCAATTGGTCCAGCTCCAAGAATGACGGCGTTCAACCCTTTCCCTGTTGGTTTATCCCCATCATAATGCTGGACCCATGGTAGACGCTTCTGCGCTGCCCACGCCTGGGCGAGTCCTTTTTCAGCGATGGTTAATGGTTCCGTCAGAACTGCCAAATCTCTCAGATCGTCTGGCACATGAGTGAGATACTGCTCCTGTTCGACAAAAGACTCGGTCATGAAGCCGTGGCATTCTTTGATTCCTCTCTCAACGTAATTTCCGTTTGAGCAGAAATCCTGAAGATTTGACTGGCACGGTAGGCAGGTCTTGTCATGGCAGGGTCGACGAACAGAAGGAACGACGAAGTCACCAACCTTCAAGTTGCTCACATTGGCGCCAATCTCGACGATCTCACCCATGGCTTCATGGCCAAGAACAAGGTGCTTGGATCCGGATGGAGGATCCCCATAGACAAAAGTGCAGATTTCTCGATCCGTTCCACAGATGCCTACATCAATAGTTCTCACTTTAACCTCGTCATCCTGATGGAGNTCAGGCGANGGATGGTCAATAATTCCAACCTTNTTCTGACTCGGGGTAACGGCTACTGCTTTCATGCGGACCTTCTTCTTGTTGGACNGCCGGGATATGGCTGCCGGAACGATGGCAGTCAAGGCAGGTCTTTTTTTCAGGAAGGAAACGGGTAGTGACCGCGGACGATCATACTTCATCGCTTATCCAGATTTCCTCAATTTTTCTAGGAGATGGGTTTATGTCCCATGTCACCTGAGATTCCCGCGGCCTGCATACAGCTTAGAAAAATCCGGTTTCAAGATGATGGTAACTCCTGAGCAGAAAATTGTCATTCGGCCNGATCGATCTGAGGTGTTACTGAACTCTCGACCGGTATGCAGGAAGGGAAATCCCCCTGATTTCCCCTAACGAGTCGCCAAGATTAAATTGAGGCACTATGGCCGATTCCTGCGTGGGGTAACTTGTGCCTCACTGCGTAGGGCTCAGCGCTAGGAGTGCAAAGCTTGTGGCTGCATTAGAGATGTAGTGCCTGTTGTCCTTATGTGGAGACCGGGTATACCATCGGCCACTCGCTCGTTGCTGGGCTCTTAGCCATCGACGCGCTTTTATGAGCCTCTTATCACCATATTCTATTCCCGATTCCACCAGAACGTGGACAGCGAACGCGGTCGCATAGGCATCCGGTTCAGTGGACTGTGCTCTGCCATCAGATCTCTTCCAATGTCTGTCGCCAAGTTCTGGGAGAACCCACGCGCCATTCACTTTCTGAACGGAGAACAAATCGTCCTGCCATTGCTTCACCACGGTTTTGTCGACGAGGTCNTTACGGTGTCCTGCTGCCCACAGGAGCATGCCCTTCTGATGGAGCGATTCAGGGGGGTGATTGCTGAGAAATTTTTTAAGTCGTCGGTCTCCCTCAGCAGCCCGAGGCGATTGGACATATTCATCACTGGAGGCCACTCCAAGAGCAAGTGCCACGAGGGAAACGCCAAAGTGGTCATCTGATTCATAGGGTCCCCAGTTGCATTTGATCCACTTGTCCCATGCTCCGGAGTCGGATTGTATTCGCCATATGTAATCAAAGGCCTGACGGGTAGTCTCCGACAGCGTGCCCTTGATTTTCATATCACTGATGGCGAGAAAGGCTGTGGTGGCAACCATTGCCTCCGCTCCGGGCGTCCGAGTCCTGTTCNTCTGATAGCTCGGGTCAACATGCGGCTTTATAAAATCGTATGCAAAATTCCTTGCCTCCAGGTAGGCGGGTGCCTGACTTCCGCTGCGCGCTCGANCAATAAGGTAAAACCCGTTGGTGTGACAGGTGACGCAGCTGTGGGACTGCTGCCANTTCATTGCCGCATGGTCGGCAGCACGGGTAGCGGCAGGGTAAGAAAACTCAGAACGCAGTTGTTCGTTGGCGGTGAGCGGCTCCGGGNCAAGGTGATTTCCCAANGTTACCGTAGAGTCGTCCGCCAGCAAGCTCATGGGATATGAGCCGCTTACGATGATAAAAAGGAACAAACGCATTATTCAAAGTTGTCTCAGGGTGCGTAGGCCCGGATCGTTCCATGGCTATCTGAGGCGTAGAGCGTTTTCCCCGAGATGGCGAGGCCATGCACAGCTCCTCCCTTGGGGATCAGGGATTCCCAAAGCAAGGATCCATTTTCACGGGAGTAGGCCTTGATGCCTCCTTCATGACCGAGAATGACAGCCCGAGAGCAGACAATTAATTCGGACGGAACCGGGGTTTCTACTGCCCACCCAGAAAGTTCATCTTTTGACTTCCCGAGGGTNACGGCCTTGAGCGAGCCCCGGGAGTGGAGATAGGCGATGCCATTTGCCACCACCGCACAGGAGGTATCGTTGAAAGTTGCAACGCGAGCTCCTTTGGCGTCGGTAAGGAAAAGTTGGTTATCTTTGGCCTTCTGGGACTTTGGGCCGGAGATCAGCTGGTTGTCCTCGGTGACGAGGCAGAAGACTCCCCCAGCATGTCCAATAGCTCCAGAGGGTTCTCCTGTTTTCAGGTCATAGAGGAGGGGCGCAGACCTGCCCTGGGGGGCGATCAGGGTATTGGCAGTGGCCAGAAGTGCACCTTGAAGGGTAACGTTACTGATTTCCCGGCTGAATTGGCGCCTGCCTGTTTTTGGGTTGGATGCGATTAGCCAGCTCGACTCCCATGGGGTGAGTGACGCAGTAAAGAACAGGGTATCGTTTACCACGAGTGGGGCAGTTCGTACCGGCCATAGAGAAATCATACTGGCATTACTTGGGATCCGGCGGTCAACGGGAGACCCTCGGTCTTTCCATAGCAGGTTTCCCGATCGCGCATCGAGGGCATAGAGA
This sequence comes from Roseibacillus sp., assembly GCA_002709915.1. GTDB lineage: Bacteria > Verrucomicrobiota > Verrucomicrobiia > Verrucomicrobiales > Akkermansiaceae > Roseibacillus_B. The sequence goes on along the minus strand of PARF01000068.1, from coordinate 12,600 downwards.
TGCCCATCATCTGAACCGGCGTATGCAACGCCATTGTAGATCGTCGGGGGTAGTCGCACGGGTGCTTCTGTGAAGAACACCCAGNGCTCCTTTCCGGTCTCTGCGTCAAGAGCGTGCACAGCGTTATCATGAGATGATCCGAAATACACCAGACCCTCGACGCTGGTAACGTAGAAGNACGGATCAAAATTGCGCATTGATTGAAGCCCCGAGTTGCCGGAGTAGGCATCCCATTTGGCGGGGCCGCTCCAGGCCTGACGCGGATATCCTCCTCTCACCTGCCACGACTCTGAGAGGGGAAATTCGAGCGTTGCACTACTAACACCACTGCGTCGTGAGTCGTGGCGATAAGTCGGCCAGTCATCTGCCCGGAGCATCGATGAGGACATGGCTACAGCGATGAAGAGTGTGATTGAAGGCGTTCTCACGATAGAAATTTTACCTGGTGGCGGGCGTNGATGCGGGAACAGGTGGTAAAGCAGGAGCTCTNGGTTTGAGGCCGATCGAAGTCTCCATCCATCCTCCGCACGAGCAGCCTGCGCCCCCTTCAGGAATCAGGAGCATGCCCTGGGCCGGGATCGTGTTCAGCCAGCAACTGGGACGAATTCGCATGAAACGTGACACCGAACCGGTATCCTTGTTCCAGAGCCCGAGGGGAGAGTTGCCCTCGCCGAGAATTCGAAACATGAGAGCATTTTTGGTTGCTACTACGGTTGAGCAGCCTCGGCGTGGTCCGTAGCTTAGTCCAAGAGGTTGACCGGTTTTGAGGTCATGAACGTGCGGCGCAAAATAAAGCCGGTCCTCTGTTACAACCGGATGAGTGATGTGTGTGCCATGATGGTCGGCTCCCCAGGCGCTTTCGGTTGACCACATCAAAGATCCATCCTGACCATAGCTCGAGCAGCGAAAATTACCTTTCTTTTGGTAAGCGCCACTTTTGTTGACTGTGCCTTCAGACAGGACTGCGAGGTAGCCTTGGGGTGTAGCGATGCCATAGGCCGCTTGCACGAAGCCTACCTGTTCGGTCAGGAAGACTGGCTTGGGGCCTGGTTTTTCCCAAATGATTTNTCCGGTAGAGGCATCGAGACAGACTGTGGTCAACCCAAGCCATAGTTTACGATCGGACACTCGGGAAGAGGTCGTCCCCGAAAGGTCAAGAGAGCGATTCTCCAGGAAGTAAACCCTGCCCTCGTCAAGAGCGATAGTTGAGTTCAGGATTAGCCCGCGACCATAAGACCATCTGCCCTTGGCAGTTGATTTCTGGTAGCCAAAGAGTTGATCACTGCAAACTTGTGTGACCTCCACGCCNACCTTGTCGAACCATGCGGCATCACCCCAGAACTCCCGATACGCAGAGTTCGCCCAAACTGAGGAGCCGATGATCACATCATTTTCTTGGGCGACAAAACCCCAGTCGTGGGATTTACGTTTTGCAGTGGGAAGCAGCAGCGCATGACGGAGTTCTCCGGTCTTCGCGCTGAGTATCCAAAGGCGGTCCCGGATAGCGAGGTATACGTCTGACTCATCAACGCACCAGTTTGAGCAGTCGTGAGCCACGTTGAGCCGTCGCAGGGAAGGTATCTCGTAGGACCATAGCACGGCCCCGTTGTAAGCATTCAATGCCACCATGCGGTCCATGCCCTGGTGGAAAAGTCGCCCGTTGGCTGAAAGAGGCGCAGGCATCCGGGGTTGGCGATCGATTCCAAAGTCACCGCCTGGATGGCCTATCCATTGGACAGACATCCCCGAAGTGGCACTTACGTCACCGAGAGTTTCACCGGTGTATGAAGCGTTACCTGCTGTTCCGTACTGGTGGGTCCAATTCCGAGCTCCCGGGAGCTCTCCACGACGGAAAAGGGAGAAGGATCCTTCTTTCTCCCATTGTCCCGGTGCATCATCGAATTCAGGATTTNTGGGAGAAGACGCNAGAAAGGTTCCTCCGTCAGGTCGCAGCAGACGGAGACATTCTGGAGTTGAAACAGGCAGAGTGTTCTTCTCTGACAGAATAAGATCGGCAAAGCCATCGGTCCANGGGGTCTGCTTGTTTTTTTCGAGGGAAACAACAGAGATGCGATGACCGAGACTGCCATTCTTGTAGAGCTTTTGGCGGACCTTCTGAATGACAGCGGGGTCGGCATCCGCTGCAATAATGTGGAATCGGGATCTGGCTGCCAAGGCGGAAGCCAGTGCGCCATCTTTGAGACCGAGGATGAGGATGTATCCGTTCTGGTCTGCAGTAGCCTCGAGTGCTGTAGTGACGAGTGCTTCGGTGTCCGGTGTATGGGATTCGAGAACTGTGACAGGGCTGGGAGAAAGATTAAATCTGGTATCGAATTCAAACATCTCGCTGAGGCGGCGGCGTTTATTCGCTATCAGGGCGATACGGTAGCGATAGGTGGTCGCTCTTCGCAGTGCAGCAAGTTCTACGTCGAAACGCCCATCAGAGGATTCCAGTTCCACTTTGTGCGACAGCGTTCCTTCCTTGCCTTCTCCGTAATAGAGAATCGCTTTCTGAGCTGGGGCCTGCCAAGAAATAGTGGCAACATCGGGGCTCGGGAAAGCAATTCTAGGCTGGATCGAGAAGTTGGCTGGTTGCTCGTCATTGACTTCAATATTGTCGATGACCCACCACCAGTTGTTGGATCCGACCTTTCGCCACTCGATCCGCATGGTGCGTGCCCCTCTGGGATTTTTGAGAGCCACACGAACTGTCTCGCTGAAGGCAGTAGACTTTCCCTCGTCGAAGCGAAGAATTTCAACTGCCTCCTCGTCATCATAGGTGACGAGGATGGTGCCCGTCTGGGATTCAGCCTGCCAACCGGAATCGAACTTCAGGGTCAGGCTCATAGGGTCGGCTTTCGATATGTCGATTAAGGGAGTTCGCAGGGTTGCATCGAAGGGCCTCCCTCCCGCGACGTCATCGAATTCATCGCTGTCTGCGATAGCAATGACGTTTGTGCCGAGTGCAAATTTCTCTCGTTGCTGGCCCGGGGCNGCGGCAGCCCATGCCTCAGGAGAGGCAAAGGTCCAGCCTGACCACTCAGTCACTCCACCTTTCCCGTGTGAGGCGTTCTTGATCATATGCCATCCAAGAAGAGCATCGGCTTCCTGGGCGGTTGGCAGGTCCAGCCAGTCGGTCCCATCTCCGTGGGGTTCAGACGGGAAAGGGAGTAGTCCCGGATCATCGATCAAAGAATCAAAGTTCTCGCTGAAATAGGTCGTGACTCCGGAGAAGTTGTCACTTTCCTGCGCGAAGGCGATCGTGATGCCACAACCGACGATCGCAGCCGAAGTGACACGTGACATCAACGTGCAGATAAATTCCATCGTNATAAACTTTGTCAGCCTAAGCCCATTTCCTGCTGAGGGAAAAGAATAAGATTCCCAATCTCCCGGAGAAGAGGGCAATCTTGGGAAATTGGAATTCAGCGCGCAGGTTGTACTTTCGCTCCTAAACGGATCTAACTATTGGGGATTCAAAGCATGATTTTCCTGACTATNGAAGCCCTTGGATTACTTTCCGGGAACGATTTGCCAGATTTCTCCATTTTTACCAGATGGCCCTTTCCCCGTGTTTGTGAGCACGTANATCTCTCCATCCTGGTCATATCCAAATCCGATAATCATCCTTGAAATTGGGCCAGCCGGAGTCTTCGCACCGGGTATTACTTTCATGGTCCAGGTCGTCTTCGAGTCCCGGATACCGCCATAGAGACCATATTTTTTGCCNGCCCAGCTTTGAGCCCAGTCTGCAAAAAGATAGACTCCGTTGAGCCCGGGGATCGCCTTGCCTCTGTAGACGTGGCCTCCCGTTACACTGACTCCGTAACCGGCGGCTTTGCCGAGACCGTCGTGGTGGGGGTAGACCAGCACCGGCGCCACGAATCCCTCCGGGGCAGCTGATACCTCCAAAGTGCATGGCTCACTTGGTTTCAGCTGATCAAAGGCTGCATACCCTTCGTAGCGGGGCCACCCGAAGTTGCCGGCAGAGAGGACGTTGATTTCCTCAAAGCGATTTTGACCTACATCTGCGACGATAATATCGCCGCTCTCATGGTCGACCGTGATGCCCCACGGATTTCGAATTCCCCAAGCATAGATTTCCTCTCTTCCGTCCTTGCTGCCCTTGAAGGGGTTGCCATCGGGGATCGCGTAAGGAGCTTTAGAATCAATATCGAAACGTAGAACTTTACCAAGATAGCGATTCAGCGCCTGCCCATTACCGCCTTTTTCGTGTCCTCCTTTNGGGGATCCTTTGGGGTCGAGGTCGTTGGCAGCTCCTCCGTCACCGAGTCCGAGGNAAAGGAAGCCATCCTTCCCGAAGACCAGATTTCCTCCATCGTGATTCCACTGTGGCTGGTCTACGGTAAAAATTATCCGCTCACTTCGAGTGTCGGCTGTGCCGTCAGCCTTGACCTTGAACTCGGAAAGATGCGCAGTGTGATCAAAATTCTCAGTTCCATCTGACGCGAGAGGTGCGCTGTAATAAACATACACCTTTCTGGTGGATTTGAACTGAGGATGGAGTGCGACTCCGAGAGAACCGCGTTCGTCGAAACCTTTTTTCAAATTCACAATGGACTTACGGAGATCAAGAAAAGCTTTGCCAGGTTTCCCCCCCTTCTCATCGAGAAAGTGAATGACACCTGTCTGATCAACGACGAGAAAGGCCTTCTCGCCCTCTTCGTATGGGATCATGCTGAGGGGTGAGACAAAGCCNGAGGCAAACTTCTCATAGCTCACGCTGGGAAGTTCCTCTGCGGCCTTGAGGGTGGGCAGGGCAAGGCTGAGAGCCAGGGCTGGGAGAAGAAATCGTGGTGTCATCTTGATAGTATTTTGCGCGTTTCCGGTGGTTTGGCAACCCGTCATTAATAGGTACACGTTGATGGGGCCAGAAGNGATGAATCGGTAAATATCCAGATGCCTGAACCTCGTANGATCCTAAATTGTTACCTTGCGTTTTTCTTGCCATTGGCTGGATGGGCTGGAGGATCAGTCCCTTGAATCCGCGTCTTCTTCCAGCGCTCTCTGCGATCTTTCTGTCCCATGCAGTTCCCGTGGCGGCTGCGAAACCTCAGAAAGTTGATCCACCGAATATTGTTTTGATCATAGCGGATGACCTTGGCTACGGAGACCTTGGGTGTTTCGGCCAGAAAGTTCTGAAAACACCTCGCATCGATAGGATGGCATCGGAGGGAATGCAGTTCACGCAATTTTATGCGGGCTCAACGGTNTGTGCGCCGTCGCGAAGTGTCCTGATGACNGGGANGCATATGGGNCGAACGGCCGTCCGGGGCAATTCGACGCGGCCTGTGATTCTTCGTCCCGAGGACCCTAACCTCGCGGNGCTCCTGAAAACCGCGGGTTATCGGACGGCCTGTATTGGAAAGTGGGGATTGGGAACTCCCGACAATATGAGCAACCCAAATGATATCGGATTCGATTACTTCTTTGGCTATGTGGACATGTGGCACGCTCATAACTTTTATCCTGAGTTTCTGATCCGGAATGGGCAGGTCGAAAAGTTGAGGAATGAAGTCGCGTCACAATGGAAGCCGTTTCAAGTTCCCGGGAAAGCTCAGGGAGGGAGGGGAGTTGCAGTGAAGCGGATTGATTATGCTCCAGATCTATTTGTGGCAGAGGCTGAAAAATTTATCAGGGAGAATAAGGAGGCTCCTTTCTTCTTAATGCATGCGCTGAATACACCCCATGCAAACAACGAAGCCGGTTCTCGGGGAATGGAAGTCCCGGAGCTCGGAGAATTTGAGAAGAGGGACTGGCCTGTGGCTGAAAAAGGGTTCGCGGCAATGCTTAGTAATATTGATCGTGATGTCGGGCGCGTTCTCGATGTGGTGAGCGAGACCGGACTGGCGAAGAAGACCCTGGTAATCTTTACTTCGGATAATGGCCCGCATCAGGAAGGAGGGCACCGGGCAGATTTTTTTAATTCGAATGGCGCGTTACGTGGAAAAAAGAGGGACCTCACAGAGGGAGGCATCCGGGTGCCGATGATCGCATGGTGGCCGGGGACCGTTCGGGCTGGAAGTAGGGATGAGAGTCATTGGTATTTCGGTGACCTGATGTCTACCGTTGCTGATCTTGTCGGGATAGAGCCTCCCGAAGACATCGACAGTGATAGTTTTGCGGGAGCCCTACGNGGGAAGTCTCGGGACANGCGGTGGGTTCGCGACTCGGTCATGTACTGGGAATTCCATGAGCGTGGATCTTCCCAGGCGGTGCGCCTTGGAAAATGGAAGGCCATCCGTAAGCCAATGCACACGGGTCCGGTTGAGCTCTACGATATTGCTGTAGATCCTGGTGAGGCGGAGGATCTCAGTAAACTTCACCCCGATCTTACGGAGGCCGCAATCGCTCTCATGGACAAAGCTCATGAGCCGGATCCCAATTGGCCCGNAAAATAGTGGACTTTGGATGAAGAGCTGAGGGACCGAACGGGAATCTTCCTTCTTGGCTGGTCTGGCTCAGGGTAACAGGTTCTTGTTCTAATAAAGAAAAGGGGCAAATTAACCGGGTGCACCCACACCNTTTCTTCCTGATCGCTATTTCTGGGCTCATGGCTCATGGCATGGCGGAGGAATTGTCCCGCGAAGATCAGAAGTTTCTGAAGGAGCGTGCTCCACGTTTACTCCAAGTCATCAAGGAGGCAAAAGATAGGAGTTTCGATGAAGTGCTGAAAGAGGCCACTGAGAGAGTTGGTGACCTGCAGGATGAGTGGCGGGAGGCACGTGAGGACGGTGAAGAGTGGGCGGAGCTCATGGTCGGGGAGATGGCAAACGAGGCTGCTCTTGATTACCTCGTATGGAAGTTCGAAGAAGGTGAGATAGAGGAGGGTCAGGCAGAAGAAACTCTCAGGGGTTTGATGGAGGAGCGTTGGCAGATCGAAAATGGAATTACCGAAAGGGAAATGAAGATGGCTGCTGGAAACGGTGATGCGGACCTCGCGGCAGAGCTCGCAGAGGAACTGCAATGGCGAAAGGGCAATCCCCGTAAAGCGGTTAATGAAATGATCGCAGATTTTCTGGAGGAGATTGAGGGAATCGGTAGAGAAGATGATAAAGAGGAAGTTACGGGAGAGATATACACGCCTCCACCATTGGGCCGCCAAGAGAGCNAGAGCGTCCTTGAGAAGGTTGCTTTTCATTACGATAAGCACATCGTCGTTGCCTTGGAGACTTACTGCTTTGACTGTCATGACTCCTCCAGCGCGAAGGGAGACCTCGATCTCGAGAAGGCTCTTCTTGAAAGGCCCCTCGTAAGGAATCGCCGGCTATGGGAAAATGTAGCGGAGCGGATCCGTAGTGGGGATATGCCACCAAAGAAAAGGCCGCAACCAGCAGCTGAGGATAGACTACGGCTTCGTGCATGGGTACGGCAGGAAATTGAGCACTTTCCCTACGAAAAAATACGCGATCCAGGTTACGCTCCTGCGAGGCGTCTTACCCGGGAGGAATATAATCGAACTATCCGGGACCTTGTGGGTCTTGATCTGCGCCCGGCTGATCAGTTTCCAGTAGATTTCAGTGGGACGAGTGGTTTTTCGAACAGCTCCAATACNTTGTTTCTGGCGACTGCCCACCTCGACCGATACCTGACTGCGGCCGAGGAAGTTATCGATACAGTGCGTAATCTGCCGCAGGCTTGGGCGGCACTCAGGGGAGATGGTGGAAGTGATGAGAGTCTTCGGCGGTTTGCCCGGCTCGCCTTTCGCAAAACACCTGAGAACGGTGAGCTTGAAGAATTAANACGGCATCTCGAGATTGCTCGTGATACCGGTCAGCCAGAAGAAGACGCACTGGCGACAGCCTTCAAATTGGTTCTGATCTCACCTCATTTTCTGCTCAGGGTCGAGAAGGCAGGGCAGCCGGGAATAGACGAAAAAGTCGCCTCCACTGATCTTGCTTCACGCCTTTCTTATTTTCTCTGGGCTTCTTCTCCTGACGAAAAACTTCTCGGAGCAGCAGAGGGCGGCCTTCTTGGGGAAAAAACAGGTCGTGAAAACGAGATAGCTCGAATGCTTTCGGATGACCGGAGCCTTGCGCTCGGCGAAGTTTTTGCCGGTGAGTGGCTAGGGACTCACAATGTCGGACCCCGCATTCGGAAAGATCCCATCGACAATCCATGGTGTACAGAATCATTGATGAAGGCCATGCGAGATGAGACTGCGCTTTTTATTCATTCCCTGATCCGTGAAAACGCTCCCGTAGAGCGCATGATTAATGCCCGCTATACCTTTCTCAATGAGGAGCTGGCCCGATTTTACCGGATTCCCGGGGTGGATGGAGACGCGATGAGGAAAGTATCTCTGAAGACTCCTCGTCGGGGAGGGCTTCTCGGTCACGCAAGCATCCTTGCGGCGACTTCGTTTCCCGATCGCACGAGTCCGGTAGTGAGAGGCACTTGGATTCTCACTACTCTGCTGGGAACGCCGCCCCCACCACCACCTCCCAATGTTCCAGAAATTGAGGGCGGNGGGCGAGGACGGGACGGTGTTCGTAATCTCCGGGAGCAGCTTGAGGTTCACAGGCGTTCGGAGCGTTGTGCAGGGTGTCACTCAAGAATTGATCCCCTCGGTTTCGCGCTCGAGAATTACGCGGAGTTTGGACAGTGGCGGTCAAANGTGGACAATCGGGGGACCTTACCCAATGGAGCTCGGTTCCGTGGCCCGGAGGGTCTTAAAATCGCCCTTCGAGAGTGGCGCCTCGATGATCTCGGGATGCAGGTGATTCGCAAAATGATGGCCTATGGCCTTGGCCGACAGCTGGAATATTACGATGAGGGAGCGGTTCGAGAGATCGCTGCCAGATTGAAACCGTCTGGTTATCCCATGGGTGACATGGTAAGAGAAGTGGCGGAAAGCCGGCCATTTCTCATGCGGCGGTTGCCTGTTAATACAGAACCCGCTGTGCCCTCCACTTCAGAATGAAGAATTCTTCCAACCGACGAGCATTCCTGAGAGGAGTTGGAGCCTGCCTGTTCCTTCCCACTCTGGAAAGCATGGGAGCGCCAGCCCCAGGGTTGAAAGGCGGAAAGGCGGGCTCGGCGACAAGGTTGGCATATCTTTACTTTCCCAATGGTGCCGCAGCGGGGTCATGGGNTCCGAGCAAAGTGGGCCCGGATGGGAGCCTAGAGAGGTTGAATGACTGGATGTCTCCTCTGGAACCCCATAAGCAGGATCTGGTGGTGACCCGCAACCTGTGGACGCCACGCGGAAACGGCCACGGAGCAGGAACTGCAACCTGGCTGACCGGGGGNGCTTTTGATGGGCGTCGAAACGACGTGGGGAGTGCTTCGGTCGATCAAATGGTAGCTCAGCACCTTTCTGCATCACCACTCCCTTCGCTGGAAATCAGTACGAGCGGGGAGGGAAGTTTCTCTGGAAGCCTCTCGAGGAATTGCCTGTCGTGGACCTCNCGGGATACGCCGGCAGTTCGTGAGACCGTGCCCCGGGCTATCTTCGACAAGCTCTTTCGACGGTCAGAGGAAGGATTCGTCAACAAAAGTGTCCTCGATCTGGTTCTTTCCCAGTCAAAAGATCTCAAACGCAGAGCGAGCAGAGCTGACCAGCGCAAGATTGATGAATACTTCGATGCAGTCCGCTCTGTTGAAAAGCGTCTTGCTTTTGCCGAAGAGCAGAGCCTTCGCATGGATGAGGACCGGGCCTTGACGGATACGCTGCGGCGTCCAAAGCCCGGGATCCCATCAAGTCATGAGGAATACGTTCGTCAGCTGCTGGACCTGATGGCCCTTGCATTCTGGTCCGGTGCAACACGGGTCTCAACGTTCATGCTCGATCATGGACAGAGTAATCGCTACTTCAATTTTCTTCCTGGTGTGAANGGGACGTGGCATGCCCTTTCCCACTGGAAAAATGCGAGTGGGCGTACTGAAGATGACGATGGTGTCACGAAGTGGGACAGTGTCCGGAGTAAGAAAGATCAGTACAACGAGGTTACCAGGTGGCACCACTCTCAGCTGGCTTGGTTCCTTGATCGGCTCAAGGGGCTCGAAGATGGTGACGGGGCCACGGTTTTAGAGCGTTCGATGATCGTTTATGGCTCAAGTCTCGCGGATGGGAACGAACACGCGGAGAAAGATCTGCCAATCCTAGTGGCTGGAGGCGGAGACGGAACGATCAGGACGGGGCGGTATGCCGATCATGCCNGAAGCACCTCCATGTCTCGTCTGCACCTTGCGATGATGCAGCGAATGGGAGTGCCCTCCGGCCGGTTTGCCGATGCCGATGAGCCCCTGNCTCTCTGAGAGATACTATTGCTTCTCCAATGGCGTTTCGCNACTTCCTCAGTTTAGTCATAAGGTTCACGGTTTGCTTTTTGCTCGCCGGGTGCGGGGAAAAGAGCAGCAATCAGGTCGAGGTTTCTGAGGAAGGCGCTTTGGAAATTACTGTNGCTATCCCCGCAGACGAGCTGGTCAAATTAGAGGTTCGGGCGGTTTCTCCTGGTCGGAAGGATTCTTCCATCCACCAGATCTTGGAGGTAACCCCCGTGGAAGGACTGAGGCCAGAAGAAGCCGGAGAATCTGACGGAGGGTGGCAATCCGAAATCCTTAGTAAAATGGTGTCAAAAAGACTGAAGTCTCTTCTGCGGGCAGGGGACCGCTTAGTGCTTGCGGATGAATTTGCATCTACGGAGTTACGGCCGTCTCTGTTGATTGAAAAAAAATATCATGGAGGGCTTCGGACCTTGCGACCACGAGACCCGCTCGGCGAAGTGACCCGGCACCAAGGATGGGCAGGTTTTTCCGCAGCGCGGGATATTCTGCTTGGTGAAGATCCGTCACAACTGCTGAAGAGACTCTNGGTCAAGGTTATCGATTTGAAAGAGCTTGAGTACGAGTTTTCTGCNGAAGTGCTGGTGGAGCTGGGAGTTGCAGGGTTCGACAACGATTCCCTCCGGCAGATCAATGCAACGTGGTCTACTCGTTGGACGAAGGAAAGTCCGCCCCGGCTTTCCTACCTGCAGGTGGAATATTACGAGGAGTGCTGGTTAGGAACGGGTCAGAGATTTGTTGATATCAGTGCCGCGGTGCTGGGCGGAACGGAGCATTATGCGAATCAGGTTCTCCGAGGAACGGGAGATTGGGCGACAAGGCTAACACGGCTTGGAGATTTCTCCCTCACGGGACACCATGGATTGGCGGTGGGCGACGTCAATGGAGATGGTCTTGAGGATCTTTATGTCTGTGATGGAGGGAGTCTTCCGAACCGTCTCTACCTCCAGCAGCAGGATGGCACAGTGATTGATGGATCAGCTGAGGCAGGTGTGGACTGGATGGAAGATTCCCGAAGTGCGCTGCTTGTGGATCTCGATAATGACGGCGATGAGGACCTGATAGTGGCAACCATTGCGATGGTGGTGTTCCTTGAAAATGACGGAAGGGGGCACTTCAGTCTGCGGGGAGGCCACCCGGGAGCGCGCTACCCTTTTTCTCTGAGTGCGGCTGACTATGATAACGATGGGCTTCTGGACATCCATGTGTGTGTTTACAGCGTGGGAGATGATGCGGAACGAAGGGGGTTCGAGGTGAATGCCCCCCGCCCGTTCCACGATGCTGGAAATGGGGGGCGTAATGTTCTGTTGAAAAATCTCGGAGACTTTGGATTCGCAGATGCTACTGCAGCGGCGGGATTGGATGCTGCTAATTCTCGGTGGAGCTTTGCCGCAGCCTGGGAGGACTATGACCGTGACGGAGACCCTGATCTCTACGTGGCCAATGACTTCGGGAGGAACTGCCTTTACCAGAATGAAGGGGGACGATTTCGCCAGATTGCTGATGAACTGAAGATTGAGGACATGGCCTCCGGGATGTCCGTGGCCTGGGGTGACTACAACCGGGACGGATGTTCTGATATCTATGTGGGTAACATGTTCTCTGCTGCGGGGAACCGGATTAGCCGGCAGAAGCTCTTTACCTTGGGCTCCGACCCGGATCTGGTGGGGAAGTTACGCAGAATGGCCCGGGGCAACTCGCTTTTTGCGGGAGGACGGGGAGAGAGTGGATACGGGTTTCGTGATGTGAGCGAAGGAAGCCGGAGTTACCTTGGACAATGGGCCTGGAGCTCGGGGTTCGGGGACCTCAATAACGATGGGTGGGAGGATCTCGTGATTTCCAATGGATTCCTGACCGGTCGAGAGCCGGATGACTTGTGAAGTTTCTTCTGGCGGCAGGTCGTGTCGCCGCAACAGCAGGCTGATCCTGATCTTTATGGGAACGCCTGGAGTGATCTGCTCCAGCAGGTGAGGGATGGACTCTCGTGGAGCGGACGGGAGCGGAACCGTTTTCTGCTCAACGATGGGGCGGGAGGTTTTGCGGACGTTTCGGCGGTGATGGGACTCGACCAGGAGGCCGATGGCCGGGCCCTTGCGGTGGTAGACTGGGATCATGATGGGGATCTTGATCTCTGGTATCGTGATCGCACTGCGCCCCGCCTGCGCCTGATGCTTAACCAGCACGCAGGAACTCGAAAGGGGGATTTCGTGTCCGTTCTGCTGCAGGGTGAGGAGTGCAATCGTAACGCCATTGGAGCGGTGGTTGAATTGATCGATGCACCGGGATCGGGAA